>CALGAM010000244.1 GCA_937951935.1 uncultured Micromonospora sp. | reverse complement strand
TCAGACGTTGAAACGGAACTCGACCACGTCACCGTCCTGCATGACGTAGTCCTTGCCCTCGATCCGCACCTTGCCCGCCGCCTTCGCGGCGGCCATCGAGCCGGCCTCCACCAGGTCGTCGAACGAGACGACCTCGGCCTTGATGAAGCCGCGCTGGAAGTCGGAGTGGATCACGCCCGCGGCCTCCGGGGCGGTCGCCCCGATCGGGATGGTCCAGGCCCGCGCCTCCTTCGGCCCCGCCGTCAGGAACGTCTGCAGCCCGAGCGTCCGGAAGCCGACCCGGACGAGCTGGTCGAGGCCGGGTTCGGACTGCCCGATCGACTCCAGCAGCTCCCGCGCCTCCTCCGGCGCGAGATCGGTCAGCTCCGACTCGACCTTGGCGTCCAGGAAGATCGCCTCGGCGGGGGCGACCAGCGCCCGCAGCTCGTCCAACAGCTCGGCGTTGGCCAGCTCCGCCTCGTCGACGTTGAAGACGTACAGGAAGGGCTTGGTGGTGAGCAGGTGCAGCTCGCGCAGCTCGGCCACGTCGATGCCGGCGCCCGCCGCCCCCGCGTACAGGGTCACCCCGCTGTCGAGCAGCTCGGCCGCCTTCCGCGCGGCGGTGGCGATCCCGACCCGGTCCCTGCGGGACCTGGCCTCCTTCTCCAACCGGGGCAGCGCCTTCTCGAGCGTCTGCAGGTCGGCGAGGATCAGCTCGGTGTTGATCGTCTCGATGTCGTCACGCGGCGACACCTTGCCGTCGACGTGGATCACGTTCGGGTCGGAGAAGACCCGGACGACCTGGCAGATCGCGGCGGCGTCACGGATGTTGGCCAGGAACGCGTTGCCCCGCCCGTGCCCCTTCGAGGCACCCCGCACCAGGCCGGCGATGTCGACGAACGACACCGGGGCCGGGACGATCCGCTGAGAGTCGAAGATCTCGGCGAGCTTCCCGAGCCGGTCGTCCGGCAGCCCGACCACCCCGACGTTCGGCTCGATCGTGGCGAACGGGTAGTTCGCCGCGAGGACGTCGTTCTTGGTCAGCGCGTTGAACAGCGTGCTCTTGCCGACGTTGGGTAGGCCGACGATCCCGATGGTCAGTGAACTCATGCGAACGCGACTGCTCTCTCTCGTTGCCCCGCGGTCGGTGTCACCCCCGCGCGGGCGCGCGGTCTGCCGTCCGGCGACGCCGGCCGGTCGGCCTCCCGCGAGTCTACGAGGTCGCCACCGCCCGCACTCCGCCCGGCGGCGGGGCGACACCGTGGTCGACGCCACGTCCCGTCTCCTCCCCGTGGGCACGGGACGCGGGTGTGTCGGCGCCGGCTCACGAGACCCGGCTCCGTCGTCTCCACACGGGTGGCGCGGGCACCGCGGCCGGCGTCGACGTGCGGGGGCCAACCACGACGACGCCGGCCGGGGCGTCGACGCCCAGGTCCGATTCCCGCCAGTCGGACCGGTCGTGGACGCGGCAGGATCGGGGCGTGGAGCTGGACTTCGAGCGGTGTTACCGGGCGGTGAGCAGCCGTGACCCCCGGTTCGACGGCTGGTTCTACACCGGCGTGCTCAGCACCGGCATCTACTGCCGACCGTCCTGCCCGGCCGTGACCCCCCGGCGGGAGAACGTCCGGTTCTTCCCGTCGGCCGCCGCCGCCCAGCGCGCCGGCCTGCGCGCCTGCCGGCGGTGTCGGCCCGACGCCACGCCCGGCTCGCCCGAGTGGGACGTGCGGGCCGACGTCGTCGGGCGGGCGATGCGGCTCATCGCCGACGGCGTGGTGGACCGGGAGGGCGTACCCGGGCTGGCCAGCCGGCTCGGGTACACCGAACGGCACCTGCACCGGATGCTCGTGGCGGAGGTCGGCGCCGGGCCGCTGGCCCTGGCCCGGGCGCAGCGGGCGCAGACCGCCCGCGTCCTCATCGAGACGACCGACCTCGGCCTGGCGGAGATCGCCTTCGCCGCCGGTTTCGGCAGCGTGCGGCAGTTCAACGACACGATCCGCGAGGTGTACGCGGCGACGCCGTCCGCGCTGCGCGCCACCGGCCGCCGCCCCGGGGCCAGAGCCGGAGGCGGGCCCCCGGGGGCGCGGGCCGGGAACGCCACCCCGGGGACGGTCCACCTCCGGCTGGCGTACCGGCCGCCGCTGCACGCCGACGCGCTGCTCGACTTCCTCGCCCGGCGGGCCGTACCCGGGACGGAGCAGGTGCGGGACGGGACGTACCGGCGAGGACTGCGCCTGCCGCACGGGCCCGCCGAGGTCGCCCTGACCCCGCTGCCCGGGTACGTCGCGGCGGCGCTGCGCCTGGCCGACGTGCGGGATCTGGCCCCGGCGGTGGCCCGGTGCCGCCGGCTGCTCGACCTGGACGCCGACCCGGAGGCGGTGGACGCCGTGCTCGGCGCCGATCCCGCACTCGCCGAGCTGGTGGCGAAGGAGCCCGGGGTCCGGGTGCCGCGCGCCGTCGACGGGTTCGAGCTGGCGGTCCGGGCCGTCGTCGGCCAGCAGGTCTCCGTCGCCACGGCCCGCGCCACGCTGGCGCGGCTGGTCGCCGCCGCGACCGGTGCCCCCTGCGTCGACGGCGCGGAAGCCCGCGCGACACGGCGGTCACCGGGCGGATCTCCGGACGACCGGGGCTGGCCGGAAGGGGGTGTGCGCCCGTTCCCGTCCGCGGCGGAGGTGCTGGCGCTGCCGGACGCCGCGTTCGGCATGCCGGCCGCCCGCCGGGAGACCATCCGGGCCGTGGCCCGCGCGGTCGAGGCCGGTGACCTCGACCTCGACCCCGGCGTGGACCGGGCGGAACAGGTCGCCCGGCTCACCGCGCTGCCCGGAATCGGCGCCTGGACCGCCCGGTATGTTGCGATCCGCGCCATCGGTGACCCCGACACCTTCCTCCCCACCGACCTCGGGGTACGCCGCGGCGCCGCCGCGCTCGGCCTCCCCGACCGGCCCGCGGCCCTGGACCGACACGCCGCCCGGTGGCGGCCGTGGCGTTCGTACGCGGTGATCAGACTCTGGAGAGCACAGTGAGCAGCCTGTACAGCGCGACCCTCGACACCCCGGTCGGACCGTTGACGATCCTGGCCGACGCCGACGGACAGGTCCTCGCCGCCGGTTTCACCACCGCCGCAACGGCGCTGCTCGACCTCGTCCACCCCCGGTTGCGCCGTCCGCCGCTCCCCCGGCCGGACCTCGGGCCGGTCACCGCCGCCGTCCGGTCCTATCTGGACGGCGAGCTGACGGCGCTCGACGCGGTCCCGGTCACGCAGCACACCGACGGCGGGTTCCTGGCCCACGCGTGGGAGACACTGCGCCAGGTCAAACCGGGCGAGCCGGTCACGTACGCCGAACTCGCCGCCCTCGCCGGGCGCCCGCGCGCGATCCGGGCCGCCGCCGCGGCCTGTGCCCGCAACGCCGCCGCCCTCTTCGTCCCCTGCCACCGGGTACTCCGCACCGGCGGTGGCCTCGGGGGCTACCGGTGGGGGCTACCGGTCAAGTCCTGGCTGCTCGACCACGAGAGGCGTTCCTGACGGCACACCCGCCGGGCCCGCCGGTGCGCCGCCCGGTGGCGGCGGCGTTCCCGGGTCCCGGGGTGGTCGCCCGCGCCACCGGCCGGCTCGACGGCGTGGTCGACTCGACCGACGCTGTTAGAGTGCTGCCGACTCGGCGGCGGCGGGGGGCAGAGGCGTGAACGGGAGTTTTCGGGACAACCTGGCCCAGTTGTTCAAGGCCCGACTGCCGATCCTCTACATCGAGTCGTACGAGGAGTCCCGGGTCATCGCCGAGGTGGCCGCGGTGGCCCGCGACGGCACCTCGGTCCGGACACCCCGCACGGTCTGGACCTGGTCGCTGACCGAAGGGCTGGTCCAGCTCGACGGGGCTTCCCGGCGCGGCACCACCGACCCGGCCGACGCCCTGGACGCCGCGCTGCGCCTCGAGGAACCGAGCGTGGTCATCCTGCGCGACCTGCATCCGGTGCTCGGCGGCGACGGCCGCCCCGGCGACCCCCGGATCATCCGGCGGCTCCGCGACGTGGCGGCGGCGTTCAAGTCCGGTCCGATCCCGCGGGCGCTGGTCCTGGTCTCGCCGGTGCTGCGGATCCCCGTCGAGCTGGACCGGGACATCACGATCGTCGACTTCCCGCTGCCGAGCGAGGCGGAGATCCGGATGGTGCTCGAAGGACTGATCGCGGCGAACATCGCCAGCGGCCGGATCCAGATCCGTCTCGACGCCGTGGAGCGGGAGCGGTTCGCCAAGGCCGCGCTCGGGCTGACCCTGCACGAGGCGGAGAACGCCTTCGCCCGGGCGATCGTCAACGACGGCGTCCTCGACATCCGCGACCTGTCCGTGGTGCAGGAGGAGAAGCGGCAGGCCGTACGCAAGTCAGGGCTGCTGGAGGTGGTGGAGGCCGGTGTGAACCTGGCCGACGTCGGCGGCCTGGAGAACCTCAAGCGGTGGCTGGCCAAGCGCGAGGGCTCCTGGCTGGCGGCGGCCGCCGAGTACGGTCTGCCCGCACCGCGCGGCGTGCTGATCACCGGCGTTCCCGGCTGCGGCAAGTCGCTGACCGCGAAGGCGGTCGCGGCGGCCTGGGAGCTGCCGCTGCTGCGCCTGGACATCGGTCGGGTCTTCTCCGGGCTGGTCGGCTCCAGTGAGCAGAACCTGCGGACCGCGATCCGGACCGCCGAGGCCACCTCGCCGTGCGTACTCTGGATAGACGAGATCGAGAAGGGCCTGGCACCGGAGTCCGGTGACTCGGGCACCACCTCCCGGATCTTCGGCACGTTCCTCACCTGGATGCAGGAGAAGACCCGTCCCGTCTTCGTCATCGCCACCGCGAACGACATCGACCGGCTGCCGCCGGAACTGCTGCGCAAGGGACGCTTCGACGAGATCTTCTTCGTCGACCTGCCGACCCGGGTGGAGCGGAGTGCGATCTGGCGGGTCCACCTCACGCGCCGGCTTCGCAGCCCGGCGGTCGCCGGCGGGCTCGTCGTCGACGACGACCTGCTCACCGAGTTGTCCGCCCTGACCGAGGGCTACTCGGGCGCCGAGATCGAACAGGCGGTGATCGCCGGCCTCTTCGAGGCGTTCTCCGCCCGGCGTCCGCTGGAGCGGGACGACCTGGTCCGGGCGGTCGCCACCATGGTGCCGCTGAGCGTCACCCAGGCCGAGCGGATCGACGCGATCCGGGCCTGGGCCACGACCCGCGCGGTGGCGGCCACCGCCGCCGAGGACTGGGATCTCGGCAGCCGGCGCGCGGGTGGTGGGCCGGGTGGCCCGCCGCCCGGCCCACACGGGGGCCGGCTGGTCGAGTACTAGGCCCGGATCGGGAGAGACCAACCCACGTCGGACGGCGCGCCACGACGGCGGGTACGTTCGACAGCGAGCCTTGGGAGAACGGATGAGCGTGTCACTGCTCCTCGTCCCGGTCGCCCTGGCCGCCGCGACCACCACCGTGGCCGGCCTGGCGTCCGGACGGGACAGCACCGGCCGGACGGTGTGTCGGGTACAGACCCGGATGCGGGACGAGAACCTGCTCGCCGCCGCCCTCCGGGAGACCGGTGCCGCGGTCACGGTACAGACCGACGAGATCGAGGTGGCCTGGCACGGTGTCCAGGCGACGTTCCGGCGCGGCCAGGACGGCGTCTGGACGGCGTCCTTCACCGGCGACGTCGACGAGAACCGCGCGATGGAGATCGTGCGCGCCGTCGACGCCGGATACGGTCGTCAGGTGCAGCGGGCCGTGCTCGAACGGCTACGGGAGCGGGCCCCGGCCGCCGGGCTGCGGCTGGAGTCGGAGCACGTCACCGAGGACGAGGCGGTGCGCCTGGTCTTCGCGGTACGACAGGGGGCACACCGTGTCGGATGAGCGCCGGATCGTGGTGACCGTCGCCCCGGACGGCACGGTGACCGCCGAGACCAGGGGCGTGGTGGGCGAGGAGTGCCTCGACTACGTCGCGGTGCTGGAGGATCTCCTCGACGCCCGGGTGGTGGAGAGCGCCTACACCGCCGACTTCCACCGGACGACGACGTACCTGGCCCAGCAGCAGGATCTGCGCGATGTCGACCGGGCCTGACCGGGGTCACCCCGCCTTCGCGGCCGGCCCCTCCGGGCCCAGCCTCGGCTGGCGGATCCGGCACAGCCTGTGGCTGCTGATCCCGGCGCTCGGCGTCGGCTGTCTGGGCGGGCTCGGTTTCCTCTACGTCGGCATCCGCGCCCGACGACCGGCCTGGTGGATCGCGGGCATCTGCTACCTGGTGCTCGGCTGGGCCTCCTTCATCGTGGTCGGGGAGTCGCCGCAACAGAGCACCGTCGGCGCCGTCGGCGTCTGGGTCTTCCTTTTCACCTACCTCGCGAGCCTGATCCACGCCGGCGTGATCAACGGCGCGTGGCTGCGGTGGCGGGCCAACTGGGTGCCCTGGTACGCCCAGCCGACGGCGCCACCGCCACCGGGTCACCCCGGGTCCGCCCACTACGGACCGCCCCACCCCGCGCCGGTCGGGTACCTGAACAACCCGTACGGCTCCCCGGCGCTGCCACCGGGTCTGGTGCCGCCGCCGGAGTCGTTCTACGGCCCGGGGCCGTCCGCCGCACCCGCACCGCCGGTGCCGTCCGTTCCCCCGGGCGCCGCGCCGGCCCCGTCGACCGCCGGGCCACCGTCGCCGTCGCCGTCCGTTCCCCCGGGCGCCGCGCCGGCCCCGTCGACCGCCGGGCCACCGTCGCCGTCGGTGCCCGGACCGCCCCAGGCCACCCCGGTCGGCGGCGGGGCCGGCGCTCCGGCGCCGTTGGACGTCAACACCGCCAGCTACGAGCAGCTCGTGGCGCTGCCGGGCTTTGATCCCGACCGTGCCGTGCGGGTGCTCACGCAGCGCCAGGCACAGCGCGGATTCGGCAGCGTGCAGGAGTTCGCCGCCGTCGCCGGGCTGGCGCCGCACGAGTTCGCCCGGCTGCGGGACCGGCTGGTCTGCGCACCGCCGCCCCGCCCCGGTCAGACCGTCGGGCCGGTCTCCGCTCCCCCGCTCGGGCCGGACGGTCCGCCGGCGTTCGGGCACGGCGGCGGGCCGGCGGGCGGGCACGGCTTCGACGACGACGGCTGGCGGCCGCCGCACCAGGGCCGTGTCCTCGATGTCTGAGCACGCCCGCGTCCCGGCCGCCACCGCGGAGCCCGACGTCGTCTCGGTGGCCCGCTTCCTCGCCTCGACCCGGGCCGAGGGGCCGGGCGAGCGGACGGCGATCTGGGTGCAGGGCTGCACCATCCGCTGCCCCGGCTGTTTCAACCCGCACATGTGGGGCTTCCGCGGCGGCGAGCGGGTGGACACGGCCACCCTGGTCGCCCGGGTCCTCGACGCCGGCACGGCCGGGCTGACCCTGCTCGGCGGCGAGCCGTTCGACCAGGCCGCCGCCCTGGCCCGGGTCGCCGCCGGGGTACGCGCGGCCGGCAGGTCCGTGATGACCTTCACCGGCTACACCACCGACGAACTGCACCGGGCTGTCGACGCCGGCCGGGCCGACGTGGCCGCGCTGCTCGCCGAGACGGACCTTCTGGTCGCCGGCCCGTTCCTCGCCGACCGGATCGACCGCGTACGTCCCTGGGTCGGCTCGACCAACCAGGAGTTCGTGCTGCTCACCAACCGGATCGCCGACTCCGTCGCGGAACTGGTCGCCGGCCCGGACCGACTGGAGGTCACGGTCGACGCCTCGGGCGGCATCGCGGTCAACGGCTGGGCGGAGCTGGACGCGTTGGACGCGCTCCTCGACGGACTCGACACCCGCCGCCGCGGGTGAGCCCACCCGACGGCGTCAGTCGGCGCAGGTCGGGGCGGGTCGGGTGGGAACCGGCATCGCCGCCGGCAGGAGGGTCCGGTCGCTCAACACGGCGCAGCTGATCTGGTCGGCGGTGACGCGGGTGCGGTTCAGCGTCGCGCCGTGCAGCAGCGCCCGGTTGAGATTCGTCCCGGTGAGCTGGGCATCGGTGAGGTCGATGTCGATCAGGTTCGAGCCGACCAGCCTCGCCCGGGTCAGATCCGCGCCGGGAGCGGTGACGTAGCCGAGGTAGGCGTCGCTCAGGTCGGCGTCGGTCAGGTTCGCGCCGGACAGGTTGGTGGCGTCCAGCCGCGCCCCGCGCAGGTTCGTGCCGACCAGGTTCGCCTCGACCAGCCCGGTCCCGTCCAGCCCGGCGCCCGGCATCTGGGCTCCGCTGAGGGTCGCGCCGTCGAGAATCGACAGGTTGATCCGGGCCTTCGTCAGGTTCGCCCGTCTGAGGGTGGCCTTCCGCAGGCTGGCCCGGTCCAGGTCCGCGCCGCCGAGGTCCGCGCCGTCGAGGTCGGCGCCGTCCAGCCGGGCACCGCGCAGGTCGGCACCGTCCAGCCGGGCCCCGGTGAGCACCGCCCCGGCGAGTTGCGCGTCCCGCAGGGACGCGCCGGTCAGCACGGCGCCGGAGAGGTCGAGCCGCTCACCCGGACGATCCCGGTCGGCGTCCCGCCGGCCGAGTACGGTCAGGGCCGCCTGGACGTCCACCGGCGGACGCCGCGCCCCGCCGTCGTCCACGGTGGAACCACCGGCCGCGGCGGTGGCGTGCTGCCGGACGAACGCGGCGAGGACGGCGGTCACGGTCGGCTGCTCCGCCGGCGCGTCCCGCAGTACGCCCTCCAGGGCGAAGATTCCGCCGGCCCGTACCGTGTCGGAGGGCGAGCCGAGCAGCTCGACGGCGGCGGTGAACCGTTCCCGGACGTCGCGGTCGACGTCGCCGTCGGCACGCCGGGCCGAGATGGACAGCGCCGCCGTGGCCAGCACCAGCGCGACCGTGCTGAACCCGAGCGCGAGTGGCGCGGCGAACCGGGCCGACCGTCGCCAGACCCTGTGGACGTCCACGGCTCCAGTCTGCCCGCCGCCACCACCGGCGGACAAGCTCGCCCGACCGCCTGGGGCAACGGGACCCGGGTCGGCGGGCGGCACACCGTGCCTGCCGGACCGGGGGTCGGTGTAACGAAAACGGCGCCAAAATCGCTGCCGGCCCAGACCCGCGCGACGCGGCAGGATCGCTCATAGGCTGGGGGTATTCGGGCGCTCGTCACCACGCCGGAGAGGGCGCCGGCCCCGACGGACGCCTGTGCTGATCCGGACCAGCGGAACAGTCGACGGCCGGCCAGGAGGGATGGCCGGCCGTCGACACCGCACAGCCGGATCAGCGGGCCGGGAGGCGGTCACACGTCGAATCCGCCGAAGTCCAGGCCACCGAGGTCGCCGAGGTCGACATCCATGCCACCGAGGTCGCCGTGGTCGGCGGCGTCCACGAAACCGTCCCATCCGTCGTCGTGGCCGTGGGAGTCGGCGAACGCGGGCGACAGGAGCGCGTCGGCGATCAGCATGCCGCCGAGCACCCCGGCACCCGCCGCCAGCCCGGTCTTCCACCACGGCGTGGAGTACCACCCGGCCGGCACCGGCCGTCCCCGCCACCAGCCGCCGGGGTGGTAGTAGGGCGTGGCGGCACCCGGCTGCGGCCCGGCCCGGAACGTCTCCCCCCGGACCCGGACCTCGCGCGGCTCCGTGATGGCGCCGGCACCCCGGGCGGCGGCCAGCGGCGGCAGCTCGGGCCCGGGATCGATGCCGAGCGCGACCCGGGCCGCCCTGATGTAGGCGAGCCCTTCCAGGGCGGTCTCCCGGACCAGCTCGTACTGTCGCACGGAACGGGCCTGTTCGAGCTGGCTGCCGGCGGCGGTGTAGCGCTCCGCGGCGTCGGCCAGCGCCTGCCGTACCGCCGGCGCGTCCCCGTGCAGGTTCGTCAGCTGTCCGCCCAGCCGTTCGTACCAGCGGCGTGCCTCGGCCCGGGCGTCGGCCAGCTCCCGCTCCCGGCGGTGCGTGCTCTCCCAGTGCCACCAGGCCGCACCGCCCGCCACCAGGACCACCAGCAGCAGTACCCCGATCATCCCGACCATTGCTCCACGGTACCCAGCCCCGGCCATCCGCCCAGCTCACGCCTCGTGGGTGCACCCCGGCCGTGCCCGTTTGGCATGCTTCGTCACGTGAACCTCGCGACGGTAGCTGTGGTGGTGCTCTGCCTCGTCGCCGGTGGAGCCGTCGGCTGGCTCGCCGCCACCGCGCGGTCAAGCGCCCAGATCGCCCGGCTCGACGCCACCGTGCGCGCCGCCCGGGAGAGCGAGAGCCGGCTGGAGCAGTCGATGCGGGCACTGTCCTACGAGGCGACCGTGCGCTCCCAGGAGGCCGTGGCCCGGGCGGTCGCGCCGCTCCACGACACGCTGCGCCGCTACGAGCAGCGGGTCGCCGAGCTGGAACGCGATCGGGTCGACGCCTACGCCGAGCTGCGCGAGCAGGTCCGGTCGATGACCCGCGTCTCCAACGAGCTGCGTACCGAGACGAAGCAGCTGGTCGCCGCGCTGCGCGCTCCACAGGTCCGGGGCCGGTGGGGCGAGCACCAGCTCCGCCGGATCGTCGAGGCCGCGGGCATGCTGGAGCACTGCGACTTCGCCGAGCAGGTCAGCGCCAGTACCGACCACAAGGGGGTCCGCCCCGACCTGGTGGTCCGGCTGCACGGCGGCCGGTCGGTGGTGGTGGACGCCAAGGCGCCGTTCGAGGCGTACCTGGCCGCGATGGAGGCCCGCGACGACGCCGGGCGGGATCGGCACCTGGACGCGCACGCCCGGCACCTGCGGGCGCACGTGGACGCCCTGGCGGCCAAGTCCTACTGGGCCGCCTTCGAGCAGTCCCCCGAGTTCGTGGTCCTCTTCGTCCCGGCTGACCCGTTCCTGGACGTGGCACTGCAACGCGATCCGACGCTGCTGGAGCACGCGTTCGCCCGCAACGTGGTGCTCGCCACCCCGGCCACCCTGGTCGCGCTGCTGCGCACCATCGCCTACTCCTGGCGGCAGGAGGCACTGGCCCGCAACGCGGCGGCGGTGCACACCCTGGCCCGCGAGTTGTACGGCCGGCTCGGCACCCTCGGCGAGCACGTCTCGAAGCTGGGCACCGCCCTCGGCAACGCGGTCACCGCCTACAACCGGGCGGTGGGTTCGCTGGAGGCGCGGGTGCTGGTCAGCGCCCGCAGGCTCGCCGAGCTGGGAGTGACCGGTGACGACCTGCCCACCCCGCCGCAGGTCGAGACCGCACCCCGGCAGCCCCAGGCCGCGGAGCTGCTCGATCCCGCGCCGCGGCAGGCGTAGGCCGGCCCGGCCGCGGTAGGCGGCGGAGGCCGGGCACCCGACCGCCACGGGCCGGCCCGGGTGGCCGG
The DNA here is from genome assembly GCA_937951935.1 of uncultured Micromonospora sp. GTDB lineage: Bacteria > Actinomycetota > Actinomycetes > Mycobacteriales > Micromonosporaceae > Plantactinospora. The sequence continues at coordinate 11,524 of CALGAM010000244.1, read as the reverse complement.
GCCGGGACGGCTCAGCCCCGGGTGGCCGTCTCCACGACGAACGGAACGCCCTGCTGGCAGGTGGTCATCAGGTCGGCCTGCACCCGACCGGTCACGGTGAGCCGCCCGCCTGCCCTGATCACCTCACGAGGGCCGCCGACCAGCAGGTAGTTGTCGATCAGGTAGCAGCCGGGCTCGACGCCCTCCCGGACGACGCCGCTGAGCGTCGTCGGCGACCCCGGCGACGGCGGGGCGTTCCGGGCCGGGCCGGACGGCCCCGGCGTGGTCGGACCAGCCGGCCCCGGCGTGGTCGGATCGGGACCGGCCGGACCGGGCGCGGTGGAGCCGGAACCGGCCGGGCTGGGACCGTCGGGCCCCGTCGGGCCCGGTTGCGGAAACGAGGTCACGGGTACTCCCGGCGGCGCGGTCGGTGGCTGCGGCTCACCCTGGCCGCACGCCGCGAGCGCCAGGACGGCGACGAGCACGGGCACGGAGATCCGCGGCGGGGTCATGTCGATCAGACGGCCGCGGCCCGCTGCTCGTTCCCCTCCGCCCGGGCCGCCGCGGCCCGCATGTCGCGCTTGAGTTCCTGCGGCAGCGAGAAGGTGAGCCGCTCCTGGGCCGTGGTCACCTCGGTCACGTCGGTGAAACCGCGCGCGGCGAGGTGCGCGAGGACCTGCTGGACGAGTTCCTCCGGCACGCTCGCACCGGAGGTCAGACCGACGGTCTCGGCCCCGGCCAGCCACCCGTCGTCGATCTCCGAGGCGTAGTCGACCAGATGGGCGGCCCGGGCGCCCGCGTCGCGCGCCACCTCCACCAGCCGCTGCGAGTTGGAGGAGTTGCGGGAGCCGACCACGATCACGACGTCGCAGTCGGGCGCCATCTTCTTGACCGCCTGCTGCCGGTTCTGGGTGGCATAGCAGATGTCGTCGCTCGGCGGGGACTGCAGCAGCGGGAGCCGGCGCTTGAGCCGGGCCACCGTCTCCATCGTCTCGTCGACCGAGAGCGTGGTCTGGGACAGCCAGACCACCTTCGACGGGTCCCGGACGGTCACCCGGTCGGCGGCCTCCGGCCCGTCCACGAGCTGGATGTGCGCCGGCGCCTCACCGGAGGTGCCGATCACCTCTTCGTGACCCTCGTGGCCGATGAGCAGGATGTCGTAGTCCTCGGCGGCGAACCGCCGGGCCTCCTGGTGCACCTTCGTGACCAGCGGGCAGGTCGCGTCGATGGCCCGCAGCGACCGCGCCTTCGCCTGTTCGTAGACCTCCGGCGCCACCCCGTGCGCGGAGAAGATCACGATGGCGCCCTCCGGCACCTCCTCGTTCTCCTCGACGAAGACGGCCCCCTGGCGTTCCAGGGTGGCGACGACGTGCTTGTTGTGGACGATCTGTTTGCGGACGTAGATCGGCGCACCGTAGAGCTTCAACGCCTCCTGCACGGTCTGCACCGCGCGGTCGACGCCGGCGCAGTAGCCACGCGGCTTGGCCAACAGGACGCGCTTGCCGGTCTGGGGTGTCGCCTGAGCCTCGGTCACCCGGCCAGTCTACGGTCCGTCGCCGCCGCCGCGCCGTCTCGACGTACCGGGCGGCCCGGCCGGGTGCACCGACGGCCCGTACCGCCCGACTCGACCCGACGGCCGGTCCGGCTGGGCGTCGGTCGGTGGGCCGGCCCCGTACGCTGGCCGGGTGACCGACTCCGGAACCCCGCGCAGCACCCCCGAGGAGCCCTGGCCGGTCCGGGTGGTCAGCCAGAAGCTCAGCGCCTGGATCGGCAGGCTCGGCTGGGTGTGGGTCGACGGCCAGGTGGCACAGATCACCCGACGGCCCGGCACCGCCACGGTCTTCATCACCCTGCGCGATCCCTCGGCCGACCTGAGCCTCACCGTCACCACCAACCGGGACGTGCTGGACACCGGCGCCCCGAACCTGGCCGAGGGCGCCCGGGTGGTGCTGCACGCCCGACCGGAGTTCTTCGCCGCCCGGGGCACGCTGAGCCTGCGTGCCGACGAGATCCGGCAGGTCGGGCTCGGTGAGCTGCTGGCCCGGCTGGAGAAACTGAAAAGGCTGCTCGCCGCCGAGGGGCTCTTCGACCGTTCCCGCAAGCGCCGCCCGCCGTTCCTGCCCCGCCGGATCGGCCTGATCACCGGCCGGGCCTCGGCGGCCGAGCGCGACGTGCTCACCAACGCCCGGCGTCGCTGGCCGGCGGTGGAGTTTCGCACGATCAACGTGGCGGTGCAGGGGCCGACGGCGGTTCCCCAGATCATCGACGCGCTCCGGGTGCTCGACGCGGACCCGGAGGTCGACGTCATCGTGCTCGCCCGGGGCGGGGGCAGCGTCGAGGACCTGCTCCCGTTCTCCGACGAGGCGCTGTGCCGGGCGGTCTTCGGCTGCCGTACCCCGGTGGTCAGCGCGATCGGCCACGAGACCGACACGCCGTTGGTCGACTACGTCGCCGACCTGCGTGCCTCCACCCCGACCGACGCCGCGAAGCGGATCGTCCCCGACCTCGGCGAGGAGATCCGGCTGCTCCGGCTGGCTCGCGACCGGCTCGACCGGGCGGTCGTCGCCCTCGTCGAGCGGGAGCAGCACCGCCTCGACGCCTGGCGGTCGCGGCCGGCGCTGGCCCGGCCGCAGGTGATCGTCGAACAGCGGGCCGCCGAGGTGGCGGCGTTGCGGGACCGCGCCGACCGGTGCGTCCGGCACCGGGTCGGCCTCGCGACCGACGAGCTGCGGCACACCGTGGCCCGGCTCCGCGCGCTCTCCCCGGCCGCGACCCTGCGCCGGGGGTACGCGGTCGTGCAGCGCGCCGACGGCCACGTGGTACGTGCGCCGGACGAGGTGAGCGCCGGGGACCGGCTTCGGGTACGCCTCGCCGAGGGCGAACTGACCGCGGTCGCCGAGGACTGACCGCGACCGCCGTCGGCTAGGCCGACCCGGCCGGGTCGGCCGGCCGCGGTGCCGACGTGCCGTCGTGCCGAGGCCCACGCGCGTCGCGCCGGGTCTCGCGGGCCAGGTCGGCGACGAACCGGGTCAGCAACCGGGCGAAGGTGGCGCGATCGCTCGCCGACCAGCCAGCCGTGGCCCGGGCGAAGACGGCCTGCCGGAACCGGCGTGCGCGGGCGAACTCCTCCCGCCCCCGCTCGGTGCTGACCAACCGAACCCGCCGGCCGTCGCCCCGATCCGGCTCGCGGCCCAGCAGGCCGCGGTCGACGGTCCGGGTCACCAACCGGCTGGCCCGGGGCTGGTCGATGCCCAGCCGCTCGGCCACCACGGTCACGGTCGCCGGCAGCCCTTCCCCCTCCGCCCCGATCACGGCGTCCAGCACCTCGAACACCGCCGGGTCGTGTTCGGCGGCGAGGCGGGCGAGGCTCCGTCGTGCCTGGCTGCGCCGGATCGCGGTCATCGCCCGCTCGATCTCCGCGATGCTGGGGTCGACCTCTTCCATGTCTATGTACAATAGCATGCATGTCACCGCGACCGATCGGATACTGGATCAAGCTGTTGGACCGGCTGATCGACGAGGAGTTCGACCGCACGATCGGCGAGGCCGGACTCGGTCGACGACACTGGCAGGTGCTCAACGTCCTCGACTCGGGCCCGACCACCGCAGTCGCACTGCGGGAGGCCCTGGCACCGTTCCTGGCCTCCCCCGGGGGCACCGACGACCGACCGGGTGGCGACACCCACGGGCCGGGTGCCGATCTTGAGCCGGTCCTGGCCGACCTGCGCACCCGGGGATGGCTCCGCGTCGACGCCGACGGCCGACTCGCCCGCACCGAGCACGGTGGCCGCGCGTTCGAGGACCTGCGCGCACGGGTACACGCCACGCGCGCCAAGGTGACCGCGGGCGTGACACCCGAGAGCTACCGGACGACCGTCGACACGCTGGCCCGGATGTGCGCCAACCTCAACCCCCACGCGGTGTGCTGAGATGGGATCACCATGACGGACGAAGAAGATCGCACGAACGACGCCGACAGCGGGCTCAGCTACGAGCAGGCCCGCGCCGAGTTGGCGTCGGTGGTCGAGCGGCTGGAGGCCGGGGGCGCCTCGCTGGAGGAGTCACTGGCACTGTGGGAACGCGGCGAGCGGCTGGCGGAGATCTGCCAGAGCTGGCTCGAGGGAGCCCGGGCCCGCATCGACGCTGCCCGCCGGGCCCGCGAAACGTCGGCCTGATCCGACCGCCCCGGCTGTCCGGCGGGCGACCCGCGGCCCCGCCCGCGACCGGCCATCCGACGGCGGCCGTACGGTTCGGAGTCAGCCGAGCGACGCGGCCAGCCGGCGCAGCTCCTCCTCCGGCGTCTGCCCGACGACGATCACCGTCCGGCCCGGTTCCAGCAGCACGAGCGCCCGTTCACCGGGGCGCGCCGTGTATCGCTGCCAGGCTCGGCCGCCGATCTCGACCGTGCCCTGCGGCTGGCCCGCCGCGGTCAGCTCGGCCGGGAGCAGCTCCTCGGCCGCCACGCTGCTCTGCACCAGTTGCAGCCCGCCGCCGTCCGGACCCAGGTACCCGATGCGCAGGGTGGCCCCGGTGTCACCCTGCCGGAAGTCGGCACGGACCGTGCGCCAACCGTCGCCCAACCCGGTCGGTTCGCTGACCGGGAAGGCGTTGGCCGCCCGGGCCCGCTGCAGGGCCGGCGCGGCATCGACCTCGGTCGGCGTGTCGGCACCGAGGAAGACCCGGCCGAAACCGACCAGCAGCGCGATCGGCACCAGCAGCACCAGCAGCGAGACGACCATGTCCCTGGTCGTTCGCTGTGACCGGATCGCGACCTGCACGACCTGCTGCCGGGCGTCCTCCGGGTCGACCGCCGGCGCCCCGGTCCCGGGCGGATCCGCCGGACCGTCGGGGCCGACCGCCGCGCGCGGATCCGGCCCGTTCGCGCCGGACTCGTCGGGCAGGCCGTCGTACGGGGTGGGGCCGGTCGACTGGGTGCTCACCCACCCATCTTGGCAGCCCAACCGGTTCCGCGATCCAGGCCACCCGCCCCCCGAACCAGCGTTAGGTTCACCAACGTGTCAGTATCCCTGACACAGCCGGCCACACCCGCAGCGTCGCGAGGAGGAACCGACATGACCAACACCCGGACCCGCGTACCGCAGAACCTCGACCGCAACCTGGCGCTCGATCTGGTCCGGGTGACCGAGGCGGCGGCGATGGCCGCGGGCCGGTGGGTCGGCCGGGGCGACAAGGAGGCTGGGGACGGCGCCGCCGTCGACGCGATGCGCAAGCTGATCAACTCGATCCCGATGCGGGGTGTCGTGGTGATCGGCGAGGGCGAGAAGGACAACGCCCCGATGCTGTACAACGGCGAGCAGGTCGGCGACGGCACCGGACCCGAGGTCGACGTGGCGGTCGACCCGATCGACGGCACCACGCTGATGAGCAAGGGCATGCCGAACGCCCTGGCCGTGCTCGCGGTCGCGGAGCGCGGCGCGATGTTCGACCCGAGCGCCGTCTTCTACATGCAGAAGCTCGCGGTCGGCCCCGCCTACGCGGACGTGGTCGACATCGAGGCCGGGGTCGCGGAGAACATCCGCCGGATCGCCCGCGCCAAGCACTCCAGCGTGTCGGAGGTGACGGTCTGCGTCCTGGACCGGCCGAGGCACGCCGACCTGGTCCGGGAGATCCGTGAGGCCGGTGCCGGGATCCGGTTCATCAGCGACGGCGACATCGCCGGGGCGATCGCCGCCGCTCGCGGCGAGTCGGACGTCGACGTGCTGATGGGGATCGGCGGCACCCCGGAGGGGATCACCGCCGCCTGCGCGCTGAAGTGCATGGGCGGGATGATGCAGGCCAAGCTCTGGCCCCGCGACGACGAGGAGCGGGAGAAGGCGATCGCCGCCGGTCACGATCTGGACCGGGTGCTCACCACCGACGACCTGGTGGCCGGTGACAACTGTTTCTTCGTCGCCACCGGGATCACCAGCGGGGACCTGCTGCGCGGCGTCCGGTACCGTGCCGGCGGGGCGTACACCCAGTCGATCGTGATGCGCTCGAAGAGCGGCACGATCCGGGTCATCGACTCGTACCACCGCCTGGAGAAGCTGGCGCTGTACTCCGCCGTCGACTTCGACGGCCGCCCCATCGCCGAGCAGGCGTAACCGCCGGCGCCGCCTGGTCGGGGTTCTCCCGGCCCGCCGGTGCGGCTCCACCGCCGTCCGGGGTGCCCGGACCGCCCCGAGGGCGGCCGGGTACGCGGCCGGTCGGCTCAGCCCGCGTCGGAGGAGTGGCCGGGGAAGAGGTGCGCGGCCGGGTCGATCGTGACGGCGGCGTTGTTGACCGCGGTCGCGGCCTCGCCGAACCCGGTGGCGATCAGGCGGACCTTGCCCGGGTACTCGGTGATGTCACCGGCGGCGAAGACCCGTGGCAGGTTGGTCAGCATCGTGCTGTCCACCAGGATGTGGCGCTTGTCCAGTGCCAGGCCCCACTCGGCCAGTGGTCCGAGGTCGGCGGTGAACCCCAGCGCGGCCACCACGGTGCCGACCGGCAGCGTCTCCACGCCGCCGCCCCGTACCGTGATGTCGGCCCCGGTCACCGCCGTGTCGCCGTGCAGCCTCGTCACCTCGGCGTCGACCACGATCCGGACCGGCAGTCGCCGCACCCGGTCGACGGTGGCGGCATGGGCCCGGAAACGGTCCCGACGGTGGACGAGGGTGACCGAGCGGGCCAACGGCTGCAACGCCAGTGCCCAGTCGAAGGCCGAGTCGCCGCCGCCGACGATCAGCACGTCCTGCCCGGCGAGCTCGGCGGGATCCGGCACGAAGTAGACCACGCCGCTGCCGACGAAGTTCTCCGCCGCCGGCAGGGGACGCGGGGTGAAGCTGCCCAGGCCGGCGGTGACGATGACCGCGCCGCACCGAAACACCTCGCCGTTGGCGAGGCTCAGCACCGGACGGCCGTCCAGGTACGACAGCTTCTCCGCGCGTACCCCGAGCCGGTAGTCCGGATCGGAGGCGGACGCCTGGTCGACGAGGTTGGCCACCAGGTCGCGGCCCCTGATCGACGGAAACCCGGCAACGTCGTAGATCATTTTCTCCGGGTACATCGCGGTGACCTGTCCACCCGGCTCGGGCAACACGTCGACGACCATCACGGACAGACCGCGGAAACCCGCGTAGTACGCGGCGAACAGCCCGGTGGGACCCGCCCCGACTATCGCGACGTCAACCTCGCGCATGTTCTCACCGTCGCTCTCCGGTCACGGGCGGACGCGGGCTCACTGCCTCGACCGTAGGCGGGAAACGGACGTCGGGCAACAACCCGTCCGGAAGAACGACACACCTGGTCAGGGCAGAGTCACGGTGAACTCCGACCGGTACGGGTCGTCGTCGCGCGGACGACGCCGCCGGAAGAGCACCGCGGCCAGCATGCCGCCGAGCAGGCCGAAGAGGTGGCCCTGCCAGGAGATCAGCTCGTCGGTCGGGAGCACTCCGAGCAGCTGCCAGCCGTAGAGCAGGCCGACGAGCAGCACCACCGCGAAGTTCCACCAGCTTCGCTCGACGATGCCGCGCATCAGCAGCAACCCGAGATACCCGAAGACGACGCCGCTCGCCCCGACGACGACCGTCCGGGGCGAGCCGGTGAACCAGACCCCGAGCCCGCTGACGAGGATGATGACCAGTGTGGAGTAGACGAAGCGACGGGCTCCGGCGGACAGGACGAAGGTGCCGAGCAGGATCAGCGGCACGCTGTTGCCGTAGAGGTGGTCCCAGCCGTGGTGCAGGAACGGGCTGAAGAAGACACCGTCGAGGCCCTCGATGTTGCGGGGGATGATCCCGGCACGGGCGTCGAGCCCCGCGTGCAGCCAGACGTCGACCGCCTCGATCGCGAAGAGCACCGGCACGACGGCGCACATGGCGACGAAGGCCCGGCCGAGCGAGGCGTAGAACGCCTCCGTCCCGAACCGGTTCGGGTCACGGGAGTACGGGTCGAACGTCACCCTCACGTTGCTATCAGCTTCGGCGGTCGCCCGCCACCGAGGCCGGCGGGCCGACCCCGACGCCGGAGCCGGGGGCGCGGACGGCCTCCGCGCCCCCGGTCATCGCCTCGCCTCAGTACCAGCCCTTGTTCTGGAAGAACGTCCAGGCGCCGCAGGGGGTGCCGTAACGCCCCTTGATGTAACCCAGACCCCACTTGATCTGGGTTGCCGGGTTGGTCCTCCAGTCGGATCCCACACTCGCCATCCGCTCGCCCGGGTTCGCCTGCGCGATGCCGTACGCACCGGTCGAGGGGTTCGAGGACCTGTGGTTCCAGCCGCTCTCCTTGGTCCAGAGCTTGTCCAGGCAGGGCATCTCGGCCAGTTTGAAGCCCGCGTCGAGCAGCAGCGCGCACCCGATCGCCCGGTTCCCGCTGTACTCCTGGCACGAATCCGGTATCGGGCCGGAGTAGGGCTTGGCCGCCTCCTGCGCCGCCCGCTCGCGTGCCCGTTTGCGGCTCGCCGCCTCGTCGGCCTGTCTGGCCCGTTCCGCCGCGGACCGGGCCAGCTCCGCCGCCTTGCGCGCGGCCTCCCGCTGCGCGGCCCGCTGGTCGAGAGTGGCCAGAAGGTGCGCCGCCCGCTGCCGACGGAGCAGGTCCCACTCGGCCTGCTGCGCCTCGTAGACGGCCTGGGCCTCGATGCTCCGCTGCTGTGCCTTTCGGTCCTCGCCGAGGAGGTAACCGCCGCCGACGCCCCCGAGGAGCAACGCGACGGCAAGACCCCGGACACCGAACCGGCTCCACAGCCGACTCACACGGTTTTCCCTTCGTCGGGGACAGGGACGCGGCACACGGAAAACCCGATGTGGTCTCCCGTTCACGCCGCGAGCGCCCAGACCCGGCCGGGTCGTGTACTCCGACCGACTGGTGGTCGTCGGACCGCCGACCCGGGCCGAGCGATGATCGGCAACGCCCGGGTGGCGTGGGCGCTCGCAGGACACCCTTGCGTACGGTGCGCCGGCAGGGAAACCAGTGACGGCTTTTGTGACATGCATCACGCCGCAAATCACCGTCAATTCGGGCGTACCACGCAGGAGTCAACCCCTACAGCGGCATGTCCTCCAGCAGGTCCGTCACCACCTCGGCGATCGGCGACCGCTCCGAGCGGGTGAGCGTGACGTGCGCGAAGATCGGGTGGCCCTTCAGCGCCTCGATCACGGCCGTCACACCGTCGTGCCGACCGACCCGCAGGTTGTCCCGCTGCGCCACGTCGTGGGTGAGCACCACCCGGGAACCCTGACCGACCCGGGACAGCACGGTGAGCAGGACCCCGCGTTCCAGTGACTGGGCCTCGTCGACGATGACGAAGGCGTCGTGCAGGCTCCGCCCGCGGATGTGGGTCAGCGGCAGCACCTCGAGCATCCCCCGGGACAGGATCTCCTCCACCACGTTCTCGTGGACCACCGCGCCCAGGGTGTCGAAGACCGCCTGCGCCCACGGCGACATCTTCTCCGCCTCCGTGCCCGGCAGGTAGCCCAGCTCCTGGCCACCCACGGCGTACAGCGGTCGGAAGACGACGACCTTCTTGTGTCGGCGCCGCTCCATCACCGCCTCCAGGCCGGCGCACAGCGCCAGCGCCGACTTTCCCGTCCCGGCCCGGCCGCCGAGTGAGACGATGCCGATCGAGTCGTCGAGCAGGAGGTCGAGGGCCACCCGCTGCTCGGCGGAACGGCCGCGCAGGCCGAACGCCTCCCGGTCGCCCCGGACCAGTCGCACCGTCTTGTCGGGCAGCACCCGCGCCAGCGCGGAGCCGCGCGGCGAGTGCAACACCAGACCGGTGTGGCAGGGCAGGCCGGCGGCCTCGTCGAGGTCGAGACAGACGTCCTCGTAGAGCCGGTCGATCTGCTCCTCGGTCAGGTCCAGCTCGGCCATCCCGGTCCAGGTGGGATCACTGGCCTGGCCGTGCCGGTACTCGTCGGCGGTCAGCCCGACCGACGCCGCCTTGACCCGCAGCGGCATGTCCTTGCTCACCAGCGTGACCGCCCGCCCCTCGGCCGCCAGGTTGAGCGCCACCGACAGGATCCGCGCGTCGTTGGTGTCGGTGCGGAACCCGGGCGGCAGGACCGCGTCGTCGCTGTGGTTCAGCTCCACCCGCAGCGTGCCGCCCTGCTCGTTGGCCGGCACCGGCTGGTCGAGCCGCCCGTGCCGGGCCCGCAGGTCGTCGAGGAACCGGAGGGCCTGTCGGGCGAACCAGCCCAGCTCCGGATGATGGCGTTTGCCCTCCAGCTCGGAGATCACCACCAGCGGCAGGACCACCTCGTGTTCGGCGAACCGGTGGAAGGCCCCGGGATCGGACAGGAGCACCGAGGTGTCCAGGACGAACGCCCGGGTGGACGGCGCGGGCTCCACGGTCTCGGTCGGCTGGACCGCCATGCTCCGGCGTCCGCTCCGGGCCCGGCCCGGGGCCGTCCTGACGGCGGTCACGTTCTGGTCGTCGGCCCGAGGGTTGCTTCGGCGAGTCGTCACAGGCCTGCTCCGGCGGGCGTGCACCCGTCCGCCCGCGGTCCGCCTCCTCCGGAGCCCGGAGACACGGGGTCGGATGCGGGCCCCGTGCATGCGGTCGCAAGATCCGGGCCGTCCGGCTGGCTCGGGACGACCCCGCGCCATGCATAGACGCTAACCGGAGAACGCGGGCCTGGGCTAGGGCATCGATGTTCGAGTTGGTGCTCCCGGGCCGCCGGCTGCCGGTGGTCGGCGTCGACGGGGCACCGTACGGCCCCGGACCGGCGTGGCACGTCCGTCCCGGGGCCGACGCGGCGCGCGCCCTCCGGGTCGACGACGGCACGCCGCCGGTCCACGCCGACGCGGAAGACCGAGAGCCGGCGGACCGGCCGGGATGCGTACCCCCTGCGCGCATCCCGGCCGGCGGGGGCCACCGTCGCCGGTCCTCGGGTGGCCCCGGGCGGTGCGCGTCCGCGACGGACCTGCGCACCGCGCTCGCGGGTGACCGCTCACCCCACCGCGCGCCGGTCAGAGATTCCGACCGGCGAGGGTGCGGTGGAGTGCCGTCCGCCGTTGGTCGCGGTCCCCGCGAAGGAGGCGCCCGTGTACGTCGTTCCCTGACCGACGACGGTGTGGCCGTTGTGCGGTACGCCGGGCGACGGCACCGCCAACACCGAGGCGATCGCCGCCTGCGCCTCGCGACGTCGACGGTTCCAGGCCCCCCGGTCACCGTCGAAGTACCCCTGTCGATAGCCGAACCGGTATCCGAGTCGGTAGCTGAGCTGCCCGTGCAACCGCCCCACGGCGTAGCTGGAGGACGCGAGCAGCAGGACGAGGAAGACCACGAAGAACGGACTCACCGGTTCACCCCGTCCCGACCCCGACCGATCCGCTGACCGCCCCCGCTCGACGTTCCTCTCCTGTGTACGTCCACCCCGATCTGCACGTGGCCCCTCCGCGTCGAAGGAGGTCGGATCGCCGGACGAGACCGGCGGCGACGCCGTCGACGATCAGAGCCCGGGTTCGGGTTGCTAGTTCGGTCACCCGACTCCTCCCGTCACGAGGGCGTGACCCTCTCAGACAAAGAATGTCTCAAGTGCGAGACACACGGTAAATCGTCCCATGC
>CALGAM010000243.1 GCA_937951935.1 uncultured Micromonospora sp. | reverse complement strand
AGCGCCGACACCACGCCGGCCGTGTCCCTCCGAGGCCGTCGTCGGCGTGTTGACGACGTTGCGCCAGACGCGGCCGGCGTCCGGTGCCCGGTGGCCGGGGATCGTGCCGTCCGAGCCATTGGTCTCGGATGGCAGGCCGTTGGTCTCGATGGCAGATTTCTTCCGCTGCTCGGGACCTTCGGCCCTGTCTGCCGAGGGCCGGTGAGGGGTAACAAGGTGTCGTGATTCGTGTCTTCCTGCTTGACGACCACGAGGTGGTCCGACGTGGCCTGGCCGGACTGCTGCAGAGCGACGGGGACATCGAGGTCGTCGGGGAGTCCGGCTCCGCGCAGGAGGCGGTACGTCGGATTCCGGCGCTGCGGCCCGACGTGGCGATCCTCGACGCGCGCCTGCCGGACGGCAACGGCATCGACGTGTGTCGGGAGGTCCGGGCGATCGACTCCACGATCAAGGGCCTGATCCTGACCTCGTACGAGGACGACGAGGCGCTCTTCGCGGCGATCATGGCCGGGGCCGCCGGGTACGTGCTGAAGCAGATTCGGGGCACGGATCTGGTCGACGCGGTACGCCGGGTGGCGGCTGGCCAGTCGCTGCTGGACCCGGCGGTCACCGCCCGGGTGCTCGAGCGCATCCGCACCGGGGTCGAACGGCCCCGCGAGTTCGAGTCCCTGACCGAGCAGGAACGCCGGATTCTGGAGTACGTGGCGGAAGGGCTCACAAACCGGGAGATCGCCGCGAAGATGTTCCTGGCCGAGAAGACCGTGAAGAACTACGTCTCCAGCCTGCTGGCCAAGCTCGGCCTGGAACGGCGGACCCAGGCGGCCGTGCTGGCCACCCGGCTGCTCGGCGGACGGCGCTGACCACGCTCCGGCCCGTGTCGCCGGCGCGGGACGGACCGGGTGGCGGCGGTAGAGGCGGGCCCCGCCGCCACCCGGTCGCGGTCACACCCGCCCGGCCACGTCCCAGGCGGCCGACACCAGGGCCGGAAGGACCCGGGCCGCGGGCCCCCGCAGGTTGACGGTGCAGACCGCGTCCAGCGGCGTCGGTTCCGGGTTGACCTGGATCACGGCGGCGCCGCGGCGTGCCGCGATCCGGGGGATCTCGGCGGCCGGGTACACGACGCCGGAGGTGCCGACGGTCACCAACACGTCGCAGGTGGTCGCCGCCTCGACCGCGGCCGCCAGGGCCGTCTCGGGCAGCGCCTCGCCGAACCACACCACGCCGGGCCGGACGAGACATCCACACTCCGCGCAGCGTGGCGGCGGGATCCGGCGCCCCTCCTCCGGCTCGGCGGCGCCGTCCGGGTCGGGAAGGACCACCGGGTGCGTGGCGTCGCCCGTGCAGCGGGGTGCGAAGAGACTGCCGTGCAGGTGGATCGGCGCGCGGGAACCGGCCCGCTCGTGTAGGTCGTCGACGTTCTGCGTGATGACCACGGTGCCGGGAACCCTGGCCTCGATGGCGGCCGTGGCCAGGTGGCCGGCGTTGGGCCGGGCCCGACGTACCCGGGCACGCCGCCACTCGTACCAACCCCAGACGAGCTCCGGATCGGCCTCGAACGCCTCCGGGGTGGCGAGCTGCTGGGCGTCGAAGCGGGCCCACAGCCCGGTGAGGTCGTCCCGGAACGTCGGTACGCCGCTCTCGGCCGAGATGCCGGCACCGGTGAAGACGACGATCCGCCGAGCCTGCCTGAGGAGCGCCGCGGCGGGGGGCAGAGCACTCTCCATCCGCAGGATCCTGCCATCCTCCCCGCGGGTACGGCGGTGACGGGCGCATCGACCGTGTTGTGGTCGGGGGACGACGGTCTCCGGGCGCTGCCGGCTCGCCTGTCGGCGCGCCGGACCGGCCGGGTTGGGCACAATGGGACCACGAGGGTCGATACCGCCGTCCGCCCGTACGAACGGCGCGGTGAGGCGTGACCGGAGTTTTCCTGATGATCCCTGTCCTGATCCTGCTCGGTCTCGTCCTCGGCCGCCGGTGGTGGCTGTCGCTCGTGGTCGCCGCCGTCGGCTGGCCCGTCCTGCTCGTCGCCACCGACACGGCGACCGCGTCGGCGCTGCCCGTCGCCTCCCTGCTGGCGGTGCTGAACGCCGGCGTCGGTGTGCTGGTTCATCAGGCCGTCCTCCGGGCGGTTCGGCGCGTGCGTGGCGTGGACAGGCTGTCCGGTCGGGGGTGAGAAGGGCCCGTCGGGCCCTCGTCGCCGCCAGCGGTGGCCGTCGGACGGTGGACCGTCGATCGTCATATCCCTACTATGTCTATAGGCTTTATCGGTCATCGATCTCGCCCCACCCCGTCCGGTGGGCCGGGCCGATCCGTCGCCGCACGGGCGCGGACGCTGCTGTCTCTGCCTGTCGACCATCCCGCGAAGCAGGAGTACGCCGATGAGTGTCGAGTTCCTCTGGTACATCCCGAACCAGGTCCAGCCGGGGCATCGCGGCGACGACGTCGTCGAGAACCACAACAGTCTGGAGACCCTGACCAGCCACGCCCGGGCGATCGAGGACCACGGGTGGGGCGGGGCGCTCATCGGCACCGGCTGGGGTCGCCCCGACACCTTCACCGTCGCCACGGCGCTGGCCGCGCGGACCACGACGTTCCGGCCGTTGATCGCGGTCCGGCCCGGCTACTGGCACCCGGCCAACCTCGCCTCCGCCGCCGCGACCCTCGACCACCTCACCGGGGGACGGGTGATGATCAACATCGTGTCGGGGCGGGACAACCTGGCGGCGTACGGCGACACCGAGGGCGACCAGGCCCACCGCTACGCCCGAACCAGGGAGTTCATGCAGATCGTGCGCAGGCTGTGGACCGAGGAGAGGGTCACGTACCACGGTCGCTACTTCAGCGTCACCGACTCCACGGTCGAGCCGCGCGTGCCCGCCCGGGGCGAACGCCGGCATCCCCGGCTCTACTTCGGCGGGGCCTCGGAAGCGGCCGAACAGGTGGCCGCCACCGAGGCGGACGTCCAGCTCTTCTGGGGAGAGCCGCTCGACGACATCCATGAGCGGATCGAACGGCTCAGGAAGCTCAGCGAGAAGCTGGGGCGCGAACACCCTCCGCTGGAGTTCGGGCTGCGGATCACCACCCTCGTACGGGACACGACGGAGCAGGCCTGGGCCGACGCCGAGGCCAAGGTCGCGGCGATGGCCAAGACCAGCAACCCCGCCTCGCGCGACCCGAACTGGCGCGCCGCGGTCGGCCAGCGGCGGCTGCTCGACCTGACCGCGCGGGGGGAGGTGCTCGACGAGAACCTCTACACCGCACCGGGCAGGTTCGGCGGTGGCGGCGCGGGATCCACCTGGTTGGTCGGCTCCGCCGAGGACGTGGCGCGGTCGCTACGCAGGTACCAGGACCTGGGCATCACCCACTTCATCCTCTCCGACACCCCCTACCTGCGGGAGATCAGGCGGCAGGGCGACCGGTTGCTGCCGCTGTTGCGCGGGTGAGCGGCACCGCCTGAGCCGCACCCGCGGTCAGCCGTGGTGGGAACGCGCGGTCGGCCCGGCGGGAGACCCACCCCGCCCGCCGGGCCGACCGGCCACACCACGGCGCCGGGCGGTCCCGGACGGCGCGCCCGCAGCCCGGGTGACGCTCAGATCGGCAGCCGCGCGGACGGGGCGTGCCAGTCCGGAGGCGACGCCCCGGGCGCGGTGAACGACGCGAAGTCGGTGGTGTCGCGGAAGGCGGGGATGGTGTAGAGATCCCGGGCGTACGACCACAGGTTCGGGAACTCGTGCAGACCGGGACCGATCGTACGCCCGGCGTTCGGCCCGACGTCGTAGCGGACCAGCGTCACCCAGAGTCGGATGTCGGCCTCGGTCAGGGTCGACCCGACGAGATGGCGCCGGGTGGCCAGACGTCGGTCCAACTCGGCGAAGGCGGCGAGCAACGCCGCGCGGGCGCGCTTCCCGGCTGGGCCGGGGCGGGTGGCGGCGTACACACCGTGGTTGACGGCTGGGCCGATCCAGGCGTCGAGCTCGTCGATTTCGGCGCGATGCCGTTCGGGGTAGACGTCCACCACCGGATCGGCGAGGTGCCGGAACCGGGTGGCGAGGTCGATCTCGATGGTCCGGAAGTCGTTGCTGACCACGGACGCGGTCGCCCGATCCCACAGGACCGGCACCGAGACGTGTCCGTCGAACCCCTCCTCGGTGGCCTCGTACACCTCCCGCAGCAGTGTGAAGCCGTTGACCGGGTCCGGCCCGTGCCGCTGTCGGAAGGCCCAGCCCCGCCCGTCGCGCTCGTTGTCGACATAGGACATGGTCACGACGTCGGTCAGGCCGGCCAGGATCCGGGTGATGGTCACCCGCTGTGACCACGGGCAGGGCCATCCCGCGTACAGGTGGTAGCGGCCGGCCCGGGGTGTGAAACCGCTGCGGCCGTCGTCGGTGATGCGCCCACCGAACCGGTGGCGCGGATGCGGGTCGTCGGCGTCGCAGGGTACGCGGTACTCACCGTAGCGGCTGGTGTCGACCGGGCTGGCGAACCGACTGAACCGGGAAAACCGTGGCATCGCCCCCACCCCCGTGGAACCGGACGTCGCTACCCACCGTAAATCATAGTTTGTAGATGGGTTATGTCTACAGTTGAACGGCGGTCGCTGTTTCACGGGATGAGCTGACCCGGGACGGCGGGGGAACCGACGCGCGGTCCGCGAGCTCCTCGCGGGCGGCGCGTGGTCGCCCTCGGACACGGGTTCCGGCGACGGTGCGACGCGCCGGCGTCGGCACGATCCGAAGAACCCGGAGACGGCGACCATCCACGACCGTCGGTGTGTGCGGGATGTGTGCGGGCCGCGTGATAGACCGCCCTGGCACTGGTGCCGACGACGGCGTACGCGGAATCGACGCGTGCCGTCGATGACGAGGAACGGAGCCATGGGTAAGACCACGATCGAGTTCGGTGAGGTCGAAACCCTCACCAAGGAGGTGCACCGAGCCGCGGCCGAGGTCACCAAGGGCGGCGCGGCGTGGACGGGCGCCCCGTCGACGGGGTGGGTCGGCGGAAGCAGGGTGACCTTCCACAACGGAGTTCCGCACGCCTCGACCGTTCCGACGGTGAGCGCCTTCGGCAACACGGGCGCCGCGTCGGCGTGCATGAGCGCCTACCAACAGGCGGAGAGCGCCATGCGTGGTGTCATGACCGCGTTCGGCAACACCCTCGACTCCGACGCCGAGCGGCTCGAACTCGTCGTCGCGCTGTTCAGGCAGGTCGACGCGGAGGCGGCCGACCGGATGCTGCAGGCCAACCGGAACCGCCTCGACGTGTTCAGCGCACACCTCGACACCGGCCACGGCGACGGCGGCGATGCCCGGCGGGCCAGGCAGATCGACCGGCTGCTGGGACTGACGGGCAACTCACCTGCGGGCGCGGGCACCGTCGTCGCCGGTGACTTCAACAGCCTCTCCACCGACGGCAGCCAGTCGGCGCAGGCCATCCGGCGGTACGGGACGCAGGGCTTCGACGTCAACCAGGGCGACATCCACGACGGACGCGGCGGCACCTCCGCCAGCCACCGTAGGATCGACCACCTGATGCCGCGCGGCCTGGGCGCGTCCGAGGCCACCCGCTGGGATCGTGGCCAGTCCGACCACGACGGGCAGGTGGTCGACGTCACCCTGCCGGGCTGGTGACCCTCAGTCGACGAAGATCGGGACCTGGGTGGTGGAGCGGCCTTCATCACCCGGCCCGAGGTCGTGTACCCGGGGTGCCCCGGTGCGGACACCCCTGCCGGTCCGGACGACGACGGCGTTGCCGAAGTCCTCGTTCAGCCCGGGGAGCACCGGAATGCCACCGTTGCTGGCGTAGTGCTTCTGGCTGGCCTTGCCGAAGTGGACCTCCCACCGCTCGCCGGGCGCGGCCCGCTTGTTCAACTCCCGCTCCAGTTCCTCGGCGCCGCTCCTGAAGACCTCCTGAAGCGTCGCGATGTCGACGTCACCGTCGATGATCCGCTGGGCGAGCTCGCCGAAGTCGCCGTGGTCGTGGCCGGGTTTCCGATTGAGCCAGTGGTTACCCTTACCGCCCTGCTGGATGTTGTAGTTGAGCATCCGCAGGGTCCGTGCCGACCACCTGCCCTGCCAGCCCTGTAGCTGCCCGAGCGCTGCGTTGAAGACGCTTGCCTGGGCGTTCAGCTGCTGGTCCACCCGGGACCGGATGGCCTGGGCCGTGGCGATCGCCTCCCTGACCAGTGCGGTCTGCTCCGCGTCGGCCGGATGGAAGGTCAGCGTGCCTCCGGCGTCGCTACAGGGCACGTGGGCGAGCTTCCGCCGTTCGGCATCCAGCAGGTTCTGGTTGTAACGCAGCGTGTCCGCGCACGCTCCCAGTGCCCGTGCGACGGTGTTGGCCAGTTCCGCGCAGGCGTCCAGGTCGGCGACGAGCTTCCGGCGGTGGCTGTCGTACCGCTCGGCGGTGTCACCGGTCCACGCCTCCCCGCCGAGCACCCGGCTGGCCGCACGGTCGACGATGTCCGCCGCGGAGCTGAGCTGCCTGGCCTGGGACTTCCACAGTCCCTCGAGACTGTCGAGGGCGGCCGGGTCGGCCCGCAGATCCCAAAGGTCGGACGTGGTCTCACCCATCGCGGTCTCCTCCCTCCTGCGCCGACCGCCCGGCGTCCCGCCCGCGGTGGGACGCCGGGGTGGGACGCCGGGCGGCGGCAGGTGCCACGGGATGTGGCGGCCATGCCGGGTGCGCCACCGGCGGTCGAGCGTGTCACCTCTCCCGGACCGCGCGGCATCGGCAGTTGCCGAGCCGGTTCGGGACCAGGCACCGGATCGGCGGTCGACCCGTGCCCAGGGCGGTGAGGTGGCCGCGGCGGCCGGTGTGAGGCAGGCCGAATGATAGACGGCATGGCGATTGCCGTCCATTTGGTCGGACCGCCGTTGTGCGTGTGCGGAATCTGTGCGCGCGAATGGAACAATGCGCCATTCGCAATTCCGCCACGCCCGACCACACCCGCGACAGGTGCCGATTTCGGCGAGCCGGGGCCGGGTGACCGCGTTACACGGCCGCCAACCCACGCTCGACGGCGGCGATGATCTGCGGACGCAACTCCTCGGGCCGGATGATGGCGTCGACGGAACCAACCTGCACCGCGCGCTCGATGGTGTGCACGCTGTCGAACTCGGCTGCCACCTCGGCGAGTTTCTCTGCCCGAACCGCGGCCCGGACCTCCCGCAGCTGCGTGACCAGGGCTGCCCGCTCGCCACCGCTCGCCGCGGCGATACGTGCCTCCAGTTCGGCCACCCGTGGGTCCCGTGCCGTACGCGCGTTGACCTCGCCGGAGAACACCACGGCCGCCGCCGGTGCCCCGCCGATGACGGACGCGAACGAGCCCTCCACGGCGAGCACGGTCATGTTCGGATTGAGCGCCTTCGAGAAGACAACGAACGCGCCACCGTGGTACCGCGAGATCACGCAGAAGACGATCGGGCCCTTGAAGTTCACGATCGCCCGGCCGATCTCCGCACCGTACTCCAGCTGCAGCTGCCGCATCGACTCCGGCGAGCCGTCGAACCCGGACAGGTTCGCCAACACGACCAACGGCCGGTTCCCGCTGGCCGCGTTGATCGCCCGCGCGACCTTCTTGGACGAGCGCGGGAACAACGTGCCCGCGGTGTAGGTGTCCGGACCGTCGGTCGGCGGGAACCCACGCCGCGGCACCGACCGGGACTCGATGCCGATCAGGCACACCGGGATACCGCCGAGGTGGACGTCCTGTACCACCGCGGTCTCGGCGTCGGCCATCCCCGCCCAGCGCTCCAGGACCTGGTGATCCTGGTCGGCCAGGGCCCGCATCAGGGTGCGGATGTCGAACGGCTTCTTGCGATCAGGGTTGCGCTCGCGGGAGAAGATCTCGCCCACGGTGGTGAACTCGCTGTCCGGCACGGAGTGCGGATAGCTGCAGACGTCCCGGTCGATCGGGTCGGAGGTGACCGCCCGGCGCGGGCCGGACTCGCCGGGTACGACGTACGTGTGGTCGTAGTGCGCCATCAGCAGGTCGCGGGCGCTCCGCAGGTCCGGCGCCCAGTACTGGGCCTGACCGTTGGGACCCATCACCCGGTCGTAGCCGCCGATACCGAAGTTGTCCTCGGCAGACACCCCGCCCGAGAAGTCCAGCGACTGCTTGCCGGTCAGCACCATCGCCGAGTCCGGGGTCATCACCAGGATGCCCTTGGTGTGCATGAGCATCGTGGCCTCGGCGTTCCAGTAGGGCTGGGCGCCCACGGTGATCCCGGCGACCACGATGTTGATCTCACCACCGCTCTGGGTGAACTCCACGATCCGCTTGAGCGCGGCGGCCACCCAGTCCATGTTCTCGGTGCCCGAGGTCATCGAGATCCGCGCTCCCGCCGACAGCGCGAACCAGTCGACCGGAACGCGCATCCGCTCGGCCAGGTCAAGCGCGGCGATCACCCGCGCGCACTCCGGCTCGGCCAGCGCGCCCAGCGACTTGGTCGGGTCGCCGAACAGCGCCACCCGGGTGATGCCCTCGGGATACCGCTCGGTCGGCGTGCTCACCACACCGACGACGATGCCCGCGGTGTTCTGCCCCTTCGGCCGGTCGACCGGCACCAACGCACCGGTGGCGTCCAGGTCGTACTCGGTGAAGGTGCCGCGCTGGCCGGCCAGCATCCCGGTCAGCTCGTACGGGTACGTCGTACCGCGCCGCCGTGCCGAGAGCACCTTCTGCCGATAGTCGTCGAGCGGCTGGATCGGCTCGGTCGTCGGCGCGGTGACCGACACCCGCATGCCCGCGTCGTAGGTGATCTGGACCGCGGTCTCGGTCAGCCTGCCGGTCGTGCGGTCTCGCTGGCGGCCGAGGAACAGGACCTCCTCCAGGCCGGCATCGGCCGTCATCGGCAGAACGCGCTGGGTGACGGCGCTCAGCTCGTCGAGGGTCAGCTCGTTCGGGGGCCAGACGTAGATGGTGATCCGGTTGGTGTCGAGCCGCTTCTTCTCGGGACGCTGCGCCTGGACCTTGCGGATCGCGTCGAGGCACGCGTCCAGCGCGCCCTCGACGGCGGGCAGCGCGATGATCCGACCGTCGGCGTCGCGCAGCGGGGTCAGGTCGCGGACCTGGGCCATCGCCGCCAGCCGCTCGTCGGCCGGGTTGTCCGGAGCGACGCAGTGGAAGAGGTAGACCTCCTCGTCGGCGGAGGGCAGTCGGGTCAGGTTGAAGTTGCGCAGTCGCGGCAGCTGCAGGCGCTCGGCGATCAGCGGGTGGAGCCCGCGGATGAGCCGGTCCTCGCCCAGGCCGGGCCGGAACGTGAAGTGGTGGTGCATCGGCGTACCGTTGCGGCCGGCGACCGTCATCGTCACCCGCCGCAGGACGCTCAGCAGCCCGGACCGGTCGAGGATCTCCCGCAGGGCGGTGGCCATCGCGTCCGGGTCGGGCTGGTCACTCCAGGTCAGATAGACGTCGGCGATGGACTCCGCGGTGGACAGTCCGGCGACCCGATCCAGGGTCGCGGGCAGCTCGGCGAAGTCGGCGGCGGTGGCGACCAGCCGGAAGCGGTCACCGTTGCGGTCGTACTCGGCGGTGAAGAAGGCCTGCCCCGCCACCTCGATGCAGTGGGCGTCGCGGGCGCCACGGTTGCCGTAGTAGCGGCGGCTGAGCACCTCGAGCATCGGACCGTGGTCGACGCCCGGCCGGCCGATGCGTTGGCCGAGCAGCCGGACCAGAGGCTCGGGGGTGGCGACCATCTTCGCGATCCGCTCGGCCCGGTCGGCCGCGTGCGGGTTCTGGTCGAGGTGGCGGAGGTGGCTGCGGACGGCCGCGTAGACCTCGGCACGCTTGCGGCGCAGCATCGGCTGGGCGGCCCAGCGGAACACGATGCTGCGGGCCAGGTCGCCGACCACCGGGAACCGGCGCTGGGTGGCCGAGATCAGGTGTTCCAACGCCTGGCCGACGAGCTCGCGCAGCTCGGCGCCGGGCAACGGCTCGTTCAGCCACCGCTGGAGGAACGCGACGATCACCGAGACGTCGGCGGAGGCCCGCTGCTGCGCGAGGAAGATCCGGAACACGGCTTCCTCCAGCTCGGGCGTACGCGTGAAGTCGGTGACGCCGTAGTGGGCGAGTACCCGGGCGAGCCGGGTGCGGAAGGTCTCCGGCAGCGCGGCCCGCTCGACGTCGAGACTGCGCAGGTAGGTGTGGAAGTGCTCGCGCGGGCTGTGCACCGGGTTGTCGGGCTTGGTTTCCTCGCCGACGGGCCGGTTACGGCTGAGTTCGGACAGATCGGCGAAGATCTGGAGCAGCTCGACCTCTTCCTCGAGCGGGGGATAGCGCAACTCGGCCCGCGCGGCCAGGTAGTCCGACAACGCCCGGCGCTCGTCGCGGGGGTCGAGGTCGTAGCCGAGCAGCAGGCTGCGTAGTTCGGCGATGCCGCGGGCGACCCGGGCCTCGGCGGAGAGGCCGCTCCGTTCGGGTGGCAGCTCCAGATCGACCGCCTCGGCCGTTGCCGCCCCGCCCTCGGTGTCGTCACCTGTCGGCTCCAGCCGCAGCAGTGGCGCGCCGGCCTCCACCTGGCTGCCGACCGAGACCAGACACTCCCGCAGCCTCGCGTTGACCGGTGCGCGCAGGACGGTCTCCATCTTCATGCTCTCGAGGACGAGCACGGGCGCCCCCGCCTCGACCTCGTCGCCCACCGCGACCGGGGTCGCGACGACCAGCGCGGGCGCGGGAGAGCGCAGCACACCGCCCTCGTCGCGGCTGACCCGGTGGGTCACCCCGTCCACCTCGACCAGGTGGATGGGGCCGTGAGTGTCGGTGACGAGCCGGAACCCTCGGCCGTTGACCACGAGCCGTCCGGTGTGTTCGTCGAACCGTTCCAGTTCCGCGTCCACGAAGGTGTCGCCGATACCGACGTGGAACCGGCGCGGTCCGGTCTGCGCCACGGTCACCCGGTAGCTCACACCGCGGAGCTTGAGGTCGATCGGCCGGCCGCCGTCGTGCTGGACCTGCGGGCGGCCACCGTGCGCGGTGGCGAGCAGCCGCTGCCGTTCGAGGAAAGTCTGGTCCTCGTACGCCTCGATCGCGGCGGCAGCCAGTGCGATCCCGGAGTGTCGGGTGGAGGTCAGACGGCCCTGGGCGCGGACCCGGTCGATCCACCCGGTGTCCGCGGTGCCGTCGATCACCTCGGGCTGGTTGAGCAGGTCGAGCAGGAAACTCTTGTTGGTGGCGCCGCCTTCGATGATCACCGTGGTCTCGGCAACCGCGCGGCGCAGCCGGCCGAGTGCCTCGGCACGGTCACGGCCGTAGGCGATGATCTTCGCGATCATCGAGTCGAAGTCGGCCGGGATCACGTCGCCCTCGCTGACCCC
The DNA here is from genome assembly GCA_937951935.1 of uncultured Micromonospora sp. Lineage (GTDB taxonomy): Bacteria > Actinomycetota > Actinomycetes > Mycobacteriales > Micromonosporaceae > Plantactinospora. The sequence continues at coordinate 2,813 of CALGAM010000243.1, read as the reverse complement.
GGTGTCCACGCGGATGCCCGGACCGCTGGGCAGCACCATCCGGACGATCCGGCCGGGCGACGGAGCGAAGTCGCGGTCCGGGTCCTCGGCGTTGAGCCGCGCCTCGACGGCGTGTCCGACCTCGGTCGGGACCAGGTCGCCGAGCCGTCCGCCGGCGGCCACGTGAATCTGGGCCTTGACCAGGTCGAAGTCGGTGGTGGCCTCGGTGATCGGGTGTTCGACCTGAAGCCGGGTGTTGACCTCGAGGAAGGCGAACAGCTTCTCGCCGGGGTGGTACAGGAACTCCACGGTGCCCGCGCCCCGGTAGTCCACGGCCAACGCGAGCCGCTCGGCCGCCGCCTTCAGGTCGCGAACCTGCTCCGGAGTGAGGACGGGGGAGGCGGACTCCTCGATCACCTTCTGGTTACGCCGCTGCACCGTGCAGTCCCGGACACCCAGCGCCCACGCGGTGCCCTGGCCGTCGGCGATGATCTGCACCTCGACGTGGCGCGCCCCGGTGACCAGGCGTTCCAGGAACACGACGCCACTGCCGAACGCCCGCTCGGCCTCCAGGCGTGTCCGCTCGTACGCCTCGGCGAGCTCCTCCTCGTCGCGGACGACCCGGATGCCCCGGCCGCCGCCACCCGCGGTCGCCTTCAGCATCAGCGGGTAGCCGATGGCGGCCGCCGCGCGCCTGGCGGCGCTCAGGTTCTCCACCGGGCCGCGGCTCCACGGCGCCACCGGGACGCCGACCTCCTCGGCGAGGAGCTTCGCGCCGATCTTGTCGCCGAGCTTACGCATCGCTTCGGCGCTCGGGCCGATGAAGGTGACGCCGTTCTTCTCACAGAGTTCGGCGAAGGCCGGGTCCTCGGCCACGAAGCCCCAACCGACCCATGCCGCGTCCGCCCGGGTCTCGACGAGTGCGCGTTCGAGGAGCGCGTGGTTCAGGTACGGACGCGCCGACGCAGGCCCGAGGCAGTAGCTGTGGTCTGCCTCGCGAACGAAGGTGGCGGTGCGTTCGGCTTCGGTGTACAGGGCGATGGTCTCGATCGGCGGGATCCCAGCCTCGGCGTTGAGCTCACGGACGGCGTGGATCAGCCGCATGGCGGCCTCTCCCCGGTTGACGATGGCGATGCGGCTGAACACCGAGTAAGCCTCCAAACGTTCCCTCACCACAGGACGGGGACTTCCTCGGGGCAGGGCCCCCGCCGACAACTCTTGCCGTTACCGATCGGTACGGAAAGTATTGTGCCCGCCACTCGGGATCGGCGAAAGTTGTGCACTTCCGCCAACTCTAGAGGTCGCGACTCCGCCTCATGATCGGCCACCGGGTCCCGGCGTCGGCCCACCACACCCTTGCACGCCGCCGCCGAGCGCGTCCGTATCCGGGCCACCGTCGCGTCAGCCGCCCGGCGACGTCCGCCTGACCGTGCCGTGGTCGTCGGCCGGAACGCCGGTCGGGGCGAAAGCGACACCGGATCCCCCGGCCGGTCGTCGGGTCTGCCCTGCACGGCACGCACCGTCACGTGCTAACCACCGAGAGCTGCCATCTCCTGCCTGTGGCGTCGGGTCACCACCGATCCGGCAACGCGGTGCGCCCACCGTTCCCAGTCGTCGAACTCCAGGAACCGGCCCAGCCGGCCGAGCTGCGTCAGCGGATCGTCGACGAGGTCGTCGTACGTCATGGTCAGCAGTTCTCGGGGCCGGGCGTCCGCGATGGCCTGTTCGGCCTCGCCGGTGAGGAACGCGCAGAGACTGCGGTACCGCTGGATGTCCCGGCCGCGTTCGCGCAGCACCTCGGCCGTCAGGCGACCGGGCAGGTACCGCCGGAGCTCCTCCGGCACCGGCTGGTCGGCACCGACGTGGAAGGGGTCGATCCCGTACCGGCCGCGCGACTCCACGCTGAGCTGCAGGAGCTGGAAGGAGGGATGGCGACTCATCGACCGGGCGGTATCCTCCCGGTTGCGGGTCAGATAGACGATCTTCGCGTTAGGGAAGCTCTCCAGCAGGTGGCGGGCGACGTGGCTGGAGCCGCCGGACCGTTCGACCCAGCGCCGCCGCCCGGTGAGCGAGGTCAGCAGATCCAGGAACATTCGGTGGTGCTGGGCCAACGGTTGGGTCGGAAACCCGGGGACCAGGTCGGCGAGGGTGTCGAACAGGAGGTCCGGTTCGGGGGAGATCTTCGGCAGCGTGGTGGCGAGGATGCGGGGCAGCGCGGTGAGGTCGCCGGCCCAGCGGCCGTCCGCCGGATAGACGACCTCGGCCGGGGTGAGGCCGATCCGGATCAGCGTGGCCAGCTCCGGCCGAGGGCTGCTCAACCGTGCCCAGTACGCGGCGCCGCTGAACGGTTCCCGGTCGTCGCCCCAGGGCTCGACCGACGCGATGAACTCCTGGACCGAGAGGGTGTCGGGCTCCTGGGCGATCAGGTCCGACAGGAGGGTGGACCCGCACCGGCCGGTACTGATGATGATCGCCTGGCCCGGGGTCGGTGACTGCATGCGTCCTCCTCTGGGCGCGGGTCAGTGAGCGGTCGCGGGGGCGGACGGCTCGTCCCGCCCCTCTCGTGGGGGTGGTCCTGCCACCGGGTGGCCGGCACGGCCCTTGCCGACCTGACGGAGCCAGGGCAGGACGATGCTACGCACGGTGTCTGGCTTGTCGACGAGTAGTGAGTGTCGCTGGCCGGGTACGGTGACGATCCGGGCGAGCGGCAGCAGGCGCCCCACCTCGTGGGCCAGTTCGACCATCGGCGAGTCACCGCCGTACACCCACAGCGTGGGGCACCCGAGTGCGGCGATGCGCTCCTCGGACGGCAGCCGGCTGGCCGGCAGGTCGCG
>CALGAM010000242.1 GCA_937951935.1 uncultured Micromonospora sp. | reverse complement strand
GTGGGAGCAGCAGGCGGCTGATCTGGTGGCCGAGCACTGGAACGACAGTTGACGGTCATGGGCTGGTGGCCGGGTCCCGGGCACGGGGACCCGGCCACCGGCGTACCCGAGTCCGGCACGGTTCCGCTCGCGGGTCGGCCAGCCGCGTCCGGGGCGGCACCATATTCTGGAGGGGTCTCCAGAAAGAAGCCTGTGGGTGAGGGCGTAACCCGACCGTCGCGGCCCGTAGGGCGCCGGGATCCCGCCGGGCGGGTAGATTACGTCTCCAACCACGGCTGGAGGGTGGAGCGTGCGCGAGACGTGGGTGACGGCCGACGGGCCATCGATGGTCGAGCCGAGGCTGCCCGATCCGGCTCGGGCCGACCCGCCCCCGAACCAGCCGGCGTCGAACGGACCGGCGCGTCCCGCGGCGGCGGTCCCGGTCGAGGCCGCGGGGCCGAGGCCGTCGTCCGGAACGGACGAGCCGGCGCGGTCGGACAACACCCTGGTCGTGGTGACCGGCGTTTCCGGTGGTGGCCGCAGCACCGTCGCCCGCGCGCTGGAGAACGTCGGCTTCTACGTCGTGGACAACCTGCCGCAGGCGCTCATGCTCGACATGGCCGAGCTGGCGTTCCGAGCCGGTGGCGCCGCCCGGCGTACGGCGATGGTGTTGGACGTGCGCAGCCGGGCCTTCTCCACCGACCTCGCCGGGGCGATCCGCGCGCTGAAGGAGCAGGGCTTCCAGCCCCGGGTCGTCTTCGTCGACGCCGACGACGACGTACTGATCCGCCGGTTCGAGAGCGTTCGCCGCTCGCACCCGCTGCAGGGCGACGGTCGGCTCGCCGACGGGATCGCGATCGAACGCAGCCTCCTGGAGGAGGCCCGCGACCTGGCCGATGTGATCATCGACACGAGCCACCTCAACGTGAACCAGCTCCGCATCCGGGTGGAGGAGCTCTTCGGTGCCGAGGACGCCCGTCGACTGCGGGTCACCGTCCTCTCCTTCGGTTTCAAGTACGGCCTGCCGCCGGACGCCGACTTCGTCCTCGACACCCGCTTCCTGCCCAACCCTTACTGGGTGCCCGAGCTGCGCGAACACACCGGTCAGGAGGAGGAGGTCAGCCGGTACGTCCTCGGCCAGGAGGGTGCCGTCGCCGTCGTCGACACGTACACCCGGTTGATCAACGCGACCGCCCCCGGCTTCGAACGGGAGGGGAAGCGCTACCTGACCGTGGCGGTCGGCTGCACCGGTGGCAAGCACCGTAGCGTGGCCATCGCCGAGGAGCTCGCCGCCCGGCTGCGCCAGGCCCGGCTCGCGGCCAGCGCCCAGCACCGTGACCTGGGGCGCGAGTGAAACTCAAGGTCGTCGCCTTCGGCGGCGGACACGGACTGGCCGCGTCGTTGCGCGCGCTGCGGCACTGCGCACCCGAACTGGACCTGGACATCACCGCGGTGGTGACCGTCGGTGACGACGGTGGTTCCAGCGGACGGCTTCGGGCCGAGCGTGGTGCGCTGCCCCCCGGAGACCTGCGGCAGGCGCTCGCCGCGCTGGCCTCGGACGAGGAGACCAGCCGCACCAGCGCCGCGTTGTTCCAGCACCGGTTCGCCACCGGCGGCCCCGGACGTGACCCGTTGGCCGGGCACGCCGTCGGCAACCTCGTCCTCGTCGGGCTGATGGAGCTGCTGGGCGACCCGGTGGCCGCACTCGACCACGCGGCCCGGATGGTCGGCGCGGTCGGTCGGGTGCTGCCGATGTCCTGCGAGCCGGTGGGGATCGAGGCTCGGGTCCGGGGTGCCGACCCGCGCCGGCCCCACGCCGTCCAGACCGTGCGCGGGCAGCACGCGGTCGCGGTGACGGAGGGCCGGGTCGAGCTGGTGCGGCTCACCCCGGAGGGACCACGTGCCTGCCCGGAGGCGCTGGTGGCCGTCCGCGAGGCCGACTGGCTCATCTTCGGCCCGGGCAGCTGGTACACCAGCGTGATCCCCCACCTGCTGGTCCCGGAGCTCGCCGCCGCGATCGTCTCCAGCCCCGCGCGCCGGCTGGTCACGCTCAACCTCGCCAACGAGGCCGAGACGCTCGGGCTCTCGCTCGCCGACCATCTGGCGGCGCTCAACTGGTATCTGCCGGAGCTCACCATCGACGTGGTGATCGCGGACGGGAAGGCGGTGGGTGACCCTGAACCCGTGCATCGTGCAGCGGAATCCCTGGGTGCCCGGCTCGTCCTCGCCCCGGTCGCGGTACCGGACGGCGGGCCCCGGCACGATCCCGCGGCGTTGGGAGCCGCGCTGGTGCCTCTCCTGGGCGCCGATCGTTAAGCACGTACGAATCACCGGCATCCACCGGAACCGGCCCACGAGGTGACGAGAAGATGGCGATGACCGCTGCGGTCAAGGACGAACTCAGTCGGGTCGACGTGCCCAAGCCCTGTTGCCGTCGGGCGGAGATGGCGGCGTTGCTGCGCTTCGCCGGTGGCCTGCACATCGTGTCCGGACGGGTGGTGGTCGAGGCGGAACTCGACACCGGTGCGGTGGCACGCCGCCTCCGTCGCGAGATCGCCGAGGTGTACGGCTATCCGAGCGAGATCCACGTTCTTGCCTCGGGCGGACTGCGCCGTGGCAGCCACTACATCGTGCGCGTGGTCAAGGACGGTGAGGCCCTGGCCCGGCAGACCGGGCTGCTGGACGTCCGCGGGCGCCCGGTGCGCGGGCTGCCGCCGCACGTGGTCGCGGCCGGTGTCTGCTGCGCGGTGTCGGCCTGGCGCGGGGCGTTCATGGCCCACGGCTCGCTGACCGAGCCGGGTCGCTCCTGTGCGCTGGAGATCACCTGCCCCGGCCCGGAGTCGGCACTCGCCCTGGTCGGTGCCGCCCGGCGTATCGGCGTGACCGCCAAGCAGCGGGACGTGCGCGGCGTGGACCGTGTGGTGATCAAGGACGGGGACGCGATCGCCGCGCTGCTCACCCGGATCGGCGCGCACTCCAGCGTGCTGACCTGGGAGGAGCGGCGGGTGCGCCGCGAGGTGCGGGCGACCGCCAACCGCCTGGCCAACTTCGACGACGCCAACCTCCGCCGCTCGGCCCGGGCCGCGGTGGCCGCGGCCGCCCGGGTGACCCGGGCGCTGGAGATCCTCGCCGACGACGCACCCGAGCACCTCACCTCCGCCGGGCGGCTGCGACTGGAGCACCGTCAGGCCTCACTGGAGGAGCTCGGGGCTCTGGCCGACCCGCCGCTGACCAAGGACGCCATCGCCGGCCGGATCCGCCGGCTGCTGGCGCTGGCCGACAAGCGTGCCCGTGACCTCGGCATTCCCGACACCGAAGCGGCGGTCACCCCGGACATGCTCGCGGTCTGAGACCACTGCGGGGTGATCCCACCGGTTCGGATTGTCCCCCGATGCCACGCGACGTTCCGCTCTCGGATAGGGTCGCAGCGTACGGCGACGGGGCCGGAACCGGCGCTCGCCGCGCGACTCCGCCACGCGGCGGGCCGGGATGACCTAGCAGCGTCCGACCGCAACGGTCGGCGCACCCACCTTCGCCGCCGCCTGGCTGACGGCGGCGAACCGGAACACAAGGAGATGGACCCAGTGACCATCCGGGTTGGCATCAACGGCTTCGGCCGGATCGGCCGCAACTTCTTCCGCGCGGTGCTCGCGTCCGGCGCTGACATCGAGGTGGTCGGCGCCAACGACCTGACCGACAACGCCACGCTGGCGCACCTGGTCAAGTACGACAGCATCCTCGGTCGGCTGCCGCAGGAGGTCAAGGCGTCCGGTGACGAGATCACCGTTGGCGGCCACACCATCAAGGTCTTCTCGGAGCGGGACCCGGGCAAGCTGCCCTGGGGTGACCTCGGCGTCGACGTCGTGGTCGAGTCGACCGGCTTCTTCACCGACGCCACCAAGGCCAGGGCACACATCGACGGCGGCGCCAAGAAGGTGATCATCTCGGCTCCGGCCAAGAACGAGGACGTCACCGTCGTGATCGGTGTCAACCACACCAGCTACGACCCGGCCAAGCACACCATCATCTCCAACGCCTCCTGCACCACCAACTGCCTCGCGCCGATGGCGAAGGTGCTGCAGGACACCGTGGGCATCGAGCGTGGACTGATGACCACCGTCCACGCGTACACCCAGGACCAGAACCTCCAGGACGGTCCGCACAAGGACCTCCGGCGGGCCCGCGCCGCCGCGCTGAACATCGTGCCGACCTCGACCGGCGCGGCCAAGGCGATCGGCCTGGTGCTGCCGGAGCTGAAGGGCAAGCTCGACGGCTACGCGCTCCGGGTGCCCGTCCCGACCGGGTCGGCCACCGACCTGACCATCACCGCCAGCCGGGAGACCTCGGTGGAGGAGGTCAACGCCGCGATGAAGGCCGCCGCCGAGGGCGACCTCAAGGGCATCCTCACCTACACCGAGGACCCGATCGTCTCCGCGGACATCGTCACCGACCCGGCCTCCTGCATCTTCGACGCCGGGTTGACCAAGGTCATCGGCAACCAGGTCAAGGTCGTCGGCTGGTACGACAACGAGTGGGGCTACTCCAACCGGCTCGTGGACCTGGTCAAGCTGGTGGGTGCCTCGCTGTGAGGGCCCGGGGTGAGCACGCGGTCGCCACGGTCGTGAACGGCGGGCTCGTGGCGACCGCGCGGGATGGGCTCGCGAACGGAGGACTGATCCGGTGAGCATCCGGAACCTCGACGACCTGCTCGCCGAGGGGGTTTCAGGTCGGCGCGTCCTGGTGCGCGCCGACCTGAACGTGCCCCTCGACAAGGAGACCGGCGCGATCACGGACGACGGTCGGATCCGCGCCGTACTGCCGACGCTCTCCGCGCTGCGTGACGCGGGGGCGGCGGTCATCGTCTGTTCCCACCTGGGTCGCCCCAAGGGCGCACCCGACCCGAGGTACAGCCTCGCCCCGGTCGCGACCCGGCTCGGCGAACTGCTCGGTACGCCGGTCGCGTTCGCCACGGACACCGTCGGCGAGTCCGCCCGGGCGACCGTCGAGGGGCTCTCCGGAGGGCAGGTCGCCCTGCTGGAGAACCTGCGGTTCAACCCGGGGGAGACCAGCAAGGACGAGGCCGAGCGGGCCGCCTTCGCCGACCAGCTCGCCGCGTTCGCCGAGGCGTACGTGGACGACGCCTTCGGCGCCGTGCACCGCAGGCACGCCAGCGTGTACGACGTGCCGGCCCGGCTGCCGCACGTGGCGGGCCGGCTGGTGCTGCGCGAGGTCGAGGTGCTGGCGAAGCTGCGCCACGAGCCCGAGCGGCCGTACGTCGTGGTGCTCGGCGGCTCGAAGGTCTCGGACAAGCTGGCGGTGATCGAGGCGCTGCTGCCCACCGTCGACACGCTGCTGATCGGCGGGGGCATGTGCTACACGTTCCTGCGCGCGCAGGGGCACGAGGTCGGCAGGTCGCTCCTCGAGGAGGAGATGGTCGACACCTGCCGGCAGCTGCTGGAGCAGAACCCCGGCAAGATCGTGCTGCCGGTCGACGTGGTGGCGGCGACGGAGTTCAGCGCCGACGCCGAGCACGCCGCGGTGCCGGTCACCGAGATCCCGGCCGACCGGATGGGTCTGGACATCGGTCCGCGGACCGTCGCCGCGTTCGCCGACACGATCGGCACCGCCCGGATGGTCTTCTGGAACGGGCCGATGGGCGTCTTCGAGCTGGCACCGTTCGCCGCCGGCACCCGCGGGATCGCCGAGGCGATCACCTCGGTGAAGGGCTTCACGGTCGTCGGCGGTGGCGACTCCGCCGCGGCGGTCCGGGCGCTCGGCCTCGACGAGTCGGCGTTCGGGCACATCTCGACCGGCGGGGGCGCCTCGCTGGAGTACCTGGAGGGCAAGGCCCTCCCCGGCATCGTCGCTCTGGAGAAGTAGTGGCCAGTACCCCCTCGCCCGCCCGGCGGCCGCTGATGGCGGGCAACTGGAAGATGAACCTCAACCACCGGGAAGCCAACCTGCTGATCCAGAAGCTGGCCGCCAGCCTGACCGAGCAGCAGCTGACCGACGTGGAGACGGTGGTGCTGCCGCCCTTCACCGACCTGCGGACCGTGCAGAGCGTCATCGAGGGTGACAAGCTGCTGATCGGTTACGGGGCGCAGGACCTGTCGCCGCACCAGTCCGGGGCGTACACCGGGGATGTCTCCGGCCCGATGCTGGCCGCGCTGGGCTGCCGGTACGTCGTGGTCGGCCACTCCGAGCGGCGGACGTACCACCACGAGGACGACGCGCTGGTGAACGCCAAGGTCAAGGCGGCGCTCGCCAACGGGCTGACCCCGATCCTCTGCGTCGGCGAGGGCCTGGACGTCCGTGAGCAGAACGGCCACGTGGCGTACGTGCGCGACCAGCTCGACGCGGCGCTGGCCGGGCTCGACGCCGCGCAGGTGCGCAAGGTGGTCGTCGCGTACGAGCCGGTCTGGGCGATCGGCACCGGCAAGACCGCCACCCCGGAGAACGCCCAGGAGGTCTGCGGCGCGATCCGGGCCCGGCTCGCCGAACGGTACGACCGGGAGACCGCCGACCAGGTCCGGATTCTCTACGGCGGATCAGTGAAGGCGGCCAATATCGCCGGTATCATGGCCCAGCCCGACGTGGATGGTGCACTGGTCGGTGGGGCGAGCCTGGACGCCGAGGAGTTCGCGCAGATCTGTCGGTTCCCGGAGCACATCGCCCGCTGACGGTCGCTATATCCTTGACGGGCCCCGTGAAGCTGAGAGGACTGACCCCTGCCATGCCAACCTGGTTCGCATACACGTTGATCGTGTTGCTGGTTATCACGAGCGTGCTGCTCACCCTGCTGATCCTGCTGCACAGGGGCAAGGGCGGCGGGATGTCGAGCATGTTCGGTGGGGGGGTCAGCTCCAGCCTGGCCGGCTCCTCGGTCGCCGAGAAGAACCTCGACCGGTACACGGTTCTGGTGGGCCTCGTCTGGTTCGCCTGCATCGTCGGCCTGGGGCTCTGGTTGCGGCTGGCCCAGACCACCTGACCCACCCAGGACACACGAACCGCGCGCGGTCCGCTACTGTGGGCCGCGCGCAGTTTTTTGCGCTTGCACCGCGTCATGACCGTCGGCCACCGACGTACCCCTCTGACGAACGGAGCGAGCAGTCGTGCCCAGTGGCAGCGCCATCCGTGGCAGCCGAGTCGGCGCCGGCCCGGCCCGGTTGCCAGAACGTTGTGAACCCGCCCCCCGCCGCTCGGTCACCTACTGGTGTGCCAACCGGCACACCGTCCGGATCTGGCTGGCACTCGATGCGGAGACCCCGGCCACCTGGGAGTGCCCGCACTGCGGGCTGCCCGCCGGACAGGACGCGCACAACCCGCCGGGACGGCCACGACGGGAGCCGTACAAGTCGCACCTGGCGTACGTGAAGGAGCGACGCAGCGAGGCGGACGCCGAGGCGCTGCTCGCCGAGGCGCTGGCGGCGTTGCGCCAGCGCCGCGGCGAGACGGCGTCCCACCGGCCCGACGGCGGGTAGGTCCGGGGGAGAACAGGCCCCGGGACCCCTCGGCGGGTCCGGCGTGCCCGGCCCGGGCGGTCAGGCGACCGTCCGGGCCTCGGCCGCCGCGGCCCGGTCCAGCAGCCACCGGGTGGCGCGGACCCCGCACACCTCGGCGGCCGGGAGCGGGGCCGGCCCGGCGGCGTCGAGCGCCGCCCGCACCGCCGGGGCCTTGTCGGCCCCGGCGGCGACCAACCACACCTCGTCGGCGGTGCCGATCGTCGGCAGGGTCAGGGTGAGCCGGGTCGGCGGCGGTTTCGGGCTGTCCCGTACCGCCACCACCGGGCCGGCCGCCCTGCCTTCCGGGTGCCCCGGGAAGACCGAGGCGACGTGGCCGTCCTCGCCGACGCCCAGCATCAGGACGTCGAAGCGCGGCAGCGGGGCCGGCGGGGCCGCCGCCGCCAGCTCGGCCGCGTACCGGGCGGCGGCGGCCTCCGGGTCGGCGCCGTCCGGGCCGTCCGAGGACGGCATCGGGTGGATCCGCTCCGGCGGCAGCGGCAGGGCGTCGAGCAGCGCGGCCCGGGCCTGGGTCTCGTTGCGGTCCGGATGGCCGGTGGGCAGGAAGCGCTCGTCCCCCCACCAGACGTCGACCCGGGACCAGTCGACCGCGTCCCGAGCCGGCAGCTCGCGGACGGCACGGTAGACCCCGGCGGCGATCCGGCCCCCGGTCAGCACGACGCTCGCCGCGCCCCGCCTCGCCTGTGCGTCGAGCAGCGCCACCACCAGCCGGGCGGCCACCGCCTGGGCGAGCAGGTCGGGGTTGTCGTGCACCACCACGCTCGTTCCGGTCATGCCGCTCCCTGCTTCGCCGGTTGCTGCGCGGGGTCCTTCCAGACGTGGACCCGCTGGTGCGGCCGCGAGTCCAGCCCGGTGATCCCGGCGACGGCGCCGAGCGCCTCGGCGTAGATCTGATCCGGGTCGAGTCGGCGTAGCTCCTCGGCCAGCTCGTCGCCGAGCGGGCGCCGCACCAGCGGCAGATGCCGGTCCGGCTGCCCGGTCCGGCGGAAGATCGCGGTGCTGTCCTCCCGGGTCAGCACCATCTCGTCGCCGTTGGCGCAGCGCAGCGAGACCTCCCGCATCCGCGGGAACTCGGTGGTGTGCTGCCACTCGGGCTCCAGCCCCAGCCGCGACTTCAGCCAGCCGACCATCAGCGCCGCCGTCGGGTCGTTGGGCGGCGCGACGACCCGGGCCGCGGTGACGTGGCTGCCCTCGGCGGTGTCGAAGGCACCGGCGACCAGGGTGCGCCACGGCGTGATCCGGGTCCAGGCCAGGTCGGTGTCGCCGGGCGCGTAGTCGTGGGCGCGTTGCCGGAGGGCGGCGATCGGGTCGGCGGCCTGGGCCGAGTCGGTGATCCGCCGGTCGGCGACCACACCGAGGAAGTCGGTCGCGATCTCCTCCGGTGGCTCGCCGTGCCACCACGTCACCACCGGTACGTCGGGAACGAGCAGCGGCATCACCACCGACTCGGCGTGCAGGGCGAGCCGCCCGAACATCCGGGTCACCACCGCCTCGCCCGGTCCGAGCCGGCCACCGACCACGATCTCGGCGTCGAGCCGGCTGCGCTCCCGTTCGACCTCGGAGCGGACCACCACGATCATGCGGCACGGGTGTGCGGCGGAGGCGATCGTCACCGCCGCCTCCGCCTCCCGGACCCTGGGCTCGTCGACGACGACGATGAGGGTGAGCGCCATCCCGCTGGCCACCCCGCCCGCGCTGCGCCGCTCCGCGGCCAGTGCCTTGACCACCTCGCTGCCGGTGGTGTCCCACAAGCCGATCAACGCTGCCTCCTGATCCCGCGGGCCGTCACGCCCGCCGCCACGACCGGCCCTCCCGGGCGAGCATCTCGTCGGCCGCCCGTGGGCCCCACTCGCCGGCCCGGTACGGCTCCGGGCGGGTCCCCGCCCACGCCTCCTCGAGCGGGTCGATCACCTGCCAGCTCTGCTCCACCTCGGCCGCGTCGGGGAAGAGGGTACGGTCGCCGAGCAGCACGTCGAGTACGAGCCGTTCGTACGCCTCCGGGCTGGACTCGGTGAACGCCTCGCCGTACTGGAAGTCCATGGCGATGTCCCGGACCTCCATGGTGCTGCCCGGAACCTTGGAGCCGAACTTGAGCACCACGCCCTCGTCCGGCTGGACCCGGATGACGAGCTGGTTGTTGCCGAGCATCTCCATGTCGGCGGGGTTGAACGGCAGGTGCGGCGCCTTCTTGAAGATGATGGCGACCTCGGTCACCCGGCGCGGCAGCCGCTTGCCGGCCCGGATGTAGAAGGGCACCCCGGCCCAGCGCCGGTTCTGGATGCCGAGCCGGACCGCGACGTACGTCTCGGTGGTGGAGTCCGGCGGCACCCCCTCCTCCTCCAGGTAGCCGACCGCCCGTTTCCCGGCCACCCAGCCCGGCAGGTACTGGCCCCGGACCGTGCCGGTGGAGATGTCCTTCGGCAGGGTGATCGCCCGCAGCACCTTGAGCTTCTCGGTCCGGATCTCGGCGGCGTCGAAGCTGGTCGGCTCCTCCATGGCCACCAGGGCCAGTAGTTGCAGCAGGTGGTTCTGCAGCACGTCCCGGGCGGTGCCGGTGGCGTCGTAGAAGGCGGCCCGCGAGCCGATGCCGACGTCCTCGGCCATGGTGATCTGCACCGAGTCGACGTACCGGGCGTTCCACAGCGGCTCGAAGAGGGTGTTGGCGAACCGCAGGGCGAGGATGTTCTGGACGGTCTCCTTGCCCAGGTAGTGGTCGATCCGGAACACGTCCTCCCGGGTGAAGACGTCGTCGACCAGCTCGTTGAGGGCCCGTGCCGACGCCAGGTCGTGCCCGAACGGCTTCTCCACCACGACCCGGCGCCAGCCGCCGCACCTCTCGTTGTCGGCCATGCCGGTGCGGGCGAGCTGCTTGAGCACCGTCGGGAACGCGGACGGGGGGATCGACAGGTAGAAGGCGACGTTCCCGCCGATCCCGTGACTGTCCCGCAGCCCGTTGAGCGTGGCGGCGAGCTGGTCGAACGCGGCGTCGTCGTCGAACGAGCCACCGACGAACTTGAGGTTGCCGGCCAGCCGCGCCCACACCTCGTCCCGCCACGGGGTCCGGGCGTGCGCCTGGGTCGCCTCCCGGGCCATCGCCTCGAAGTCGCCGTCGCGCCAGTCCCGGCGGGCGAAGCCGACCACCACGAAGTTGGGTGGCAGCAGCCCGCGGTTGGCCAGGTCGTAGACCGCGGGCAGCAGCTTCTTGCGGGCCAGGTCCCCGGTCGCCCCGAAGATCACCAGGGCGCACGGCTCCGGGATGCGCGGCAGCCGCCGGTCCTGCGGGTCGCGCAGTGGGTTCATCACCCCTCCTTCAGGTCACGCAGGCCCCGCACGGCGTCCAGGAGCCGGGTCACCCCGGCGGCCCGGTCGGTCAGGTGCAGCCGCAGCACCGGCCGGCCCCGCTCGGCCAGCGCCTGCCGGTCACCGGCGGCCTGTGCCGCCTGGAGCTCGCCGAAGGTGTACGGCTTGCCCGGCACCGGCAGGTCCTCGCTGACCGCACCGGTGATCTGGAGGAACGAGCCGAGCTGCGGGCCACCCTTGTGGTACTGGCCGGTCGAGTGCAGGAACCGGGGCCCCCAGCCGAAGGTGACCGGCCGCCCGGTGGCGGCGGCCAGCTCGGGCCGGACCTGCGCGGCCCTGGCGTCGGCGAACCGGTCCAGGTACGCCATCACGGCGAGGTAGCCGGTGCCGTCGAGCCCGTCGACCAGCAGGCGCAGCGCCTCCGCCAGGTTTGCGGGGGTCGGGGCGCCCCGCTGCCCGGCGCCGGGGGACCAGTAGCCCTCCACCGCGCCGTCGACGAACGTCGGCGACTCGACCGGCAGGCCGCCGGAGAGCAACCGGTTGGTGTTCTCCTTCGACTCGGTCACGTTCGGCTGGTTGAACGGGTCGATGCCGAGCACCACCCCGGCGACCGCGGTGGCGTACTCCCAGACGAGGAACTGCGCGCCCAGCGGGCCGTTGACCGCGAGCTGTGGCCGGATCCCGCCGCCGGGGATCGCGCCGGCGGGCAGCCCACCACCGTAGGTGACGGTCAGCACGTCCGGACCGGTGGCCCCGGGGCTGTCCGGGGCCTCGACCACCACCGGCAGGATCCCGACGCCGCTCTTGCCGGTCGACTCGGCGATCAGCTGCTCGATCCAGTCGCCGAGGCCGTCGATGCCGGTGCCGTCCGACACGAGGGCGAGCTTGTCGCGGCCGGTGGTGGCCGCCGCGCCGAGCGCCGCGCCGAGGGCGAGCCCGGGGTTGTCCCGGGTACCGCCGAGCGAGGCGGCCAGCGCCTCGGCCTGGTCGAGCAGTTCGGCCACCTCGACCCCGGCCAGTGCCGACGGGACCAGCCCGAACGCGGTCAGCGCCGAGTAGCGCCCGCCGACGTCGGGGTCGGCGAGGACCACGAAGGCCCCCATCTCCTCGGCCGTCTTCGCCAGCGGCGAGCCGGGGTCGGTCACGATCACGAAGCGCCGCCCGGCCTCCGCCTCGCTCAGCCCGGCGTCCAGGAACGCCTGCCAGTACGCCCGGCGGTGGCTGTCGGTCTCCACGGTGGAGCCGGACTTGCTGGCCACCACGACGACGGTGCGCTCCAGCCGGTCGCGCAGCGCCGCCCGGACCTGTCCCGGGTCGGTGGTGTCCAGCACCGTCAGCGGCCTGCCGAGGGTACGGGTGATCACCTCCGGGGCCAACGACGAGCCGCCCATCCCGGCCAGGACCACGTGGTCGAGGTCGCCCAGCTCGGCCCTGAGCTGGGCGAGCTGGGGGAGGAGCTCCCGGCTGCGCCTAAAGGTGTCCACCCATCCGAGGCGGATCGCCGCCTCGGCCTGCGCCTCCGGCCCCCACAGCGTCGCGTCCTTGCGGGCCAGCCGGGCCGGTACGTCCTTGGCCACCAACGCGGCCCGGGTCGAGGTCGGTGCCGCCGCGTCGACACCGTCCGCGCCGTAGACGGCAAGGCCGGCCGCGCCCTCGCAGCCGCCGTCCAGCAGGTCCTGCCCGGTACTCACGCTGCCTCCCCGGTTCGCTTCGTTCCGGCGTCCGCCGGGCTGTTCGGTTGTCTGGTCCGCGTGCCGCGCCGGCTCACGCGTCGCCTCCCGCCCGGGCCGCCGCCGCGGCGCTGTCCCGGGCGGCCTCGTTCGGCTGCCCCGACCCCCGGGCCGCCGCCTCCAGCGACCTGCGGACGCCGTCGAGCAGCTCCAGCCAGCTCGCCTCGAACTTCTCCACACCCTCGCGTTCGAGGGTGGCGACCACGTCGTCGAAATCGATCCCGACCGAGGCGAGCCCGTCGAGGACCGCCCGGGCGTCGTCGTACGCGCCGGTGATGGTGTCGCCCCGAACCTCGCCGTGGTCGGCGAAGGCCGTGACCACCGACTCCGGCATGGTGTTGACGGTGCCGGGGGCGATCAGCTCCTCGACGTACACCACGTCACGGTAGTCCGGATTCTTGGTGGATGTGGAGGCCCACAGCGGCCGCTGCGGGCGGGCGCCGGCGTCGGCCAGCGCCTGCCAGCGGGCCGAGGAGAAGACCTCCGAGTAGCGCTGGTAGGCCAGCCGGGCGTTGGCGACGGCCGCCCGGCCCTTGAGCGCGGCGACCTCCGGCGACCCGCCGAGCTTGTCCAACCGCCTGTCCACCTCGGTGTCCACCCGGGAGACGAAGAACGACGCCACCGAGGCGATCGTCGACAGGTCGTGCCCGTTCGCCCTCGCCTGCTCCAGGCCCGTCAGGAAGGCCTCCATCACCTGCGTGTACCGCTCGATGCCGAAGATCAGCGTGACGTTGACGCTGATCCCCTCGGCCAGGGCCGCGGTGATCGCCGGCAGGCCCGGCTCGGTCGCCGGGATCTTGATGAACAGGTTCGGCCGGTCGACCAGCCACCACAGCGCCCTCGCCTCGGCGACGGTCTGCTCGGTGTGGTAGGCCAGCCGTGGGTCCACCTCGATCGAGACCCGGCCGTCGACGCCACCGCTGGCGTCGTACGCGGGGCGCATCACGTCGCAGGCCCACCGGACGTCGTGGGTGGTGAGCATGCGGACCGCCTCCTCGACGCTGACCCCTCGGACGGCGAGGTCCCGCAGCTGTCCGTTGTACTCGCCGGCGTCGCTGAGCGCCTTGGCGAAGATGGTCGGGTTGGTGGTCACCCCGACCACGTGCCTCTCGCGGCGTAGCCGGTCCAGGTCGCCCGAGGACAGTCGCACCCGCGACAGATCGTCGAGCCACACCGCCACACCCGCGGCGGTGAGCTCGCCCAACCGGTCCGTCATCTCGCCTCTCCCTCAGTTGCCCGTGGTGGATCCGGTGATCTGCCCGACCCGGCTGAGCGAGGCGTGGGCTGCCGCCACGATCCGGTCGGGCGTGAACCCGAACTGCTCGAACAGCACGCTGTACGGCGCGCTCGCGCCGTAGTGTTCCAGGCTGACCGCCTCACCGTGGTCGCCGATGAGGTCACGCCAGGACATCGCGACGCCGGCCTCGACGCTGACCCGGGCCCGTACGTCGCGGGGCAGCACCGACTCCCGGTACGCCGCGTCCTGGGCCCGGAACCACTCCTGGCACGGCATCGAGACGACCCGGGTCGGGGTGCCCTCGGCCTCCAGCCGCTCCCGGGCGGCGAGGCAGAGGTGTACCTCGGAGCCGGTGCCGATGAGGATCACCTTCGGCTGCCCGGTGGAGGCCTCGGCGAGCACGTAGCCGCCCTTGAGCACCCCCTCCGCGCCGGCGAGTTTGGTGCGGTCCAGGATCGGCAGTGCCTGCCGGCTCAGCGCCAGTGCGGCGGGGCGGTCGGTGTGCTCCAACGCCCCCCGCCACGCCCAGGCGGTCTCGTTGGCGTCCGCCGGCCGGATCACGTCCAGGCCGGGGATGGCGCGCAGCGCACTGAGGTGCTCGACCGGCTGGTGGGTCGGCCCGTCCTCGCCGAGTCCGATCGAGTCGTGGGTCCAGACGTAGATCACCGGCAGTTTCATCAGCGCGGCGAGCCGCACCGAGGGGCGCATGTAGTCGCTGAAGACGAGGAAGGTGCCGCCGTAGGGGCGGGTGCCGCCGTGCAGCGCGATGCCGTTGAGGATCGCGCCCATGGCGTGCTCGCGGATCCCGAAGTGCAGGTTGCGGCCGTACTCGTTGCCGGGGAACGCCTTCGTGGCGAACTCGGCGGGGATGAACGACGGTTCACCCTCCACGAAGGTGTTGTTGCTCTCGGCCAGGTCGGCGGAGCCGCCCCAGAGCTCGGGCAGGTGCGGGGCGATGGCCTGCAGGACCTTGCCGGAGGCGGCGCGGGTGGCGATGCCCTTGTCGTCCGCCGGCCACTGCGGCAGCGCGTCGGTCCAGCCGGCCGGAAGCGTGCGGCTGGCGAGCCGGTCGTGCAGCGCCTTGCGTTCCGGGTTGGCCTGCGCCCAGGCCTGGTACGCCTTCTCCCACTCGGCGTGCGCGGCCCGGCCCCGTTCGAGCACCTGGCGGGCGTGCGCCAGCACCTCGTCGTCGACCGCGAAGTGCTGCGCCGGGTCGAAGCCGAGCAGCTTCTTGGTCGCGGCGACCTCGTCCGCGCCGAGCGCCGAGCCGTGGATCTTGCCCGTGTTCTGCTTGGTGGGGGCGGGCCAGCCGATGATGGTGCGCAGCGCGATGAACGAGGGGCGGCTGGTCTCGGCCTTGGCCGCCAGCAGCGCGGCGTAGAGCGCCTCGACGTCCTCCCGGTACTCGTGACCGGCGTCCGGGTCGCCGGTGCGCCAGTCGACGGTCTGGGTGTGCCAGCCGTACGCCGCGTAGCGGGCGACGACGTCCTCGCTCTTGGCGATCCGGGTGTCGTCCTCGATCGAGATCTCGTTGTCGTCGTAGATCACGATGAGGTTGCCGAGCTTCTGGTGGCCGGCGAGCGCGCTCGCCTCGTGACTGATGCCCTCCTCGATGTCCCCGTCGGAGACGATGCACCAGATGTGGTGGTCGAACGGGGACTCGCCCGGGGCGGCGTCCGGGTCGAGCAGCCCGCGCTCCCGGCGGGCCGCCATGGCCATACCGACGGCGTTGCCCAGGCCCTGACCGAGTGGGCCGGTGGTGGTCTCGACGCCCTTGGTGTGGCCGTGCTCGGGGTGGCCGGGGGTCAGCGAGCCCCACTGGCGCAGTGCCTTCAGGTCGCTCAGTCCCAGCCCGTAGCCGCTGAGGTAGAGCTGGATGTAGAGCGTGAGGCTGGTGTGGCCGGCGGACAGCACGAAGCGGTCGCGTCCGGTCCAGTCCGGGTCGCTCGGGTCGTGCCGCATGACGCGTTGGAAGAGCAGGTAGGCGACGGGCGCGAGGCTCATCGCCGTGCCCGGGTGGCCGTTGCCGGCCTTCTCCACGGCGTCGATGGCCAGCACACGGGCGGTGTCGACGGCACGCTGGTCGAGCTCGGACCAGGTCAGCGGGGATGACGTGGATCGGTTGTCAGCCACGATGGTGTGTGCTCCTTGGCAGATGGGCGGAACCCTCACCTGTCGACCCTAGCGACCGGTTATCAACGGCAGGTCCCGGATCACGGCACGAGTGGGCGGATTCGCGTCGATGTGTCGGGGCGTCGGTGTGACCGTCAGCACCGACCAAGGGTCGCCAGGGCAGCGAGAACGACGGCGCGTAGGCTGTCGGTCGGTGCGCCGATCCCCGGCTGGTCGGCCGCCTGGCCCTGTCCGACACCGCTGTTTGGCGCCGACGCCGGAAGGTGGCAATCCGTGAGCATGATCACCGACCGCCCCGCGACCGGCGCCGTCGAGCAGGCGGCCGGTCACGGGGTGTCCCGGCGGGGCGCCGTCGCCGCCCGGGTCCGGGCGTACGTCGCGCTGACCAAGCCGCGGATCGTGGAACTGCTGCTGATCACCACGGTGCCGACGATGATGCTCGCCGCGGACGGTCTGCCGTCGCTGTGGCTGGTCGCGGTGGTGCTGGTCGGTGGTTCGCTGGCGGCGGGGGCGGCCAACGCGCTGAACTGTTACCTCGACCGCGACATCGACGAGGTGATGAAGCGGACCAGGCGGCGCCCGCTGCCCACCCACACGGTGGCGCCGCGTAGTGCGCTGATCTTCGGTCTGGTCCTGGCCGTGGTGTCGGTGGGCCTGATGGCGGCCCTCACGAACTGGCTCGCCGCGGGGCTCACCCTCGCCGCCATCGCCTACTACGACCTCGTCTACACGCTGTGGCTGAAACGGACCACCGCGCAGAACACGTTCTGGGGCGGCGTCTGCGGGTCGGCGCCGGTGCTCATCGGCTGGGCCGCGGTCACGGGGTCGCTGTCGGCGCTCGCCTGGGCGCTCTTCGCGGTGGTCTTCTTCTGGCAACTGCCGCACTTCTATGCCCTGGCCATCAAGTTCCGGGACGACTACGCCCGGGCGGGCATTCCGATGCTGCCGGTGGTGGCGTCGCCGCGCCGGGTCAACCTGGAGGTCATCCTCTACACCTGGTTGACGGTCGTGACCTCGGTGCTGGTCTGGCCGCTGGGGATGGGACCGGTCTACGGCGTCGTGGCACTGGTGGCCGGCGGGCTCTTCGTTGCCGAGGCGCACCGGCTGCACCGGCGTACCGAGCGGGGTGAGGCGCCGCGGCCGATGCGGTTGTTCCACTGGTCGACCACCTACCTGACGATCCTGTTCGCCGCGGTCGCGGTCGATGCACTTCTTTAGTGTTATCAACCGGTTTGTGGTCGTTTGTCCTTTTCTGGGCCGCCCAAACGTGAATTGACCGATTACTTTTTCTGGCTATAGGCCGAAAAATCGGTGCAACGTGCCGCTGTTATGCGCGAAACCCCGCCGTAATTGCCGTCACAAAAATTTCCCGGCCGCACAGCGCGGCGCGTCGCGTCTGCTTAGGCTTCGCGTCATGGCAGATGGTTCCGATACGACGTCGACCGGTGAGGTGCCGGACCAGACCCCCCACGGGCTCGTCGCCGGCATCAAGGCGTTCGCGGCCGGCCACGGAGGCGCCAAGGCGGTCATCGAGTACGTCGGCAGGCGAGGCGCCCGGATCGTCCTGGTCGGGGAGGACGGGGCGTGGGCGGACCAGTTCGCCACCGGTACCGACGTCGCGCGCCAGGCCTGTGCCAAAGCGGGGGTGGCGGTGGAGAACGGATGGGAACGGGAACTGATGGACCAGATGCGGCCGAGCAACGATCTGTGGAGATCAATGGCGCGGCGCAGCCTGGCCCGCTGACAACCGTGTCCGATATTCGCGCGACCCGGGGCCTTCCCCGGGTCGCCCTCGTTACCTGCGCCGACCTTCCCGATCTCGACCCGGACGACCGCCTGCTGCGCGCGGCGCTGGCCGAGCGTGGTGTGCGGGCCGAGGCGGTGCTCTGGGACGACCCCGCGGTGGACTGGGCCGGCTACCGGCTCGCGGTGATCCGTTCGCCCTGGGACTACCCGTCGCGGCGGGACGAGTTCGTCGCCTGGGCGGCCACCGTGCCCGGCCTGGCCAATCCGGCGGACATCGTCGACTGGAACACGGACAAGCGGTACCTGCGGGACCTCGCCGCCGCCGGCGTACCGACCGTGCCGACCCGGTGGGTCGCCCCCGGGGACGCGTGGACGCCGCCGGAGGACGGCACGTACGTCGTCAAGCCCGCCGTCGGCGCCGGGAGCCGCGACGCCGGCCGGTACGACCTGGCCGACCCCGAGCACCGGCGGTTGGCCGTCGCACACGTCGCGCGGTTGCAGGCGGCCGGCCGCGTGGTCATGGTGCAGCCGTACCTGGGCGCGGTGGACACGGCCGGGGAGACCGCCCTGCTCTTCCTCGCCGGACCCGACGGCCTCGCCTTCAGCCACGCGATCCGCAAGGGGGCGATGCTGGACGGCCCGGACCGCGGTGCCGAGGGACTCTACCGGCCCGAGCGGATCACGCCGCGGGTTCCGGCCGCGCGGGAGCTGGCGGCGGCCGAGCAGGTGCTGGCGGCGGTGCCCGGTGGCCGGGACCGCCTGCTCTACGCCCGGGTGGACCTCCTGCCGGGGCCCGACGGGGCGCCGATGCTGCTCGAACTGGAGGTGACCGAGCCGTCGCTGTTCCTGGCCCACGATCCCGCGGCCGCCGGGCGGCTCGCCGACGCGATCGTCGCCCGCCTCGCCTCCTGAACGGCACCCCCGCGGTCCGGCCCGCCTCCGGCGGTCACCGCGCGGGGACGGCCACGCGGACGTCGGTCGCACCCGCGGCGGGTGAGGTCGGCGCGGTCGCCGGCTGCCGGTCCCGGGTCGCCCAGAGCACCGCGAGGGCGGCCAGCCAGACCAGGCAGGAACCGACCAGGTGGGCGCCGACCAGCACCACCGGCAGCCCGGTGAAGTACTGGGCGAAGCCGATCACGCCCTGACCGAGTTCGGTCAGGACCAGCAGCCCGGCCGCACGGGTCGCGGCGGGCGGCGCGGCGACCGCGCGAAACGCGAACCACAGCGCGACGGACAGGCCGAGCAGCAGGAAGACCGTGTCGGCGTGGACCTGCGAGATGGACTCCGGATCCAGGCCGTTGCGAGCCGCGCCGGAGTCGCCGGAGTGCGGTCCGCTGCCGGTCACCCAGGTGCCGACCAGCAGCACCAGCCCGGTGACGCCGACGGTGAGGCCGGCCAGCGTCCGCAGCGGTCCGGGAACGGTCGGTCGGGTCGGCCCGTCCGGTTCCCGGGCCGTCCGCCAGAAGGCGTACGCCGCCGCGATGACCGCCATCGACGCCAGGAAGTGCAGCCCGACCACCCACGGGTTGAGGTCGGTGAGGACGGTGACGCCGCCGATCACCGCCTGGGCCGGGATGCCGAGCGCGGTGGCGACGGAGAGCGCCACCAGCGAGCGACGGCGGGGGCGCTGCTGCCAGGCGACGACCACGCCGGCGATCACGATCGCGGCGAGGACGAACGTGAGCAGCCGGTTGCCGAACTCGATCGCCCCGTGGACGCCCATCTCCGGCGTGGTCGTGTACGACTCGTCGGTGCAGCGGGGCCAGGTGGGGCAGCCGAGCCCGGATTCCGTCAGCCGGACCGCCCCGCCGGTGCCGACGATCACGACATTGGCGACCACGGACGCGAAGGCCAGTCGCGATAGGGCGGGTTTGCCGGAAATTTTGGCAATTCGGCTCACGCCAGCCATCGTACGTGCAAATGTGATCATGGCGGACGTCGTGTCCGCCCGCAGGTGGCCCGGATCACCGGGACCCCGATTTGCGGACCCTGGACGAAATACGTAACGTTGGCGTAGTGAAAAACCTGGCGGCGTACTCCGAGCGGAGGCGGGCGGCCCAGCGGGCCACCGGCCGCGCCGCCGCATCCGCCGGGTCGACCGGCCAGGACCCCCGCCCCACCCGGGACCGGGTGACCCAGCTCCTGCTGAGGCGCGGCGCCGCCACCGCCGCCCAGCTCGGCGCGGAACTGGGGCTCAGCCCCGCGGCGATCCGCCGCCACCTCGACGCGATGCTCGCCGACGGCGACGTCGTCGCCTGTGACCAGGCCGTCCGGGGCAGGCGTGGTCGGGG
Source organism: uncultured Micromonospora sp. (assembly GCA_937951935.1). Classification (GTDB taxonomy): domain Bacteria; phylum Actinomycetota; class Actinomycetes; order Mycobacteriales; family Micromonosporaceae; genus Plantactinospora. The sequence goes on along the minus strand of CALGAM010000242.1, from coordinate 17,467 downwards.
GCGACCCGCCAAGGTGTACCGGCTCACCGATTCCGGGCGGCGGCGCTGCGGCACCCACACCTACGACGGGATGGCCACCGCCGCGCTGCGCTGGATCGCGCGGCACTGCGGTGAGGACGCGGTCGGGGCGTTCGCGGCCGAGCAGGTCGCCGCGCTCGAGGCTCGGTGCCGAGCAGCCATGGAGGGCGCCGGAGACGATCCGCTGGCCAGGGCCGAGGCGCTCGCCGGGGCGCTGACCGCGGAGGGTTACGCTGCCAACGCGTCCACGATCGCCTCCGGCGGGCAGTTGTGCCAGCACCACTGCCCGGTGGCCCACGTGGCCGCGGAGTTCCCCCAGTTGTGCGAGGCCGAGACGGCGGTCATCTCCCGCCTGGTCGGTACCCACGTGCAGCGCCTGGCCACCATCGCCCACGGCGACGGGGTGTGCACCACGCACATCCCGGCCCAGCCGAACCCTTCCGTCAGCAGTGTGAGGACTGATACATGACCGAGCAGATCGTCCAGCCCATGACGCAGGAGGAGCAGCTCGCCGCCCTGGGCCGCTACGAGTACGGCTGGGCCGACCCGGACACGGCCGGCGCGGCCGCGCCGCGCGGCCTCGACGAGGCGGTGGTGCGGGACATCTCCGCCAAGAAGAACGAGCCCGCCTGGATGCTCGAACGGCGGCTCAAGGGGCTGCGGCTCTTCGAGCGCAAGCCGTTGCCGGCCTGGGGCGCCGACCTCAGCGGGATCGACTTCGACAACATCAAGTACTTCGTCCGCTCCACCGAGAAGCAGGCCACGAGCTGGGACGACCTGCCCCAGGACATCAAGAACACCTACGACAGGCTGGGCATCCCGGAGGCGGAGAAGCGGCGTCTGGTCGCCGGGGTCGCCGCCCAGTACGAGTCCGAGGTGGTCTACCACAAGATCCGGGAGGACCTGGAGGAGCAGGGCGTCATCTTCCTGGACACCGACACCGCGCTCAAGGAGCACGAGGACCTCTTCAAGGAGTACTTCGGCACGGTGATCCCGGTCGGCGACAACAAGTTCGCCGCGCTCAACACCGCCGTCTGGTCCGGTGGGTCGTTCATCTACGTGCCGAAGGGAGTGCACGTGGAGATCCCGCTGCAGGCGTACTTCCGGATCAACACGGAGAACATGGGCCAGTTCGAGCGGACGCTGATCATCGTCGACGAGGGTGCGTACGTGCACTACGTCGAGGGCTGCACCGCGCCGATCTACTCCTCCGACTCGTTGCACAGCGCGGTCGTCGAGATCATCGTCAAGAAGAACGCCCGCTGCCGCTACACGACCATCCAGAACTGGTCGACCAACGTCTACAACCTGGTCACCAAGCGGGCCGTCTGCCACGAGGGCGCGACCATGGAGTGGATCGACGGCAACATCGGCTCCAAGGTCACCATGAAGTACCCGGCGGTCTACATGACCGGCGAACACGCCAAGGGCGAGGTGCTCTCGGTCGCGATGGCCGGCGAGGGCCAGCACCAGGACGCCGGCGCGAAGATGGTGCACGCCGCGCCGCACACGTCGAGCACGATCGTGAGCAAGTCGATCGCCCGGGGCGGCGGCCGGACGTCGTACCGGGGCCTGGTGCAGGTGCTGGAGGGGGCGCACCACAGCGCCAGCACGGTCAAGTGCGACGCGCTGCTGGTCGACACCATCTCCCGCTCAGACACCTACCCGTACGTCGACATCCGCGAGGACGACGTGGCGATGGGGCACGAGGCGACCGTCTCCAAGGTCAGCGAGGACCAGCTCTTCTACCTGATGAGCCGGGGCCTGAGCGAGGACGAGGCGATGGCGATGATCGTGCGCGGCTTCATCGAGCCGATCGCCAAGGAACTGCCGATGGAGTACGCGCTGGAGCTCAACCGGCTGATCGAGCTGCAGATGGAGGGCGCGGTCGGCTGACCCGCCGCCGACGGCAGCGATCCGACCGGCCCGGACCCGTCTTCGGACGGGCGAGACGAAGACCAAGGATGAGATGACTACCCAAGCATTCGCGCCCGCGACGCCGGCCGCGCCGCTGACCACCAAGGCGCAGGCGCTCCGCTCGTACGACGTCGCCGACTTCCCGGCCATCACCGGCCAGGAGGAGGAGTGGCGGTTCACACCGCTCAAGCGGCTGCGTCCGTTGCTCGACGCCGCCCCGACGCCGGTCGGGCAGGTCGTCACCGAGGTACGGTCGCCCGACGGGGTCACCGCCGAGTGGGTGAAGCGGGACGACCCCCGGCTCGGTCAGGTTCTCGTGCCGTTCGACCGGATCAGCGCGCAGGCCTGGAACGGGTTCGACCAGGCGCTGGTGGTCACCGTGCCCCGGGGCGCGGCCCTGGCCGACCTGGTCACGGTCACCACCCGCGGCCAGGGCGACGGTGTGGCGTACCAGCACGTCCTGCTGGACGTGCAGCCGCTGGCCGAGGCGACGGTGGTGTTCGACCAGACCGGCAGCGCGACGCTCGCCGACAACGTCGAGGTCTCCGTCGCCGAGGGGGCGCGGCTCACCCTGGTCACCGTCGCCGACTGGGCGCGGGACGCGATCCAGGCCCAGCACCTGAGGTTGCGGCTCGGCCGGGACGCCGCGGTGACGCACGTGCAGGTCACCCTCGGTGGGGACCTGGTCCGGCAGTACACGAGCGTCGAGTACACCGACCGGGGCGGTGAGGCGGAGCTGTACGGGCTCTACTTCGCCGACGCGGGCCAGCACCTGGAGCACCGCCAGCTCGTCGACCACAGCGTGCCGGACTGCCGCAGCTACGTCGGCTACCGGGGGGCGCTGCAGGGCGGCGGCGCGCACACCGTCTGGGTCGGCGACGTGCTGATCCGGGCGGCGGCCACCGGCACCGACACGTACGAGATCAACCGGAACCTGGTCCTCACCGACGGCGCCCGGGCCGACTCCGTGCCGAACCTGGAGATCGAGACCGGCGAGGTGGCCGGGGCCGGGCACGCCAGCGCGACCGGGCGTTTCGACGACGAGCAGCTCTTCTACCTGATGGCCCGGGGTATCCCGGAGGAGGAGGCGCGCAAGCTCGTGGTGCGCGGCTTCTTCGCGGAGTTGCTGAACAAGATCCCGGTCGAGGAGCTGCGTGACCGGCTCGGCGCGCAGATCGAGGGCCGGCTCAGCGGGGCGGGTGTGTGATGATCCGTATCTGTTCCACCGAGGACGTGCCGCAGGGGACCGTGATCTCCGCGGAGGTCGAGGGGGTCGAGATCGCCGTCGTGCACGCCGAGGATGGCAACTTCTACGCCATCCGCGACGAGTGCTCGCACGCGGCGGTCGCGCTCTCCGAGGGCGAGGTCGACGGCTGCACCCTGGAGTGCTGGCTGCACGGTTCCCGGTTCGACCTGCGCACGGGCAAGCCGACCGGACTGCCCGCGACCGAGCCCGTTCCCGTCTACCCCGTCGAGATCCGCGACGGCGACATCTACCTGAGTCTCACGCCGAGTAATGGAGTTACCGCACCATGAGCGTTCTGGAGATCCGTGACCTGCAGGTGTCGGTCAAGCTGCCCGAGGGCGAGCTGAAGCCGATCCTGGCCGGGGTCGACCTCACCGTGCGGGCGGGTGAGACCCACGCGATCATGGGCCCCAACGGGTCGGGGAAGTCGACCCTGGCCTACTCGATCGCCGGCCACCCGAAGTACGAGATCACCGGCGGTTCGGTGACTCTGGACGGCGCCGACGTGCTGTCGATGTCGGTCGACGAGCGGGCTCGGGCGGGGCTCTTCCTCGCCATGCAGTACCCGGTCGAGGTGCCCGGAGTGTCGGTGGCGAACTTCCTGCGCACCGCCAAGACCGCCATCGACGGTGAGGCGCCGAAGCTGCGGACCTGGGCCGGTGAGCTGCGTGCCGCCATGGAGCGGCTGCAGATGGACCCGTCGTTCGCCCAGCGCAACGTCAACGAGGGCTTCTCCGGTGGCGAGAAGAAGCGGCACGAGATCGTCCAGCTCGAGCTGCTCCGGCCGAAGGTGGCGATCCTCGACGAGACCGACTCCGGGCTCGACATCGACGCGCTGCGGGTGGTGAGCGCGGGCGTCAACCGGGTCCGGGAGACCGGACGCACCGGCCTGCTGCTGATCACCCACTACACCCGGATCCTGCGCTACATCAGGCCCGACTTCGTGCACGTCTTCGTCGGCGGGCGGATCGTCGAGCAGGGCGGCCCGGAACTGGCGGAGAAGCTTGAGGCCGAGGGCTACGAGCGGTACGTCGCCGGCGCCGGCTCGGCCCGGGCCTGAACGGGACGGTCGAGGAGAAGGGCGTCGGTGCGATGACCGCGATCGCGATCCCGTCCGGGATGCCACAGTACGAGGACGTGCCGCGCTACGACGTGGCGGCGGTGCGCGCGGACTTCCCGATGTTGGAGCGCGAGGTCAACGGGCACCCGATGGTGTACCTGGACAGCGCGAACACCTCGCAGAAGCCGCGCCAGGTGCTCGACGTGCTGCGGGAACACTACGAACGGCACAACGGCAACGTGTCGCGCTCCGTGCACACCGTCGGCACCGAGGCGACCGAGGCGTACGAACGGGCCCGGGCGAAGGTGGCGGCGTTCATCAACGCCCCGAGCCCGGACGAGGTGGTCTTCACCAAGAACTCCACCGAGGCGATCAACCTGGTCGCGTACGCCTTCCTGGCCGCCTCGGTCACGACCGGTGCGTCCCGGGGGAGCGGGCCGGAGGAGCGGTTCCGCATCGGCCCGGGTGACGAGATCGTGATCTCCGAGATGGAGCACCACTCGAACATCGTGCCGTGGCAGCTCCTCTGCGAGCGGACCGGCGCCACGCTGCGGTGGTTCGGGATCACCGAGGGCGGCCGGCTCGACGAGTCGAATCTCGAGGAGCTGGTCAACGAACGGACCAAGCTGGTCTCGCTCGTGCACATGTCGAACATCCTCGGCACGGTCAACGCCACCGCCCGGATCACCGAGCGGGTCCGACAGGTCGGCGCCCTGCTGATGCTCGACTGTTCGCAGTCGGTGCCGCACCTGCCGGTCGACGTGGTCGACCTCGACGCCGACTTCATCGCCTTCACCGGCCACAAGATGTGCGGCCCGACCGGCATCGGGGTGCTCTGGGGCCGCGGCGAGCTGCTCGCCGCGATGCCGCCGTTCCTCGGCGGCGGTTCGATGATCGAGACCGTGGCGATGACGGGAAGCACGTACGCCCCGCCGCCGGCTCGCTTCGAGGCCGGCACCCCGCCGATCGCGGAGGCGGTCGCGCTGGGCGCGGCGGTGGACTACCTCTCCGGCATCGGCATGCGGGCGATCCAGTGGCACGAGAAGGAACTGACCGCGTACGCCCTGGACGCCCTGGAGACCGTTCCCGGACTGCGGATCTTCGGCCCCCGGGTGCCGGTGGGTCGGGGCGGCACCATCTCGTTCGCGCTGGACGGTGTCCATCCGCACGACGTGGGGCAGATCCTCGACGCACAGGGTGTCGAGGTGCGGGTCGGCCACCACTGCGCGCGACCGGTCTGCGTCCGGTTCGGCGTACCGGCGACCACCCGCGCGTCGTTCTACCTGTACACCACGACCAGCGAGATCGACGCCCTGGTGCGCGGGCTGGAACAGGTACGGAAGGTGTTCGGATGACGCAGGTCGACCAGCTCTACCAGGAGATCATCCTGGACCACTACAAGCACCCGCACGGGCGGGGCCTGCGCGAGCCGTACGCGGCCGAGGCGCACCACGTCAACCCGACCTGTGGCGACGAGGTGACGATCCGCGTCGACCTGGCCGACGGTGTGCTGCGGGACGTGTCGTACGACGGTATGGGCTGCTCGATCAGCCAGGCGTCGGCGAGCGTCCTGCACGAGTTGCTCACCGGCCGGGGCACCGGCGAGATCTCGGCGGTGCACTCCGCGTTCGTCGAGCTGATGTCGGGCCGGGGCCAGGTGACTCCGGACGAGGAGCTGCTGGGTGACGCGGTGGCCTTCGCCGGCGTGGCCCGCTATCCCGCGCGGGTGAAGTGCGCGTTGCTGCCCTGGATGGCGTTCAAGGACGCCGCGGCCCGCGCCGGGGTGGCGATCGAGGCCAACAGCGGGACCGAGCGGAGCGAGGTGACTACGGCGTGACCGAGGGGCAGGAGGCGGCGAGCGAGCCGGGCACGGCAGGCGCCGCGACGGCGGAGAGCGCGTCGAGAGGGTCGACCGGCAAGGCGGCGATCGCCGACATCGAGGAGGCGTTGAAGGACGTCGTCGACCCGGAGCTCGGGATCAACGTGGTGGACCTGGGGTTGGTCTACGGCATCCACGTCGACGACAACAACGTGGCCACCCTGGACATGACGTTGACCTCGGCGGCCTGCCCGCTGACCGACGTCATCGAGGACCAGGCGCGGGCGGCGCTGACCGGAGGCCCGGGAGGCGGGATCGTCTCCGACTTCCGGATCAACTGGGTGTGGTTGCCGCCGTGGGGTCCAGACAAGATCACCGACGAGGGTCGTGAGCAGTTGCGTGCCCTCGGCTTCAACGTCTGAGGCGGCATCGGACCGACGCCCGGGGGCGGCCTCCGACCGCCTCCGCGGGTCCGGACCGTCTCCGTGGCGGCGGCCCGTGCGGCGGGGTCGGGCCTGTTCCGCGGGTCCGGTTCAGCCGGCCGCCGGGGTGATCCGGGCCCGTAGGCCGTCCGGGACCAGCAGCGCGTGCGGGGTCAGCGGTGCCGCGTCGAGGTTGACGACCTCGACGCGGTAGTCGCGGACGAGCGCGGCCACCGCCAGCACGAGCTGGAGCATGCCCAGGTCCTTGCCGAGGCAGATGCGGGGCCCGGCGCCGAAGGGCAGGTAGGCGTACCGGGCGTGGGGTGGCGTCGTCGTCAGCCACCGGTCCGGCCGGAACCGGTCCGGGTCGGTCCACCAGCGCGGATCCCGGTGGATCAGGTAGGTCGGCACCATCACCCGGTCACCGGGGCGCAGGTGCCAGCCGCCGAGCACGGTGCCGGTGCGCACCTCCCGGCCGATCAGCCAGGTCGGCGGGTAGGCCCGGAGCAGCTCCTTGACGAACGCCTCGGTGTAGGGCAGGTCCGCGACGCCGCGGGCGGTGTCGAGCCCGGCCGCCTCGGCGCGGAGCCGCCCGGCGATCTCCGGGTGCCGGGCGAGCACGGCGATCGCCCAGGTGAGGGTGGCCCCCGGTACGCCGTGTGAGGCGCGCAGCAGGACGGTGAGCGCGTCCACCACCACCGTGTCGTCGACCGGCGTGCCGGCCGGGTCCAGGAGGGTGTCGAGCAGGTCGTTCGGCGGGTCCGCCGGGCCGCGCCGTCGGCGTTGGCGGGCGCGGTCGAGCAGCACGGCCCGCAGGTCGCGCTCGGTGCGCAGCGCCCGGCGCACCCGGGGCACCGGCAGCCAGCGCGGCAGTGCCACGACGCTGTTCATCAGCACCGACGTGGCGGCGGCGGCCCGTTCCACGGCCTGGGCCACGTCCTCGGTGTCGGGTCCGAGACAGTAGTCGGTGACCGCCCGGACCGAGAAGGCCTTCATCAGGGCCAGGACGTCCACCGGCGCGCCGGCGGCGCCCCGTACCGTGTCGTGGAAGCGGTCCAGCAGCCGCCCGGCGTGGGCGGCGACGGCCGTGCGGTTGATGCCTCGCCAGCTCTTGCGGCGGCCGGCCATCGCCACCGGTGTCACCGCGGCGCCGGCCTGGGGCGGGACGCCCCGGAAGATCGGCACCTCGGCGCCGAAGTCGGTGTTGGTGCGGGCGAACAGTTCGTGCACGAGCTCGGGGTCGAGCAGCACGATGGTGGAGGGGTCGAAGCTGAAGACGTCGCCGTAGCGTCGCTGGCAGTCCTGGAGGAATCCGATCCGGTCCCGTTCGTAGTCCCAGGTGTTGCCCAGGAGGAACCGCCCGGGTGGGCCGGGCGGTCGGCGGTGCGCGCGCGACGCGTCGCCGTCGGTCGGCGCGGTGGCCTGCTGGTGTGGCACCCAACCCCCTCGGGCTCGGTCGGTGTCGGCCGCCCCGCCTGGCGTGGGGCTGGGCCGCTCGGCCGGGAAGGAGGCCGGCGGCGACCGGGCTCCCGGTCGCCGCCGGCGTGTGTGTCCGACTCAGTGGCGCCACGGGTACCGGCCGGCCATGCGGTCGAGCCGGAGAAGCCGGGCGATTCCGATCTTGACGAGGGTCATCTTCCGTCACCTCCCCGTCGATGGGACTTGATCCGAAGTGTTGCCCGAACGGCCTCGACCACCCCGCGATCGTCGCCAAATTTACGAGGAGCGATACTTCGGGCGTTTCCCGCGGGTGTCCGTCCGGTCCCGGGCCGGCCCTCCCGGGCGCTACTCGATGCGCGGGGTCAGGTTGTCCGCGCCCCAGTTGATCGTCCCGACCATCATCGCCCGGTGCCGCGGAGCCGCCGGGTCGCTGACCGTGCAGCCGGGGACGTTGCACCGCCAGGCGTGGAACATGATCCAGGTCTTGCCGCCGACCTTCAGGAGATCGGCGCCGCCCGGTCCGCACAACCCGGTGTTGCCGTGCGACAGCACGTCGCCGACGGACGTCCAGGTGCCGGGGTTCAGGCCCACCGAGACGAACGCCTCGGTCTTGTAGCGGCAGCCGTCGTTGTAGTGGTTGCGGGACGTGAACATCACCAGCCGCGGCCCACTACGCAGGATCACCGGCGCCTCGATGATCGTCGAGCGGGAGATCAGCGTGATGGGGGCCTCGCCGGCGTTGCGGAGCCGGTCCGCGGTCATCCGGGTGGCCCGGATGTGGCCGCCCTCCTCGTTGTAGATGATCCAGTGTGTGCCGTCGAGCTTGGTGAACGGCGAGGGGTCCAACACGTGCCGACCGTTCGACGGACAGATCTGGGGCCGGGAGGCGGTGTCGACGTACGGGCCGGCCGGTGAGTCGGAGATGGCGGTCCCGATGCACTGCCGGTCCGAGGCCCGGTCGTGCGCGGTGTAGTACATGACGAACCGGCCGTCGTCGCGCCGGAACACGTCCGGAGCCCAGTCCCAGGTGCCGGTCGCCGGCTGCACCGTCCAGCTCGGCCGGGTCGGCATCGACTTGCCCAGCACCGTCCAGGGTCCCCGGATGCTCGGCGCCGACGCCACCGGGAACCCGTTGCCGGTGGAGAAGGCGTAGTACGTCCCGTCGACGTGGATGAAGCTCGGATCGGGGAAGTTGCGGTCCAGACCGATGGTCACCGAGTCACCGGGAGCGGCGGCCGCGCGGTCGGCCGAGGCGAGCAGGGTCGGCACCGAGGCGACCAGGGTCAGCGCGACGACCGCCACGGCCAGCCCGGCCCGAAGGCGGTGTCGCCTTCCCCGGCCGGTGCGAGGCGCGCGCGGGTCCACCGGCGGCGGAGCGGGATTCGACCGGCTGGGCGCGCGCCGGTCGGTGCCGTGCCGGTCGACGCCACGAGCGCGTGTGTCGCCGGATCCGGGGCGAGGACCTCCACCGGTCGACGCGGCGGGCACCCCGTGCGCCGCCGGTTCCGGTGCGTGCCGTCTGTTGTGGCTCACCATCGTGCTCCCGTCGGTCTGCTTCGGACAACGGAACGGCCCGGGACCCCGCCCCGGGTGGCCGCGGCAGGCCGGACGCGGTCCGGAGCGGATGTGGCGCCGCCGGAGCCAGGATTCTCTGTCGCGACGGTCGGTGTCGCAATCGCCACTGTGCGAAAAATGTGCGGCGGTACGGCGATGCTGTGGGCCACCCGACCACTGTGGACATCCGTGTCCGACCGCGCAGGAGCGTTGTATGCAGACAACCGCCCCACCGGTCCGCGGCCCGTGGCGGCCGGCCCTGGCCGGGCTCGCCGCACTGGTCATGACCTTTCCCACCGGCGCGGCGCACGCCGCCCCCGGCCCGGCCCCGCGGCCGCCGCGGGCCGCCGCGGCCGCGTCCGAGGTGACGGTGCCCGTCGAGGCTGACACCTACGTCGTACGCGAGGCGCCGCAGACCGGGTACGGCTCGGCGTCGAAGCTGGCCGCCTCCAACTGGTCCACGCCCTGGTACTCCGAGATCTACCTCCGTTTCGCGGTGCCGGCGCCCTCCGCCGGGCAGCGCGTCGCGGCGGCGCGGCTGGAGCTGACGTTCCAGAAGCTGACCCAGCAGCCGGCGGCGCTCGAACTGCGTGCGGTCGCCCGGTCGGACTGGTCCGAGGCGGTCACGTACGCGAACCGGCCCGGGACGGGTGACGTGCTGGCCACCGCCGCCATCACCCCCGGCGCCTCGGAGGTCTCCTTCGACGTCACGTCGGTCCTGCCGACGGCCGGCTCGGTGTCGTTCGCGCTGACCAACCCGACCCCGCAGTCCGCCGGCGTCTTCCACTCCCGGGAGTACGGCGTCGACCCGCCGCGGCTCGTCGTCTCGTACGCCCCGGCAGGCGGCACCCTGTGTGGTGCCTCCTTCGCCCGGGAGAACGGCGAGACCTGGGCCCAGGCGCTCGCCCGCGAGGACGCGCTGTTCAACGGGCTGGACGTGGTCCGGTTCTTCCACGGCGGCCTGCCGCCGGCCTGGCCCGGCCCGCTCGACGTGGGCTCCCGCCCGCTCGTGGTCTCCTTCAAGGGCAACGCCCGCGACCATGCGGCCGGCACGCACGACGCGTACATGCGGCAGTGGTTCGCCACCGCGCCCCGGGACCGTGACATCTACTGGGTCTACTACCACGAGCCGGAGGACAACATCCGCGACGGCGAGTTCACCGCCGCGGAGTACCGGGCCGCCTGGCGGCGTCTCAGGGGGCTGGCCGACGAGGCCGGCAATCCGCGACTGCACGCCACCATGGTGCTGATGCAGTGGACCCTGGTGCCGGCCTCCGGCCGCAACTGGCGGGACTACTACCCCGGCAACGGCGTGCTCGACGTGCTCGCCTGGGACGTCTACAACTACGACAGCACCGCGGCCAAGGGACAGTACCTGTCCCCGGCGACCCTGCTCGACCCGGTGGTCGCGGCGAACGCCTCGGTCGGGCTGCCGTTCGGCGTCGCGGAGCTCGGCAGCCACATCGCCGCCGGCGACGACGGCACCGGCCGGGCCGCCTGGGTCCGGGCGATGAACGACTACCTGGTGGCCCACGGCTCGCTGTGGAACATCTGGTTCGACCACGCCTGGTCGACCGGCGACTATCGGCTGCGCGACCCGGCCGGGCTCGCCGTCTGGCGCGAGTTCTGCTCCTGACCCGCCGACGCCCTTCCGGACCTGTCCGCCGACGCCGTCGTGCCGGCGTCACCGCCCCTGCCGCCGCGGGCCCGCCCCGGCGGCAGGGGCGGCCGCGAGGCGCGGGACGCCGCGGCGGGTAATTTGCTGGCCCGGCCGCCCCGTCCGCGCCAGACTGTCGTCCGTGATCGCTTCGAGGACCTGGAGCCGCCCTGCCGCCGTCGTCAGCCCCGGGCGGCGACAGCACCGGTCCACCGCGTCGGGGCCGACCGCTGTGCCGATCCGATGACCGAGGCGTTTGTCGCCGGCCTGCTCGCCGGCTACGGCGTGGCCGTACCGGTCGGCGCCATCGCGGTCCTCGTCATCGGGCTGACCGCCCGGACGTCGATCCGGGTCGGTGCCGCCGCCGCGCTCGGGGTCGCCACCGCCGACGGGCTGTACGCGGCCGTCGCGGTGCTCGGTGGCGCCGCGCTCTCCGGCCTGATCGAGTCGGTCGCCGGGCCGCTGCGCGGGATCGCCGTCGCCGTGCTGCTGCTGTTGGCCGTCACCGGGGCCGTGAACGCCATCCGACACCGGCACGATCCGGGTCGCGCGGCCCGCACCGACCGCGGTCTGGGCACCCCGGCCCGCGCCTACGCCGGCCTGCTCGCGCTGACCCTGCTCAACCCGATGACGGTCGTCTACTTCGCCGCGCTGGTGCTCGGCCGGCGCGCCGGTGCCGAGTGGTCGGCGGCCGGGGAGGTGACCTTCGTCCTCGCCGCCTTCGCCGCCTCGGCGAGCTGGCAGCTGCTGATCGCGACCGGCGGTTCGCTGCTCGGCCGGGTGCTGACCGGGCCGCGGGGCAGACTCGCCACCGCGCTCGCGTCCAGCGCGCTGATCGCGGTGCTCGCCGTCGGCCTGCTGGGGGACTGAGCCGGCGGTGCCGTACCGTCACGGAGTGCGCAGTCGTCCCGCCGCCGGCGGCGGCCGGTGGGTGCAGGTGCCGCCGGCCCGCCTGGCCCGGTGGCTCGACACGTTCACGGCCCGGCACGGGGAGCCGGAGGTGAGCCCTGGCCCGGAGGGGCTGCGGCTGGCGGCGCCGGACGGCGCCGTCGCCGTGCTGTGCCCGCCGCCGGGCGCACCGGCCGCCCGCGACCTGGCCGGCTTCCTGGCCGCGGCCGAGCAGCCGCGGCGACTCGGTCTGCTGCTGGCCCGCCGCGGCGCGGTCGCGGTCGGGATCGCCGACGGCGAGCGGCTCGTCACCTCCAAGGTGGAGAGCCGGTACGTGCAGGGCCGGACCGCCGCCGGCGGCTGGTCCCAGCAGCGGTTCGCCCGCCGCCGTGAGAACCAGGCGAAGGCCGCCGCCGGCGACGCCGCGGACCTGGTCGTCCGGTTGCTGGTGCCCGAGGCGGGCACGCTCGCCGCGCTGGTGACCGGTGGTGACCGGCGCACCCTGGACGTGGTCCTGGCCGACCGGCGGCTGGCCCCGCTGGCGCGGCTGCGGGCCGCGCGGGTGCTCGACGTGCCCGAGCCCCGGCACGCGGTCCTGGTCGACGCGGTCGCCGCCGCGCGGGCCGTTCCGATCCTGGTCCGTGACCCGAACCCACCCGGGCGGGACTCCTGAGCCCGACCCGCTCGGGGAACGGGACCAGACGTACGCCCGTGGACGCCACGCGCACGTTCAGCGAACGTGATCGTGGTCCGTGGGCGGCCGGCTCGTCCGGCCCGGTACACTCGGCTCCGTGCTGCTCTGCGAAGGCTGACCCTCCGAGCCGACGGAGCCCTCGGGTCCGCCGGCCCTGTTCGTGTGCCCTGAGTCAGCCTTCAAGCCCGAGAGCGAGTTCACCGAGATGATCACTGCCACCGGTCTGGAGCTCCGTGCCGGCGCCCGGATCCTGCTCTCCGACACCACGCTGCGGGTCCAGCCCGGCGACCGGATCGGCCTGGTCGGCCGCAACGGGGCCGGCAAGACCACCACGCTGAAGGTGCTGGCCGGCGAGGGACAGCCGTACGCCGGGAAGGTGGACCGGCGCGGCCCGGTCGGCTACCTGCCGCAGGATCCCCGTACCGGCGACCTGGAGGTCACCGCCCGGGACCGCGTCCTGTCCGCCCGCGGCCTCGACGTGCTGATGGCCCAGATGAAGGAGCTCGAGCAGCGGCTGGCCAGCGGCCCGGCGGACGAGAGGCTGGTCCGCCGGTACGGTGCGCTCGAAGACCAGTTCGCCTCGCTCGGCGGGTACGCCGCCGAGGCCGAGGCGGCCCGCATCTGCGCCAACCTCGGTCTACCGGACCGGGTCCTGGGGCAGGCGATCGGGACCCTCTCCGGTGGCCAGCGCCGCCGGGTCGAGCTGGCCCGGATCCTGTTCCGCGACTCGGCGGCGGTCGGCGGCGGGATCCTGTTGCTGGACGAGCCGACCAACCACCTCGACGCCGACTCGATCAGCTGGCTGCGCGGCTACCTCGCCGGGCACCGGGGTGGCCTTGTCGTGATCAGCCACGACGCCGGCCTGCTGGAGGCGGTGGTCAACAAGGTCTGGTACCTCGACGCCACCCGGTCGGTGGTGGACGTCTACAACGTCGGTTGGAAGGCGTACCTGGAGCAGCGGGAGACCGACGAGCGCCGCCGCCGCCGGGAACGGGCCAACGCCGAGAAGAAGGCGAACGCGCTGCTGGCCCAGGCGGACAAGATGCGGGCGAAGGCGACCAAGGCCGTCGCCGCCCAGAACATGGTGCGACGGGCCGAGCGGCTCCTGGCCGGGCTGGAGGAGGAACGCGTCGCGGACAAGGTGGCCAAGGTGCGGTTCCCCAGTCCGGCGCCGTGCGGCAGGACCCCGCTGAGCGCCACCGGGCTGTCGAAGTCGTACGGCTCGCTGGAGATCTTCACCGATGTCGACGTGGCGGTCGACCGTGGCTCCCGGGTGGCGGTTCTCGGGCTCAACGGTGCGGGTAAGACCACGCTGCTGCGGATCCTCGGCGGTCTGCTGGAGCCGGACACCGGGGAGGTACGGCACGGGCACGGGCTGCGGTTGGGCTACTACGCCCAGGAGCACGAGACCCTGGACGTCGAGCGGAGCGTCCTGGACAACATGCGCAGTGCCGCACCGGAGCAGTCCGACGCCGACCTGCGCAGGATCCTCGGCGCGTTCCTCTTCTCCGGCGACGACGTGAACAAGCCGGCCGGGGTGCTCTCCGGCGGGGAGAAGACCCGCCTGGCGCTGGCCACCCTGGTCTGTTCCGGGGCGAACGTGCTGCTGCTGGACGAGCCGACCAACAACCTCGACCCGGTGAGCCGGGAGCAGGTGCTCGACGCCATCGCCCGCTACCCGGGCGCGATCGTGCTGGTCACCCACGACCCGGGTGCGGTGCAGGCGCTCAAGCCGGACCGGGCGATCCTGCTGCCCGACGGCGACGAGGACGCCTGGAGCGACGACCTGCTCGAACTCGTCGAGCTGGCCTGATCGCACCTCTGGTCCGGGCGGTCCGGTGACGGCCACGGCGGGCTGTCGCGCCGACGTGACCGGCGACGATCTGCCGGCCCGGTGCCCGACCGGCCGCGTGCCGGGTCGGCGGACCGGCGTGTCGGTACGCCGGTGCCGCCGACGGCGGCGGCTGTGAGACCGGCCACGTTCCACCGGCCGGGTGCCGTCCGCCGGATGCGACAGGCAGCGGGCGATCCGCTATTCTGTGTGATCCACGATCCTGAATCCGTGGGCGCGGAAACGCGAGCGGCTATGGTAAGAAGTTGCCGGCCCGCGGACGGATCTCGACAGTTGGTTGCATCGACTCCCGGACGACTCCCGGACGGCGGTAAGGAATCACACCACCGACCTGAGGGAATCGTGCCCCGGCCGGGGGAAACACCCCCTCCGGGGCACCCCGCGTGAACTCGGTGTCCGGGCACCGGAAACCAGCCCGGTCTGCTCGCCGGCCAGCCGCTGCGCAATCACTCAATCGGGAAACTGACACCGCTGTGCGTGTCGGTTGGCGAAGAGTTGATATCTAGCGCATGATCGTTCGAGGCGGTCTAATAGGTGGGACCGTATCGAACCGCACAGTCTGGGACGTGAGGAATCAACATGGCAGCCACCGGCACAGCCACCAGCACTGAGAAGGGTCGCCGGATCGTCGGGGCCGAGCGCCAGACGCTCGCCAAGGACCTGGTCAAGCGGTATACCTCCGGCGAAAGCATCCGCGCCCTGGCGGCCTCGACCGGCCGTTCCTACGGGTTCATCCACCGGGTGCTCACCGAGTCTGGTGTACAGCTCCGTCAGCGTGGCGGCGCGCGTCGTCGGAAGAAGGCGTGAGCACGGCAACCTGGTCCGGGCCTGACCGCCGGTGGAATCTTTCGTGACCGTCGGCGTACGACTGACTTGCGACGGGCCGGTGGCGACACTCACGTTGTGCCGGCCCGACGTACTCAACGCGCAGACGCCCGAGATGTGGCGGGCTATGCGGGAGTTCTCCCGGCAGCTACCGGGAGACGTGCGAGTTGTCGTGGTACGCGGCGAGGGTCGGGCCTTTTCCGCCGGTCTTGATCTCTCAGCGGTTACCGGCGCCACGCCCGACACCGGATCCGGCGCCCCCGGCCTGTTGGCCGAGTTGGCCGCACTTCCTCCGGAAGAGTGCGCCGAACGCATCGCCGGATTCCAGGATGGTTTCACCTGGCTGCACCGCCCCGACCTGATCTCGATCGCGGCGGTGCAGGGCCACGCCGTGGGCGCGGGTTTTCAACTCGCGCTCGCCTGCGATCTGCGGGTGCTGGCCGACGACGCGTCGTTTTCCATGGCCGAGGTGACGCTCGGCCTGGTCCCCGATCTCGGGGGCACGAAACGACTGGTGGAGCTCGTCGGCTATGCCCGCGCGCTGGAACTCTGTGTCACCGGCCGGCGGATCGACGCCGTCGAGGCGGAGCGGCTCGGCCTGGCGACCGTGGTCGTGCCGCGGACCGATCTCGACGCGGCGGTCCGCGACCTGACCGCGGCGATCCTGGCCGGCCACCGCGACGCGGTGGTGGAGATCAAGGCACTGCTGGCCGGTGCGGCCGGACGGACGCCGGCGGAGCAGCGGCGGGCCGAGCGGGAGGCACAGACACGGCGGATCCGTGATCTTGCCGGACTGGGCGAGTAGGGGTCGCCGGACCGGGCGATCGGGGTGGAGCGGACGCCGGGCGCCGGCGGTCCGCTCCACCCCGATCGCCGTGGCCGGGCGCGATACCCGTCGCACGGGTGGGAAGGTGCGTTCGGGAAGATCCCGGCCGCCACTCCGGTTGTCGTGATCGTCGGAGAGTGGGAGGTCGCGTGGTCAACCCGATGGGATCCGCCGGCAGCATGGGCGGCTGGAGCATGCTGCGCTCGTTGCGCAACCGTGACGAGGTCGTCGCGCACCGGGTCAGCAGGCGCAGTGTCCGGCGGGTGGTCGGGTTCGCCCGCCCGTACCGGCGGGACATCGGGGTGTTCCTGGTCACCGTCGTGCTTGCCGCGGGCATCGGCGTCGCCACGCCGGTGCTGGCCGGCGAGGTGGTCAACGCCATCTCCCGGGGCGGTCCGGGCGCGGGCCGACTGGTCGTTCTGCTGGCGCTGGTGATCGCCGCCCTGGCCGTGCTGGACGCGCTGCTGTCGCTCGCCCAGCGGTGGTACTCGGCCCGGATCGGCGAGGGGATCATCCTCGACCTGCGCACCCGGGTCTACGACCACGTCCAGCGGATGCCGCTGCAGTTCTTCAGCCGGACCCAGACCGGAGCCCTGGTCAGCCGACTCAACAACGACGTGGTCGGCGCCCAGCGCGCCTTCACCAGCACCCTGTCCGGGGTGGTCAGCAACATCATCCAGCTCGCCCTGACCGCCGCGGTGATGGTCACGCTCTCCTGGCAGATCACCGTCCTGTCGCTGGTCCTGCTGCCGATCTTCATCATCCCGGCGCGGCGCGTGGGGCGCCGGCTGGCGCAGATCACCCGGGAGTCGTACGCCCTCGACGCGAAGATGAACGCCACGATGACCGAGCGGTTCGGGGTGGCCGGGGCGCTGCTGGTCAAACTCTTCGGGCGGCCTGACGTCGAGGCGCGGCGCTTCGCCGAGCGGGCCGAGCGGGTCCGGGACATCGGCATCCAGTCGGCGATGTACTCGCGGACGTTCTTCGTCGCGATGCTGCTGGTGGCCTCGCTGGCCCAGGCACTCACCTACGGACTCGGCGGCTGGCTGGCGGTGCGGGGCACCGTCAGCGCCGGCACCGTGGTCACGCTGGCCCTGCTGCTCACCCGCCTCTACGGTCCGCTGACCGCGCTGTCCAACGTCCGGGTCGACGTGATGAGCGCGCTGGTCTCGTTCGACCGGGTCTTCGAGGTGCTCGACCTACCCCCGTCCATCGCCGAGAAGCCCGACGCGGTGCCCGTGCCACGCGG
>CALGAM010000241.1 GCA_937951935.1 uncultured Micromonospora sp. | reverse complement strand
TGCCGCCGCCGAAGAAGAGGCCCGCCCAGCCCTTCTTGAAGACCCCGTCGACCGGGTCACGACCCGTGGACTCGGGCAGGAACGACCGGGCCAGATCGTGCCAGGTGATCATCGGCACGATGGCGTCCACCCGGGAGTCGTACGCGGCGAGCAGCAGCGCGAGGCCGCCGCCGTACGAGCCACCGACCACACCGACCCGGGGGTCGCCGGGGGCGTCCGTACGGATCTCGGGCCGCCGGGCGAGCCAGTCGAGCAGCCGGGAGGCGTCCCGTACCTCGTGGTCGGGGTGGTCGAGGTGGATCTGCCCGCCGCTGCGCCCGAACCCGCGTGCCGTGTACGTCAGCACGGCGTACCCGAGTTCGGCCAGGTCCTCGGCGTCGGCGCGGACCGACTGCTTCGTCCCGCCGAAGCCGTGGGCGAGCAGCACCGCCGGCACCGGGTGCGCGGCGCTCGCCCGGTCCGGCAGGAAGAAGGTGGTGTCGAGTTCGACCGGTTCGGTGCCGTCCGGTCCGGATAGTACGGTGATCATGGCCTCGCTGGCCGACCAGGAGACCCGTTCGGGCCAGACCGCCCATCCGGTCGCCGCGGTGAGCAACGCGACCGCGACCGCGCCGGCCACCACCCGGCGCCGGGTCGATCGCCACCGCCCACGCCCGGCCCGAGTCGGTGACCCGTCGGCGCCCGGGCCGGCCACGGCACCGTCGCCACCCGCGCCGGCCCGGATACCGCGCCGTTCACGTCCGGTACCGGGGACCAGGACACGGCGCAACCGTGCCAGCAGGAGGGAAGGCATGAACAAACGGTACGGCCCGGACGCCGGTTCCGGGTCACGCCCCGGGCCCCGACACGATCACCTACCCGGCGGGCCCGGCCCGCCGCCTGCCCGGCGGGATCGGCGGACGGGTCGACGCGGTCGACGGGCGGGACGGTGGCGAGCGGTGACCGGACCGACACGGGCGCCGAAGGCTCGTCCCCGTGCGTCCCTTCGCCAATCGATTCGACTGCTGGTACAGAATCCCTTACTCATCGTGCCGGATCGGGCGCTGGATCGTCTGATCCCGGCAGCGGGAAACTTGAGCCCGCGAGAGACGGCCGCTCGGGGACGACCGTCGGCCGGAGGAGCCGGCGGTGGGCGGGCGAGCCGGCGGCGGGCGGGAAAGGTGAACACGATGAGGGGCGAACTCGACGATGCGCTGGCCCGGATGGAGCGGCGCGAGGCGCTGCAGCGGCGGCTGGCCCAGGAGGCGGCCACCCGCACCGGATCACCCGTCGACGAGGTGACCGAGGCGGTCCAACGGGTTGTCGCCCAGCACCCCACGGTGGCGGTCACCATGTGGGTCGCCGACGGGCCGAAGATCTCCGCGGTACACGTCGCCTGGGAGGACGGCGTGGTGACCGTACGCCCGGCCGCCGAGCCGGCCCTGCCGACCGCCGGCCGGCCGCCGCAGTCCTGGCCGATGACGGTACGCACGGTGCAGGGCTGGGCGGCCCCGGAGACTCCGCCGACCGCCGAGGCCGCCGCCCGGCTCGCCGAGATGGTCCGCCGGGACCCGTCGCTGCTCGGTCCGGACCCCGATCGACCGTGAGCGGCGTGCCCGGGCCGCCGGCGCCGGCGGCCCGGGCACGCCGGAATACCACGAAAGTGGGGTGTTCGGCGCGCGATACTCTCGGCCGGTGACGGCTCCGGATCTCACCCTCACCGCCAGTCTCCGGCCGGCGGCACTGGACGCCCGCCGGGGCATCGTCCGGCTGCATCCCGAGGTGCTGGCCGTGCTCGGCCTGCACCCCGGCGATCCGGTCCGGCTGACCGGCCGCCGGGTGACCGCCGGGATCGTGGCCCGGGCCGAGCCGACCGCGAGCCGCGCCCTGCTGTACGCCGACGACCTGATCCTGGGCAACCTGGGCGTGCGCGACGGTCGTCAGGTCGTCGTCGCCCCCGCCCCGGTGGTGGCCGCCCACCGGGTGCTGCTGACGGGCCCGGCGGAGATCGCCGCCCTCGTCTCGCCGGAGATGCTCCGCCTCGCGTTGCTCGGCAAGGTGGTGACCGTCGGCGACGACGTCTCGCTGCTGCCGCAGGACGTTCTTCCCGACGCGGCGGTCCGAACCCTGGTCGAGGCCGCCCGGCGCAGCCTCGCCAACACGGTCGGGTACGCCTGGACGAGCGCCCTGCTCACCGTCACCGAGGCGGTGCCGGACACCTCCCGTGAGTCCGGCTCGGCCGCCCCGGCCGAGCCGGCCGGCCCGACCGGGATGGGAGGCGCCGCCCCGGTCTCGGTGCTGGTCACCATGGACACGATCGTCGGTTGGCAGGGCGGCCACGTCACCCACGGCGGGCAGACGAGCGGACGGCGGCCGGGCCGGGGCGACCCGGTGCCCCGGACGGGCCTGCCGGCCACGACGGCCGGGGCGCCACCGGCCGGGGAAGGGCAGGCGGCCGGATCGGTGTCACCGGTGGTGGAACCGCAGCCGGCCGCGGTGGCGCTGGACGACCTGCCGGGTCTGCGGCCCCAGGCGGAGCAGCTCGTCGAACTGCTCGACCTCGGCTTCCACCACCGTGAGGTGCTCAGCCGGCTGAACACCACGGTCTCACTCGGCGTCCTGGTGACCGGGCCCGCCGGATCCGGGAAGTCGGCACTGGTCCGGGCCGCCGCGGGGGCGGTGGGTGCCCGGGTCGCCACCGTCTGGGCGCCCGAACTCGCCGCGCTGACCAACGACGCCGCCGCCACGCGGCTGCGGACGGCGTTCGCCTCGGTGCGGGACGACCCCCCGGCGGTACTGCTGGTCGCGGACGTGGAGGCACTCGCCCCCCGGGACACCCCGGGGCCGGTCTCCACCGTCTTCCGGCAGCTCCTCGCCGCGGCCGTGCGGGGCGGTACGGCCGTGGTCTGCACCACCAGCCGCCCCGAGGCGGTGGATCCGTCGCTGCGCGCCCCCGACCTGCTGTCGCTGGAGATCGCCGTACCGCTTCCGGACGCGGCGCTGCGCCGGGAGCAGTTGGCGGTGCTGACCCGGAGGATGCCGCTGGCCGAGGACGTCCGGCTGGACGAGGTCGCCGCCCGTACCCCCGGGTTCGTCGCCGCCGACCTGGCCGCGCTGGTACGCGAGGCCGGGGTACGGGCGGCGCTGCGGCAGAAGGAGGCGTCGGCACCGACGGTGGCGATGGCCGACTTCACCGCCGCGCTGGAGGTGGTCCGGCCGACCTCGATGGCCGAGGCGTCGGTGCTGGAGCTGGCCGGGGTGACCCTGGACGACGTCGGCGACATGGCCGAGGTGAAGGAGATCCTGACCGAGTCGGTCCTCTGGCCACTGACCTATCCGGACACCTTCGCCCGGCTCGGCGTCCGGCCGCCACGCGGGGTGTTGTTGTACGGGCCGCCCGGATGCGGCAAGACGTACCTGGTCAGCGCGCTGGCCGGCAGCGGCCGGGCGAACGTGCTGTCGGTGAAGGGTGCCGAGCTGCTCTCGAAGTGGGTGGGCGAGAGCGAACGGGCGGTCCGGGAGCTGTTCCGGCGGGCCCGGGACGCCGCGCCGACGCTGGTCTTCCTCGACGAGGTGGACGCGCTGGCCCCGGTTCGGGGTCAGGCGACCGACGGCGGTACGACCGACCGGGTGGTCGCCGCGCTGCTGACCGAGCTGGACGGGGTGGAGCCGCTGCGCAACGTGGTGGTGGTCGGCGCGACCAACCGGCCCGACCTGGTGGACCCGGCGCTGCTGCGCCCGGGGCGGCTGGAACGCCTCGTCTACGTCCCGCCGCCGGACGCGGCCGCCCGTACCGAGATCCTCCGGGCGGCGGCCCGTGCGGTGCCGCTCGCCGACGAGGTGGACCTGGCGGCGCTCGGCGCCGAGTTGGAGGGATTCTCCGCGGCCGACTGCGCGGCGCTGATCCGGGAGGCGGCACTGGCCGCGATGCGCGAGTCGCTGGAGGCGTCGACGGTCCGGGCCGCGCACGTGGCGGCGGCCCGGGAACGGGTCCGTCCGTCGTTGGACCCGGACCAGGTCGCCTGGCTGGCCGCGTACGCCGCCCGGCGCTGACCCGGGGACACGGCACGGCCGTTCAACCGGCGTCGACCACCTCCACGTCCTCGGCGACCCCGAGCCGGATCTCGGCGCGTACCGCCGTCCCGTCGGAGTCCAGCACGGCGCCACACCGACGCAGCAGGTTGACCGCCGGCAGGTTCTCGGCCCGGGTGTCGGCGACCACCCGGCAGGCGCCGGCCCGGATCGCCTCGGCGAGCACCAGGCGCAGCGCGATCAGCCCGATTCCCTGGCCGCGGGTCGACTTGCCCAGCCAGATCCCGGTCTCCAGGGTGTCGGGTTGGCCGTGGACCCGCCCCAGCCGGATCATGCCCACCACGTCGCCGTCCTGGACGATCGCGTACATGACGTTGCCGGTCGGCCCGTCCAGCCCGCCGAAGTGCGCCCGGTAGAACTCCCGGAAGGCGTCCATGCGCGCCCGTGACCAGCCGGCGGGGGCGTCGACCGGCGGCATCACCTCGTCCGGCTCGGCTTCGGCGACCGCCACGGAGAGCAGCGGTTCGAGAAGCTGCTCGTCCAGCGGCGTCAGCCGTACCTCACGGGTCACGGCTCGATACTTCTGGCCGGGAGACGTGCGCGTCCACTCGTTTCCCGGGTCCGCCCCGTTCGGTTGATCCCGTTCCCGCCGGGCGTCCCACCGGCTGGTTGGCTGGTCGTGGCGGCACTCCGCCGGCCCGGGTGGTTTACCGCGGCAGGCGGCCGGTATCCGAGGCGACCCCCGGACGAGACACGTCGACGGCTACGTCATCAGCGGCACGACGGCCTGACTCAGGTCGTGCGCTCCCGCGTCAGCGGCGGCACGAACCTGCGGTGCGCGGGCGCGGCAACCGCGGTCGACGGCGGGTACGCCTGGTAGACCGTGATCGTTCCGGCGGTGCATGTGGCCCGGAGCTGCCGGAGGGGGACGGACGCGCCGCCGATCCTCGTGACCGACGTCAGCCGACGCCACCGGATGTCGCCGTGCCGGGATCGCTGACCGCCGCCGGGGCGGACGGGCGGGGCGGTGCGGCGTCCTCGTCGAACTCGCAGAGCACGACGGTGGCGTCGTCGTGCCGCTTGACGCCGGCCGACCGCCGGCCGGCGTCGGCCTCGGCACTGCGGACCCGGCGGATCAGCTCACCCGGCCCGACCGAGCCGAGCACGTCGAGCAGGCCGCGCCAGTCGACGAGTCCGAGTGGCTGTACCGCCCGCGAGGCGCCGTCGGTGAGCAGCGCGGCCCGGCGCACCCGCTGCGGACCGGTCAGCGGGCGGCTCCCGGAGAGGGCGTGGAAGGCGGCGTCGGGGTTGGCGGCGGCAACCCAGTAGCCGTGGGTCTGGTTCATCCGCGTCCGCTGCAGGGTCACCGCCCTCCGGAACCGGGTCGCCCGGTCGGCCTCCGCGCCGGGCCGCGCGACGCCGTCCGCCTGGTCGCGCAGCTCGGCCATGGCCGCCGCGAGCCGGTCGTCGGAGATCACCTCGATCCGCTCGCCGCGGTCCAGCACCAGCGGGCTGTCGCACAGGACGAGGTAGTCGAGGTGGTCGCCGCGGTGGCGGAGCAGGCAGACGGTGGCCGACGGGGTGCCGGGGTGGTCGAGGTCGCACTGCCCGCCGTGGTCGGCCCGGACCGCCAGGATCGCGGCGGCCAGGTTCCCGACCAGCGCGGCGGCGGGCCGCTCGGCGGCGGCCACCCCGATCCGGGCGGCGAGCCGCCGGACGTACCAGGCCGGCCCGTGGACGCAGCCGGTGTCGAAGCCCTCCGGCACGGTCGCCCCGTCGAGAACGCCGACCAGATCCCCGTACTGGAAGACGTGGTCCTCGTTCTCGATCCGACCGGGGGCGGGCACCGAGGCCGAGCGGACGCGCATCATGGCTCCTGTCTACCCTGCCGGGTCACCGGCGGGGAGGTGGACCGACGTTCGTCGATGCCGGCCGGGTAGCTGCGGGTCTCGTCGACCCGGACCGCCACCCAGAGCGGCTGCCCGGGGGCGAGCCGCAGGTGTGCGGCGGCGGCCGGGGTGACGTCGGCCGCCACCTCCACCGGTCCGACGAGCTGGACCCGGAGGTGGTCGCCGTGCCGCTGGACCCCGGTGACGGTCGCGGGCCAGGTGTTGTGTGGGTTGCGCGCCGGCTGGTGCGGGTGCAGCGTCACCGCCGAGGGTGGAAACGCCACGAACGCGTCGCCGTGCAGCGGTTCGGCGACGGTGAGTGGCAACCCGTCCCCGACCAGCACGGTGTGCCCGTCGGCGTGCCCCCGGTAGAGGTTCAGCCCGACCAGCCGGGCCACGTAGTCGGTGCGGGGCCGGGCGGTGACACCGGCTGCGTCGCCCTCCTGGACGACCCGGCCCTCCTCGACGACGACCAGCCGGTCGGCCAGGACCAGGGCGTCCAGTGGGTCGTGGGTGACCAGCAGCGTGGCGCCGGGATGTGCGGCGAGGTGTCGCTGGAGTTCGGCGCGGACCTCCAGCCGGGTCCGGGCGTCCAGCGCGGCGAGCGGTTCGTCGAGCAGGAGCAGCGCGGGCTCGACCGCCAGCGCCCGGGCCAGCGCCACCCGCTGGGCCTGGCCGCCGGAGAGCTGTCGCGGTTTGAGCCGGGCCTGCGCGGCCAGGCCCATCCGGTCGAGCCAGTCGGCGGCCACCGCACGGGCGCGGCGCCGGTCGAGGCCGCGCCGCCGGGGGCCGAACGCCACGTTCTCCAGCGCGGTCAGGTGCGGGAAGAGCAGGTGGTCCTGGAAGACCACGCCGATGGGGCGACGCTCGGTCGGCGTCCAGCGCCGTTCCCCGGGGCGGTCGAGGTCCCGGCCGGCCAGGGTGACGTGCCCGGCGTGCAGCCGGGTCAGCCCGGCGAGCGCGCGCAGTGCCGTGGTCTTGCCCGCACCGTTCGGCCCGAGCAGCGCGACGACCTCACCGGGGTGGATGCGCAGTGCCACGTCGAGCCGGAAGCTCCCCCGGTCGACGACGAGCCGCGCGTCCAGCATCGCCGCCGACGGCGGGGCTGGTCGCGTCGGCACGGCGGGACGTGCGGGCCGAACCGGTGTGCCGGTCACCGGACCGGGTGTGGACCGTTCGCCCGGGGTCACGTGCCCACCCACCGGTCGCGGAGGCTGGCGAGGATCGCCACCGAGACGGCGAGCAGCACGAGGCTGAGCACGATCGCCGCCTGCGGGTCGGTCTCCAGGGCGAGGTAGACCGCCAGCGGCATGGTCTGGGTCCGTCCCGGGAAGTTGCCGGCGAAGGTGATGGTGGCGCCGAACTCGCCGAGTGCCCGGGCCCAGCAGAGCACCGCCCCGGCGGCGATCCCGGGTCCGACGAGCGGGAGCGTCACGTGGGTGAAGGTGGTCCACCGGCCGGCGCCGAGGGTCGCCGCCGCCTCCTCGTACCGCACGTCGGCGGAGCGCAGCGCCCCCTCCACGGCGACGACCAGGAACGGCATCGCCACGAACGCCTCCGCGAGCACGACACCGGCGGTGGTGAACGGCAGGGTGATCCCGAAGGTGGCGTCGAGCCAGCCGCCGACGACGCCGCGGCGCCCGAAGACCAGCAGCAGCGCCACACCCCCGACCACCGGGGGAAGCACGAGCGGCACGGTGACCAGGGCGCGCACCAGCCGCCGCCCGGGGAACTCGACCCGGGCGAGCAGCCAGGCCAGCGGCACGCCGAGGACGAGGCAGAGCAGCGTGGCCAGGGTGGCGGTCTGCACCGACAGCCGCAGCGCGGTGAGGACGCCGGGCGCGGTGAGCCGCTGCGGCAGCGTGTTCCACGGCGTGCGGGCCAGCAACCCGGCCAGCGGCAGCACCAGGAAGAGCAGCCCGAGCACGGCCGGCGCGAGCAGCGCCACCGGCACCCGCCCGGTACGCCCCGACCGCCGGACCGGGCGGGTGGTGGTCTCGACCCGGCGCATGGGCTACGGCACCTGGAAGCCGGCCGCGGCGAGGGCGGCCCGGCCCGGCCCGGTGGCCACGTACGCCACGAACGCCCGGGCCGCGGTCAGGTTCGGTGCGTTCCGCAGCACCACGATCGGGTAGTCGTTGACCGCCCCGGACGACTCGGGGAACCCGACGCCGTCCACCTCGGCGTCGGCGGCCCGGACGTCGGTGCGGTAGACCAGTGCGGCGTCGACCTCGCCGAGCCGTACCTTGGCCAGTGCCGACCTGACGTCCTGCTCCAGCGTGACCGGGGTGAGGTGCACCCCGGCCGCGTCGAGCACCGACCTCGCCGCCGTCCCGCACGGCACCTGCGCGGCGCACAGCGCGACCTTCATCCCCGGCGCCGTCAGGTCGGCCAGCCCGGTCACCCCGCGCGGGTTGCCCTCGGGTACGGCGATGACGAGCTGGTTGCGGGCGAAGACGGTCGGGCTGCCGTCGGCGTTTCCGGCGTCGGTGACGGTCCGCATGGGCTCCGGTGCGGCGGAGGCGAGGACGTCGGCCGGGGCGCCCTGGTCGATCTGCGTCGCCAACGCCGAACTGCCGGCGAAGTTGAAGGTCACCCGCACCCCCGGGGTGGCCGCCTCGAAGTCCCGCCCGATGGTGGTGAAGACGTCGGTCAGCGAGGCGGCGGCGAAGACGGTGAGATCGCCGCCGGACCCGGAGCCGCCGCCGGCACCCGGTCGCGTCGCGTCGCCGCAGGCGGTCACGGTGAGCACCAGCGCGGCGAGCGCGGCGAGGAGTCCGCGGGCCGTACGAGGTCGGCTCCCCGGTCGTGGTCGTGGTCGGAGGGTCATGCGCCGCTCCGTCCGCGCCCCGCGGCGGTCGGGGTGGCCCGTTCGACCACCACCGTCGTCGCCTTGATCACCGCCACCGCCACCGAGCCGACCTCCAGGCCCAGGTCGTCGACGGCTTCCCGGCTCATCAGCGACACGATCCGGAACGGCCCGGCCTGGATGTCGACCTGGGCCATCACCTCGTCCCTGGTGATCGCCGTCACGATGCCGCGAAGCCGGTTGCGGGCGGAGGAGACGTCGGACCGCCCGTCCGGCTCGGCGGCCTGGGCGCGGGCGAAGGCGGCGAGGTCTCGCCCGTCGACCACCCGGTGCCCCTGGTCGTCGCGCCCGGCGGCGATCCGGCCGGAGTCGATCCACCGCCGCACCGTGTCCGGGCTGACCCCGAGCAGCTCGGCGGCCTCGCCGATGCGGAAGGAACCCACCCGGAAACCATAACAGCCGCACATGCAAAGCGAGACACCCCATTCATGCCGCATCTGCGTACCGATGCCGAGAAATGGCTTGCATCTGCGAGTACCACCCCGGGAGGGCGCGGTGTGGCGGCCACGTCCTCGTCCCCGCCGGCGGGCCGGCTGTGAACGGACCCGGCGCGACCGGCCGCCGGGCGAACGCGGTCCAGGTTCGGATGCCGTCCTGACCGGTGCCTCGGGATAGGCGAACCACCGATCGCGACCCGTCGCGGGCGGTAGCGTCGACCGCGGGGGGTTGGTACGAGGGGGTTCGTCATGTTGGAGCACCTGCACAAGATGGGGCTGCGCGCCGAGCACCTGTACCTGGCGGGAGTCGCCAGCATCGGCCTGTCGTTCGTGAGCTGGCTGCTGTCGAGGCAGATGGAGAAGGCCGGCATCGACCGGGCCGACCGCTGGGGCATCTTCATCGGCGAGTGGGCGCCGACGTTCATCGCTCTCGGCAACGGGTTGCGGACGTACGAGAAGTGACCCGTACCCCGTCCGCGGGGTGACGAAGGTCAGGGCCGACGCATGCCGATCGGCCGCACCCGGCAAGCGCCCGGATCCCTAGCGTCTGGCGTCGTCGCCGAGACGACGGGGGTTGTGCGATGCCTGGAAACAGGAAGATGCCCGGAAACAGGAACAGGTGGCGGGGTACGGCGGGCGCGGTGGTCATCGGGTTGGCCACCGTCCTCGTGGCGTCCGGACCGGCGTCCGCCAGGGGCCCGGCGCCCGGGGAGGCGGAGCTGGACGGCGCGGCGGTCGCCCGGCTGGTGACCGACTTCGCCGAGCGCGCGGGCTACCCGGGTGTCGCGGTCGCGATCACCAAGGGTGATCAAGTGGTGTGGACGGCCGGGTACGGCCGTGACCCGTCCGGGGCGGCGGTCACCGACACCACGCCGATGCCGCTGGCCCCGGTCAGCAAGTCGTTCACCGCACTCGCCGTCCTCCAGCTGGTCGAGGCGGGAAGGGTGCAACTCGACGCCCCGGTGCGGGACTACCTGCCGGACTTCCGGATCGCCGACCGCCGAGGTTCGTCGATCACCGTGAGGCAGCTGCTGAACCACGGCGGACGGGACATCACCCTACGGCAGCTCTGCTACTACTCGCCCGCGCTGGTCATCTGGGTGGCGCTGGCGGCCGTGCTGAACGCCGGCGTGCTCGCCGCCCGCGTGGCGGCGCTGGTACGGCTTCGCCGGGTGTCCGCCGACCCGGTCGGACCCGACGTGCCGGTCGGGGTGGCGGTGTCGTGAGGCCACCGGGCGTGGGGCCGGCCGGTGGCCGGTTGCCCCGTTCGGCGGCGCGGAGAGCGAACCGGCTGCGGAACGAACAGCCCGCGAAACGGACGCCGCGGCGGGGTCAGCGGCCGCGACCGCGGCTGCGGGCCGCGCGGAGCCGGCGCAGCCGGGCGACGAGTACCGGCTCGGCGGCGAGGGCGGCCGGGTTGTCGAGGAGCCGGTTGAGGATCTGGTAGTACCGGGTCGCCGAGATGTCGAAGGTGTCGCGGATGGCCTGCTCCTTGGCCCCCGCGTGGCGCCACCAGCGCCGTTCGAACGCGAGGATCTCGCGTTCCCGGTCGGTCAGCGCCGATCCCCGGTCGGTCTCCGGCCGGCCCGGTCCGGCGGTCGGTGGCCCGGGGTGGTCCGCCGAGCCGCCCGGTACGTCCGGCGCCGCGGCGTCGGCCGGCGGTGGGCCGACGGGCACCGACGCCTCGACGGACTCCGGCGCCGGCTCCGGGGCGGTACGCGGCTGCGGGACACGGGGCCGCCGCGCCGGCCCGGCGGCGTCGTCGGCCTCGTCGCCGGCGGGCGCGTCGGCGTACCTCATGCGCTCCTCCGGGCTGGGTCTCGACCTGCGAACAGCCTGTCCAGGGTAGCCACCGCCGGTCAAGACCGCCCGGGCCGTCGCGCCCCGCGCGCGTCGCCCGGGGCGCGACGGATGCGACGGCCGCGGCCCCGGTGGTGCCGGTACCCGACGACCACCGAACCCCCGTCCCGCCGCGGCCGGGAACGTGACGGGCGGGGCGGCCCCGAGTCACCGCCCCGCCCGCCCACCCCCCCGTCAGGTGATGTCCCGCCGGCGCATGGCCCAGGCCGCCCCGCCGACCACCAGCGCCAGGCCGGCGGCGAGCAGGACCGACGAGGCCTGCCAGGTGATGTCGAAGGTCGCCGGCTCACAGGCCCCCCCGTACGACACCGCGCAGGCGTTCCAGTCGTACAGCGTGACCTTCTTCTGCATCCAGGCCAGCAGGTAGGTGTGCAGCATCCACTTGCCGACGAACCTCGCCCCCGCCAGCTCCAGCACGAGACCCAGGCCGAACTGGGCCACCACCATGACGCCGAGCACCCCGCCGAGAGCGAGCGCGGTGTGCCGGCCCAGTGAGGCGAGCCCGAACCCGACCGCCCCGGCGGCCAGCACCAGCACCAGTCCGCGCAGCCCGGTCAGACCGAGCGACTGCCAGACGCCCGGGGTCATCTTCTCGGTGGTGCCCCGGAGGGTGCCGACCGCCCAGAACGCCGCCGTCCAGGCCGCGGCGGTCAGCACCGTCAGTCCGGCCAGCGCGGAGAGCAGCGCGGCCAGCTTGGTGAACAGCACCTCAAGCCGTCGCGGCCGCCACAGCAGCAGGTTCGTCATCCCGCCGCTGCTCCACTCCGCGCCGACGAAGGAGGCCCCGCAGAGGAAGGCGACCAGGGCGAGGACGGCGGTGAGGGTGGTGAGGGTCGGCTCGAACTCCCTCCTGAAGTCGAACGTGGACGGCAGGTACCACTCCGCCTTGAACGCCTCCCGGGGCGGCGCCTCGATCTCCGCGCAGCCAGCGGGGTGGTCGGCGGTGTTTCCGGCCGCCCTGGCCTGCTCGCACTGCGTCCGGAGCCGCTGGGTCTCCTCGACCTGCAGCCGCCACTCCTGTTCCGCCTGGCGTTCCGCCGCGGCCCACTGCTCCGGCCCGATCTTCTGGTTGATGAGGAACATGCTGACCACCACCGCGACCAGCACGAGCAGTCCGCCCAGGGCCGTGTACCGGATGAACCGACGCTTGTACAACCGGCGCAGCTCGGTCGTGTAGAGGTTCATGCCTTCCCCCCGGTGGTCGGGTCGGACGCGGTGGTGCCGGCCGGGCGGTCCACGACGGTGGACTGGTCGACCTGTCGGTGCTGGCCGGGAACCGGGGCGGTGCCGGTCAGCTCCAGGAAGACACTCTCCAGGTCGGCCGTGATCGGGGCGAGCTCGCTGACGTAGAGGCCGGACCCGGCGAGGGTACGGGTGACCGTCGCCGGCTTGTCGATGCCGTGGACCACCAGGTGGTCGTCGGCCGGGGTGACCCGGGCGCCGGCGCGGGTCAGCAGGTCGGCGGCGACCGGCAGGTCGGTGACCGCCTCCAGCCGTACCCGCAGTCCACCGCCGGAGTGCTGGGCCAGGACCTCGGCGACCGGACCGGCGGCGACCCGGCGTCCCAGCGAGATGATGGTGACCGAGTCGCAGATCTGCTGCACCTCGCCGAGGATGTGGCTGGAGAAGAGCACGGTCATCCCGCCGGCCGCGAGGTCGCGGACCAGGGTCCGCATCTCCCGGATGCCTCCCGGGTCGAGCCCGTTGGCCGGCTCGTCGAGGATCAGCAGCTTCGGGTTCTTCAGCAGGGCGGAGGCGACGGCGAGTCGCTGCTTCATGCCGAGCGAGTACGTCTTGACCCGCTCCCTGGCCCGGTCGCGCAGGCCGACCAGCTCCAGTACCTCCGTCACCCGCCGCTGCGGCACCCCGCCCGCCCGGGCCAGCAGCGACAGCGTGTCGTGGGCGGAGAAGTGCGGGAAGAACTGCGGGCTCTCCACGATCGCACCGACCTGGTTGGCGACCGCCGGCAGCGCCGCCGGCACCTCCCGGCCGAGGATCGCCATCCGGCCGCCGTTGGGCCGGATCAGCCCGAGCAGCGTACGCAGCGTCGTCGTCTTCCCCGAGCCGTTGGGGCCGAGGAACCCGTGTACCTGCCCCGCCTCGACCACCATGTCGAATCCGTCCAGAGCCCGCCGCTCCCCACGGCGTCTACTCCGGTAGGTCTTCCGCAGACCTTCGATCTCCAGTACGGGCGCCATTCCCTGGCCTCTCTCCAGACCTCCGGTGTCGGTGTCGGGGTCACCGTAGCACCGCTTTGCGAGCTACTGCGCTTTGCATGCTACCGGCGGCCACGAACTGCCGGAAGATCCACCTCGGCGACCGCCACCCCACCGCCCCGGGCCCGCGACCCGGGACGACACGCCGGGTGCCAGGGCTGGTCAGGCGCAGATGACCTGGACGCCGGCATCCCGGAAGGCCTGGACCGTCGCCGGATCGGCACCCGAGTCGGTGACCAGGGTCTCCACCCGCTCCACCGGACAGATCCGGGCGAAGGCGTGGCCGCCCAGCTTGGACGAGTCAGCGATGATCACGACCCGCTTGGCCCGCGCCACCATCAGGCTGTTCATCGCCGCCTCGCCCTCGTGGTGCGCCGCCGCCCCGAGCCGTACGTCGATGGCGTCGACCCCGAGCAGCGCGATGTCGAGGGTGACCTCCCGCAGCAGGGCCCCGCCCAGCGGGCCGACCAGCTCGAAGGACTGCGGCCGGACCACCCCGCCGGCCACCACGATCTTCATCCGGGACCGGACCAGCAGTTCGTTGGCGATGTTCAGCGCGTTGGTCACCACGGTGAGCTGGGCCCCGTCGCCGCCACCGTTGAGATCGGGGCGGACGGCCAAGGCGCGGGCGACCTCGGTGGTGGTGGTACCGCCGTTGAGCCCGACCACCATGCCGGGGGCGACGAGCGCGGCGGCCGCCGCCCCGATCCGCTGCTTCTCGGCGGAGTGCTTGGCGGTCTTGTACCGCAGCGGCAGGTCGTACGACACGCCGTTGGCGACCGCCCCGCCGCGGGTACGCGTGATCATCTGCTGTTGCGCGAGCTGGTCGAAGTCGCGCCGGATGGTCGCCTGCGACACCCCCAGCCGGTTGGCCGCGTCCTCGACACTGATTCGCCCGCTCTCGGTCAGCAGCTCCAGCAGCGCGTTCCACCTCGCGTAGCGGTCCACCTGATCCTCCGGGTGTCGTCGACGTGACGAATTGCGTGCACGATAGTGCGCGAAATACCGGGCAGCAAAACCAAGTCTTGCGCGAAACTGCGCACGGTTGCGACCGGCGACGGGCTTCGCGCAGAATGACGCTCGAAACACCTTTGAACCGAGCCGTTCTGCGCAGGAGCCGCCATGGGCCACGTCGACGCGGAGATCACCAGCCAGCCGGACTGCTGGCGACGGGCCGCCGCCCTGGCCGCCACCTCCGCCACCGCACTGCCCCGACCCGGTGAGCGGGTCGCGGTGGTCGGCTGCGGCACCTCCTGGTTCATGGGGATGGCCTACGCGGCGCTGCGGGAACGCGCCGGCCACGGCGAGACCGACGCCTTCCAGGCCTCCGAGTTCCCCCTCGACCGGCCGTACGACCGGGTGGTCGCGATCAGCCGATCCGGCACCACCACCGAGGTGCTCGACCTCCTCGCCGCGCTGCGCGGGCGACGGCCGGCCACGCTGCTCGTCGGCGACCCCGACTCCCCCGCCGTCGCCCTCGCCACCGAAACGGTCGCCCTCCCCTTCGCCGACGAGCGCTCGGTGGTGCAGACCCGCTTCGCCAC
Organism: uncultured Micromonospora sp.; assembly: GCA_937951935.1. Lineage (GTDB taxonomy): Bacteria > Actinomycetota > Actinomycetes > Mycobacteriales > Micromonosporaceae > Plantactinospora. The sequence continues at coordinate 27,820 of CALGAM010000241.1, read as the reverse complement.
CAGCGTTCTCGCCCTGCTCCGGGCGCACCTCGGCACCGAGGTCTCCACCCTGGCCGCCGACGCCGAGGTCGCGGTCCGCGCCCCGCTGCCGTTCGACCCGGAGCGGGTCGAACAGATCACCTTCCTCGGTCGCGGCTGGACGATCGGCATCGCCCACGAGGCGGCCCTGAAGTGCCGGGAGGCGGCCACCTGCTGGGCCGAGGCGTACCCGGCGATGGACTACCGGCACGGGCCGATCTCGATCGCCGCGCCCGGCCGTCTGGTCTGGGCGTTCGGGGAGGTGCCCGCCGGGCTGGTCGAGGACATCGCCGCGACCGGCGCGGCGTTCGTCCACAGCCGGACCAACGGCGCGTACACGGTGCTCGGCGGCTGGAGCGCCGGCCGGCCGCCGCTCGACCCGATGGCGGACCTGATCCTCGCCCAGCGCTTCGCGGTCGCCCTGGCGGCCCGGCGCGGGCTCGACCCCGACGCGCCCCGGCACCTGACCCGTTCCGTGGTGCTCCCGTGACCGGGCCGGCCTCCCCGCGACCACGGCGGTCCACCGACGTCGTCGTCGCGCTGGACGTCGGCGGGACCGGGATGAAGTGCGCCCTGGTCCGCCCCGACGGCAGCACCGTACACACCGAACGGCACCCCACCGGCGCCGGGCGCGGCCCGGACGCCGTGGTGGCGACCATTCTCGACGTCGCCGAGGGACTCACCGCCAGGGCCCGAAACGACGGCCTCACGCCACTGTCAGTAGGAATAGCAATACCAGGAGTGATCGACGAGGCCACCGGCGCGGTGGTCTGGTCGGCCAACCTCGGGTTCCGGGACGTACCCCTGCGGGAACGGGTCGGGGCGCGGCTCGGCCTGCCGACCGCGCTCGGCCACGACGTCCGGCTCGGCGGGCTCGCCGAGGCCCGACTCGGGGCGGGGCGCGGAACGCGACACCTGCTCTTCGTCGCCATCGGCACCGGCATCGCCGCCGCCCACGTGGTCGACGGGACGGTGCTGGCCGGCGCGCACGGCGCCGCCGGGGAGCTGGGTCACGTCGTGATACGCCCCGGCGGGCCACGCTGCGGGTGCGGCGCGCGCGGCTGCCTGGAGGCCGTCGCCTCGGCCGCCGCGGTCGGCCGGCGGTACACCGCGCTGACCGGGACGGCGGCCACCGCCGCCGAGGTGGCTGACCGGGTGGTCGGCGGCGAGGAGGCCGCCCGGCAGGTGTGGCGGGAGACGATCGACGCGCTCGCCGACGGCCTGATCCTCGCCCAGACCCTGTACGATGCCGAGGTCGTCGTCCTCGGTGGCGGACTCGCCGAGGCCGGTGCCGTGCTGCTCGATCCGCTCGGTGAGACGCTGCGGCAGCGCCTCACCTTCCAGACCGAGCCCCGGCTACGGCGTGCGGCCCTCGGCGACGCGGCGGGCTGCCTGGGCGCCGCCCTGCTCGCCCTCGACACCGTCGAGGCCCAGAAGGCTCCGTGACCGAGCAACGAGGTCAGCGGTCAATCCGGCCGCCGTCTGGCGGCGACGCCGAGCGATGCGAGGAGGCGACGTGACCGTCCGCATCAGTGGCAAGGTGGTCACCCCGACCGGCGTGATCCGGCAGGGTTGTGTGGAACTCGACGGCGACCGGATCACCGCCGTCGCGGAGTACCCGTCGATCCGGGATGGACACTGGATCGTCCCCGGCTTCGTCGACATCCACACCCACGGCGGCGGTGGGCACACCTTCACCACCGGAGACGTCGACGCGGCCCGGGGCGCCGCCGAGTTCCACCTGGCGCACGGCACCACCACGCTGCTGGCCAGCCTGGTCAGTTCGCCGTACGAACTGATGCGGGAGGCGACCAAGGCCTTCGCGCCGCTGGTGGCCGACGGTGTGCTGGCGGGCATCCACTACGAGGGGCCGTACCTGTCGAGGGCGCGCTGCGGCGCGCAGAACCCGGCCTTCCTCCGCGATCCGTCGCTGGACGAACTCGTCGACCTGCTCGACCTCGGCTCCGGCGCGGTCCGGATGGTCACCCTCGCCCCGGAGCTGCCGGGTGCGCTGGCCGCGATCGAGCTGCTGGTCTCCCGGGGCGTGGTGGCCGCGATCGGGCACACCGACGCGACGTACGAGCAGACCAGCGCCGCGATCATCGCCGGGGCGACCGTCGCCACCCACCTGTTCAACGGGATGCGCGGAGTGCACCACCGCGAACCCGGACCGGTCCTCGCGCTGCTCGGCTCGCCGAACGTGGTGTGCGAACTGGTCGCCGACGGGGTGCACCTGCACCAGGGGACGCTCGCCTTCGCCGCCGCGACGGCGGGGCCGGAGCGCGCCGCGCTGGTCACCGACGCGATGGCGGCGGCCGGGATGCCCGACGGCGCGTACGAGCTCGGCGGGCAGCCGGTGGTGGTCGCCGACGGGACGGCCCGGCTGGCCACCACGGACGGCTCGCCGGGGGCGATCGCCGGCAGCGTCCTGACGATGGACGCGGCGCTGCGTCAGGCGGTGGCGGCCGGGTTCTCGATGGTCGACGCCTGCCGGATGGCGGCCACCACCCCGGCCCGGGCGATCGGGCTCGGTGAGCGGGTGGGCGCCCTGGCGCCCGGACTGCGCGCCGACCTGGTGGTACTGGACGACAACCTGAACGTGGTCCGGGTCATGCGCGCCGGCACCTGGCTCGACTGAGCCGACGGCGGCTCCGGCACCTCACGTCGAGGCTGCCGGGCGCGCGCGAGGATGCGCCGTGACGGCCCGGTGCGCGGGGGTGGTGTGACGCGACGTGCTCTCCGACCTGGGCATAGACCCCGCCGACGAGGCGCTCTACCGGCACCTGCTGCGCGAGCCACGCACGCCGGTGGCCCAGCTTGCCGAGCGGCTGGCGGAGACCGAGTCGCAGGTCGGCCGGCGACTGGAGCGCCTGGTGGAGTTGGGCCTGCTGCGCCGGTCTCTGCAGGACCCGGAACGCTTCTTCCCGGTGCCGCCGCAACGGGCACTCGGGCCGCTGCTCGCCCGGGCCCGCGCCGAGCTGCTGCGCCACCAGCAGCGGGTGGAGCGCAGCAGCGCCGCCGTCGACGCGCTGGCCGCCGAGTTTCCCGGCCCCGGCTCGTGGGACGTGGGCAACGTGCGACTGCACGAGGGCCCGGACGCCGCCTGGGCCTGTCTGGAACACATCGCGGCCACCGCCCGCACCTCGGTGCACGTCCTCGGCGCGTCGGGCGCACCGCCGGGGCTGGCCGACGACACCGACTACCGGCCGGCCGAGGAACTCGCCGTGCAGGTCGCCCGACGCGGTGCCACGATGCGGCTGGTGCTGCTGGACAGCATCACGTTCCGCAAGCCCCTGCTCGACGGGGCCCGCCAGATGTGGGACCAGGGTGTGGAGGTCCGGACCGTGCCGGCGTTGCCGGTCTGGATGATCGTGGTCGACGACGACTACGTGGTGACCGCGCTCGACCCGGGTGACAACCGGGCCGGCGTGCTGCAGGTACGCAGCGCCGGTACGGTGGCCGCGGCGCGTGACCTCTTCGACCGGTACTGGCGGGTGGCGACGCCGCTGGTCGACGCCGGGACGGGCCGGGACTCCGGAGGTCTGACCCCGATGCAGCGGCAGTTGCTGGCCCTGCTCGCCGACGGGGCGACCGACGCGGCGGCGGCGAAGAAGCTGAGCTGCTCCGAGCGGACCGTGGGCCGGATGGTCGCCGCCCTGCAGAGCCAGGCGGGCGTCAAGAGCCGGCTGCAACTGGGTGTACGTGCGGTCCAACTCGGCTGGATCGACCCGGACCGGTAGGTCGGGCACGCCCGGTCCCGCCCGCCGGCGGGGTCCCCGAACACCCGCCGGCGGGCGCCCCGCCCCCGGGTCAGCGATCCAGGCCCGCCTGCTTCAGCAGGTCACCGACGGTCGGTTCGGTCGTCACCTTCTCCTTGCGGTCGACGATCAGGTTTCCGACGTTGTTGAGGAACCGCTCCTTCTCCCAGTAGGTGCTGTGCAGGGATCCGTCGGTGCCGATGTCGATCGACTTCACCCCGGGCAGGTACTCGACACCCGTGCCGTGGACGCCGGTCATGCCCTCGGCCAGGGCACGCGCGTCGGGGTGGTCGTAGGACAGCCTGATCGGATCCAGGGCGCCGACCATGGAGTAGACGTCCCCGTTGATTTTCAGCTTGTCCGGGTGCGGCATGTCGTTGCCGGGTTTGTAGTCCACCCCGAACCCGGGGCCGGCGACCGAGATGACGTCGGCCTGCATGCCGGGCCTGATCAGTGCCGCCTCGCCGATGACCCGGGCGCCGTACGAGTGCCCGATGAGGGTGGTGTGCGGTGCGCCGCCCTGGTGGGTCACCGAGAGCCCGTCGACGAACGCCCGCAACTGCGGCGCCCCCTTCTTGGCGTAGCTGGGATCGGCCGGGGTGTCGAGCCAGTCCGGCGCGTCGTAGTCGATCCAGAGGATGGAGGCGACGCTGTCCTTGGTCTTGGCGGTGGCGACCTCGTGGTTCGCCTGGGCGCGGTACAGGTCCTCGTTGATGTCCCAGAGCTTGGACGTGGTGCCGGGCACGTAGACGGAGACGTGCTTGGCCGTGTCGGGGTTGCCCACGGAGACGACGACCCTGCCGTCGCCGCCGGGGTCGAACTTGAGGAGGTACAGCGGTGCCTCCCCGTTGGACCAGGAGCCGTAGATCCGGGACTTCAGCGAGTTGAGCGCTTCGAGCTTCTTGGTGATCTCGGCGATCTCCTCCCTCACCGCCGGCTGCTGCACGGCGGTGGGCTTGGCCCCCTCCAGCAGCAGCTTCTGCTCGGCCAGGTCCTCGGCCGCAAGCTCCAGGAGGATGAGGTTCGCGCGGTGCCGGGCGTCCGCCGGGATGCCGTCCAGCCCACCGATCAGCTCCGGCCGCCACTGCACGAGCATCGACCGCTCGGCCTCGGTGAGGCTGTTCCACCAGGCCAGCACCGTGCTCGCCGACGCCTTCGGACCGGGCATGCCCTTGACCAGGGCGGACAGCCCGGCCGGAGGCTGCAGGCCGGCCCGGTCGTGCTGTGACAGCGCCCGCTGGAGGTCTGCGTCGATGGCCTCGGCCTCGGCCAGTGCCGCCTTCGCCGCCCTGGTCAGTTCGGCGACGTCCCGCGGTGTCCCGGTGGCCTCGGGGCCCGCGGTGACGGTGCCGTCGGGGGCGAGCCGCAGCCCCAGGTCGGCGGCCACGGTCCTGATCCGCCGCATCGTGCCCTGCACGACGCGCCACCGGTTGCCGGCGTCGTTGAGCGCCCTGCTGATCGCCTCCGCGGCGTCCGCCGCACGTTGCAGCGCCGCCCGGTGGCCGGCGATCTCGGACTGGGCGAAGTCGCTGGCGGTGCCCTTCCAGGCGTCGGCGATCGCGTCGATCGCCCGCTTGTTGAGCTCGATCGCGCAGTCCTCCAGCGCGTCCGCCATGGCCTGCCAGGCCCTGGCGTCGGTCGCCAACGCGTCGGGGTCCGGCTTGAGCAGCAGTTCGACGTTCACCTGACCAGCACCTTCGACCAGTCGACGTCGCCGGTCTTGTTCAGGCTGTCCAGCATCTGCTGGAAGCCGCTCGCGCTGTTGTCGTCGCTGGTGTCGTACGCCTCCGCCGCCTGCATGATCCGAATGCCGTCTGACCGCACCAGTGCCGCGAGCCGTTCGACCTGCTGCTCCCAGCGCCGCGCCGCCGTGGTCAGGGCCGCGCCGGAGGCCAGCCCCTGCAGTGACCCGGCCGACGTGGCGAGTGCCTTTCCACCCCCGACCGTGCTCGACAGCACGTGCCCGGCAGCCATGGTGTGCGCCCCCGCCTGACGGAGAGCAGCGGTGTCCACGGACAGCTTCACTCTGCGTCCCTCCCTCGGTCGTCGGAGAAACGCTAGGTCGCGGACACCCGCATGATCCACTGATCGGGCTGTCCGGGAGCGGCCATGGCGGCTACCGGTCAGGTGGGGGCCGTGCCGGCGGGTGGTCCGGTCTCCGCGCCGGGACACCGCCTTCTGGGACGCCGCCTTCCGGCACGCCGTGGTCGTCCGGGTCGTGGTCGCCGTACTACGATCGGGTGTCTTTCCCGTGTAGACAGGGCGGGGGCAGATGTCGTACCCGGATCCGCCGTACCAGCAGCCCTCCGGCCCGTCACCGGTTCCGCCGGCGTCCGGGCCCGGGTCACCGCAACCCGTGCCCGCCCCGGCACCCGCCCCACCCGGGTACGGACCACCACCGGCCGGGTATCCCGCCCCGGTGCCGGGCTCCGGGCCACCGGGGCAGCCGTACCCGGGTCATCCGGCGCCACCGGCCCCGGTGAGGAGCAACCGGACCGGCCTGCTGGTCGCACTCGTGGGTGGGGCCCTCGCGCTGGTCGTCCTCGCCGCCTGCGGGATCGGCGGGTTCCTCTGGTACCGGAACCGGACCGCCGAGGCCGACATGTCGGCGCTGGTCAACTACCGCGAGCGCGCCCCGGAGGTGCTCTCCCAGGAGCACCGGGAGGGGGAGATCACCTACCCGATGACGCCGCCGGCCGGCGGTCCGCACTCATTCCGTTGGCAGAACTGCAACGGGGACGTCTACCCGGCGCCGATCGCCGACGGCAACGCCGTGCACAGCCTGGAGCACGGCGCAGTGTGGATCACGTACCGGCCGGGGCTCGCCGCGTCCGAGGTGGACAAACTCGCCGCCCGGGTACGCGGCCAGGAGTACCTGATGCTCAGCCCTCACCCGGGCCAGAACGTGCCGATCTCACTTCAGGCCTGGGGCTACCAGCTCGCGGTCCGCGACGCCGACGACCCGGCGATCGACGAGTTCATCCGGCGTTACCGCATCACCGCGTCGATCGAGCCCGGCGCGCCCTGCGGTGGCGGGGTCACCACGACGGTCGACTGAACCGCACCCGCCCGCGGCGCACCCGTTCCCCCGGTTGGCGCGCCGCTGGTCGGACACCGGCTGTCCCTCTGCGGCGAGGCGCGCACGTCGTCGGCTGCCCCACTCGCCCAGCGGACGGAGCGCCTCGTTGCGCGACCTGCCGTGTTCGGTGCGCGAGTACTCCACCCACGGGCGCGAGGCCCGTGGCGGCCGCCCGGCGGCGGCCACGGCGGCTACCGGTCAGGTGACGGTGGCAGGGCCGACCTCGACGACGCCTCCACGGCCGGAGTCGGTGCGGCGGCCGGCTCCGTGGGCCGGGGCCCCTCCGACGGCTCACCCGACGGCGCGGTTTCGAGCCGGCGCATCCGGTCGTGCAGCAGGACCGCGCCGGTGAAGATGACCGAGGCGACGACCGCGCGCAGTGGCGTGACCGGCAGCGCGTTGAGCACGATGAGGCTGGCCGCGCCGAAGCCGATCACGCTGGCCCGGTGCCGCCAGGCGGCCGACAGCTGGGCCCGCAACGACGTGATCCCGTGCTGGTGCAGGGGAACCGCCAGCACCAGCAGCCCGACGAGGAAACCGTTGAACAGCACCACCGCGCCGAGCACCACGACCACGTTCAGCCCGGGGATCAGCATGAGCGGGACGAGCAGCATCCAGCCGAACTGCACCACCAGCGTGACCAGAACCGCCTGCCGGATGGCGACGATCCAGGACCGCCACAGCGACGGCCGTCCACCGGCCGGGGCGCCGTGACCGAGCATCCGCTCCACCCGGCGGACGAGCAGGACGTGGCACGGCGCGGCGAGCACGATGCTCAGCGGCAGGGCCAGGTAGCCGACGAAGACGCGCACGACGATCCGGACACCCAGGAGCAGCACCCCGCCGAGCAGATCGTGGCTCCACTGTGGCCAGCTGTCGGCGAACCGCAGGGCCCGGTCGACGATGCTCTCGGCGACCGCCATCATCCCCTGCGTGATCCCGAAGCTGGCCAGGGCGAGCAGCACCAGTGGCGCGGCCCCGTACAGCCACAGCACGGGACTGGTCAGGAAGCGCCACAGTCCACGGAGGAAGCAGCCGAACCCGGCGAAGAGGTTCACGAACGGTCGGGTGGCCCGGTAGGCGGCGGTGCGGGCACCCCGGGCCGCCCCGGCCGCCGCGACCCGCCCGGCCGCGGCCACCCGCCCCGCCGTCTGGGCGGCCAGTATCCGGCCGGAGGCCCGGACCGTTCCGGCGTCCGTCGGGTCCGGCTCGGGCGCCACCTGCTCCGAGGCCGGCACGACCGCGCCGCGCGGCAGCGGTTGCAGGGCCGACTCGACGGGCGGGACGACGTCGTGGTATCCGACTGACCGGACCGGTGCCGGGTCGGCGGTGATCGGGTCGACGGGCTCCGGCTCCGACGTGCGCATCCGTGTCGGTGTCCCCCTCAGACGTGCGGTGGGCCGGACCGGGAACGTGGCGGGGCCGGCCCGGCGACGGATGTGCCAGCACCGACGGAGTGTAGTTCCACCGGCGCCGATGGCGGGCCGGTGGACCCGGGGGTGACGTGGCCGTTTCCGCGGCCGGGGCGGCGGCCCCGGTGCCCGCGCCAGCCGCTTTCGGCCGCGGAGCGGGGCACCCGTCAGGCGGACGTGGCGAGGAACCCGGTGATGGCGGTGGCCCAGGCCACGGGGCTCTCGACGAACGGCAGGTGCCCGGTCGGGATCTCCACCACCTCGGCGTGTGGGATGGCGGACGCGACGTCGCGATGCAGCTCGGGGCTGACCAACCGGTCGGCCGTGGTGGAGACGACCAACGTCGGCGCGACGATCCGGGGCAGGTCGGCGCGGACGTCGACCCGGGTCACGAGGTCCATCTGGTCGCCGCTGCCCGGCGGGCTCGTCGCCGCGCTCGTCCGCAGCGTCTCCGCCAGTTCCTCGGCGGACAGCGCCGCCAGCGCCCGGGGGCTCAGGATCAGCGGCAGCAGGTGCCGGGCCAGCAGCATCGCCTCGCCCCGGGCGTGCAGGTCACGCGCCTGTTCGGCGGCGAGCCGCAGGTGCGCGTCCGGACGGGCGAACGGGGCGGTGAGCACCAGTGCGGTGACGCGCTCGGGGTGCCGGCTGGCCACCCGGACCGCCACCGCGGTGCCCAGCGAGTAGCCGACGAGGGCGAACCGGTCGAGACCCTCCGCATCGGCGGCGGCGACGAGCTGGTTGGCGAGGTCGTCCAGCGCCAGCGGCGTACCGGCCCGCGGGGTGTCGCCGGAGCCGGGATAGTCCACGCCGACCACGGTGTGTCCGGCGGCGAGGGTGTCGAGGATCGGTCCGTAGTTGGCGGCGACGCCACCGCCGGCACCGTGGGCGAGCAGCAGGCCGGGTCCACGGCCCCGGACGGTGCGGGCGTACGGCGTGACGATGGGTGTCGTCGGTGGCACGAGGCTCCTCCGGTTCTTTAGTGATCGCTACAGAAGCGGACCATACCAGGTTTCTTAGTGCTCGCTATAAAATCCCCTGGTGGCCACCGGTGGACGTCCCCGCAGCTTCGACCGCGACCGGGCGCTGGACCAGGCGATGCGCGTGTTCTGGCAGCACGGCTACGAGGCCACCTCGATCTCGCAGCTCACCAGGGCGATGGGCATCAACCCGCCCAGCCTCTACGCCGCGTTCGGGGACAAGCGCGCGCTGTTCAGCGCGGCCGTCCGGCGGTACCGCGAGCACACCGGCGAGGCCACCGCCCGCGCCTTCGCCGAGGAGCGGACCGCCCGGGACGTGGTCGCCCGGCTGCTGCGCGAGTTCGCCGCCGAGTACACCCGCACCGACCAGCCGCGCGGCTGCATGGTGGTCACCGCCGCGACGAACTGCGGCCCGGAGAACGCGGACGTCAAGGCGGAGCTCCAGGCCATGCGCGCGGACACCCGGCAGGCCATCGAGGACCGCATCGCCGACGACGTACGTCGGGGCATCCTGCCCGACACGGTCGATCCCGCGGCCCTGGCGGCCTACTACGCCGCCGTCATCCAGGGCATGTCCATCCAGGCCGTCGACGGCGCCGACCGGGCGACGCTGGAACAGATCGCGACCCTGGCCATGGCCGCCTGGCCCACCGGCGGGCGGGAGCCGGAGCACTGACCACGGGCTCCGCCCGAGAGGGCCGCCCACCCCACCTCGGGCGACCGCCAGACCGGCTCGGACCGCCGTACCCGCAGACCCGAGCCGCCCCTCGGCGGCGGGGCGTGCCCGCCGCCGACCGCCCCACGCGACGTCAGACGTCGCCGCCGTGGACCCCCCGGCGATCCACCCCGCCGGGCAGCCTCGGCAGCGGCAGGTCGTCCCAGGGCACCCGGTCCAGCAGCCGGCCCAGCAGCAGGCCGAGCAGCAGCCCGGCGACCGAGTCGGAGAGCCAGTGCCAGCCGAGGTAGGTGGTGGTGCAGAAGACGATCGCGGGTGGCGCGACCCGGATCGCCCGGTACAGCCCGGGTGGGGCCTCCGGCCGGCCGAGCGTCCGCAGCAGCGCGGCGACCAGGGTCGCGATGGCCGCGTACCAGACGATCGCGTTCGCCACGTGACCGGACGGGTACGACATGTCGAACTCGTCGGCCGGCAGCGTGGCGAAGAGCCGTACCGACTCCTCGGGGGGAAGGTCGGAACTCGGCGCCGCCCGGTCGGTGGCGAGCTTCACCGGGCCGATCACGAACGAGGTGAGGACGAAGGCCCCGACCCCGACCAGCAGCGGCCGGACCGACCGGGTCCGGTACGCGACCAGCGCCCCCAACCCGAACGTGATCGGCATCAGGAACCAGCCGCCCTGGCCGAGCGAGTTGAGGACCCGGGCGACCCAGTACGCCGGCTCCGGACGGTGCGCGTTGACCCACGCCCGGACCGCGAGGTCGAGGTCGAGCAGGTGACCGGCGGCCAGCACGGCGGTCATCGCGACCACCGCCGCGAGCAGCAGCCCGTCGAACCACCAGCCGGCCGGGCTGACCGGACGGGGTCGCACCGCCCGGCGTACCGTCGTGGTTTCCCGCATCCGACCACGCTACCGCCGGTCCGGGCCGCGGGGCCGTCGCCGGCCGGGCCCGCGGCGGGGCGGCGGTGTGTGTCCAACCACGTCGGGAGGCAACCGGCGACATCTAGCGGCATGCTTGAAACCCGTGCGGATCACCTCAGCTCTTGTCGACCCGGTGCTGCTCGACCTTCCCTGGTCGACTCCACTGGAGCAGTGGCCCGCCGACCAGTTGGTGGCGCTGCCCCAGGGGATCTCTCGGCACGTCGTGCGGTTCGTACGGCTCGCCGGCACCGTCTACGCGGTGAAGGAGACCGCCGAACGGGTCGCCGAGCGGGAGTACGACCTGCTGCGCGCCCTCGAACGCATCGACTTCCCCGCCGTGCAGGCGGTGGCGATCGTCGCCGACCGGCAGACCCCGGACGGTGAGCCCCTCGACCCGGTGCTGATCACCCGGCACCTCCAGTTCTCGCTCCCCTACCGCGCGCTGTTCTCGCACACCCTGCGGCCGGAGACGATGAACCGGCTCCTCGACGCGCTGGCCGCGCTGCTGGTCCGGATGCACCTGACCGGCTTCTACTGGGGTGACTGTTCCCTGTCCAACACCCTGTTCCGCCGCGACGCCGGCGCCTTCGCGGCCTACCTGGTGGACGCCGAGACCGGCGCGCTGCACCAACAGCTGTCGAACGGGCAGCGGAGCGAGGACCTGGAGATCGCCCGGGTGAACATCTTCGGCGAGGCGCTGGATCTCCAGGCCGCCGGTCTGCTGCACGAGTCGATCGACCCGGAGGTGGTCTGCGAGGAGGTCGTCCAGCGCTACGAACGGCTCTGGCACGAGATCACCTACGAGCAGCAGGTCGAGCGGGGCGAGCGCCACGACATCGAACGCCGGATCCGCCGGCTCAACGAGCTCGGCTTCGACGTCGCCGAGGTGGCGCTGTCGGTTGTGGACGGCGGGCGGTACCTGGTGCGGCCGAAGGTGGTCGACGCCGGCTACCACAGCCGCCGGCTGCTGCGGCTCACCGGGCTGGACGCCGAGGAGAACCAGGCCCGGCGGCTCCTCAACGACCTGGACACCTACCGTGCGGAGAGCGACCTCACCGACGAGCAGCAGGCGGCGCACCGCTGGCTGACCGAGGTCTTCGAGCCCGTGGTCCGGGCCGTGCCGGCGCACCTGCGCGGCAAGCTCGAACCGACCGAGCTCTTCGTGCAGGTCATCGAGCACCGGTGGCGGCTGTCCGAGCAGGCGGGCCGGGATGTCGGCCTGGCGCCGGCCGTCCAGTCCTTCCTCTCCGACGTGCTGGTGCACCGACCGGACGAGCAGGCCGTCCTCGGCGTCGCGATCGGCTGACGTCGGGCGGTCACCGCCACGCCCGCCGCCCGGCCCCTGCCGGCCGGGTCAGCCGGGTGGGTTGGCGGGTCGGCGTGGCGAGCCCGGCGGGGTGCGGCGTACGGTCCGGCGCAGCTCCGCCCGGCGTGGTTGGCGCGGCACCCCGGCGCGGACCCCGCCGGGCACCGCGGCGGGTGGCGACGGTGGTGGCGAGGGGGTGCTCGCCTCGCGGAGCAGCCGGTTGAGCGCGGCGCGGCGGACCACCACGGTCAACCGGTCGCCGGGACGGAGCCGGTGGTCCGGCCGGAACGACCACTCGATCCGGGTGTGGCCGACCCGGGTCAGCGCGATCACCCGGACCCCCGGGGCCTCGCCGACGGCGCGCACCTCCCGGCCGACGAGCCCCGAACCGGCCGCGACCGGCACCTCGGCCACCAGCAGTGCGTGCCGGTCGACCGGGATCGTCGCGATCATCGCGCGGTTCATCAGCGCGGCGGCGAAGGCGGGCGCCGCGAGGTAGGACACGCTGCGGGAGGCGGCGATCGCGAAGGTCCGTTGGACGCGCTCGGCGAACTCGCCGTCGTAGAGCCGGAGCACCACCCGCACGTCCTGGTTGAGGTGCCGGGCGTTCAGCGCCGCCTGGAGGTTGCTGACGTCGTCGGTGGAGACCACCACCAGGGCCTGGCAGGTCGCCACGGCGGCCGCCTCCAGGGTCTCCTCCCGGGCCGCGTCCCCGACGATCAGCGGTACGTTCAGCCGCCGGGCGAGCGCCACGCCCCGGGCCTCCGGGTCCTTGTCGACGGCGACGACGTCGACCCCGAGGTCGTACAGCTGCCCCATCACCCGGGTTCCCACGTTGCCGAGGCCGACCACCACCACGTGCCCGCTGCGGTCGCCGGGCAGCAGGCCGGCGTCGAGGGCGAGCCGGGCCTTGACGATCCCGTCCACCACCGCGGCGGTGGTCAGTGGGATCAGCGCGAGCCCGGCGAGGTTCAGCACGACCTGGAGGACCTGCCCCGCGGCGCTCTTCTCGACGTCGGGGTCGGCACCGACGATGGTGGTCACCAGGGTCAGGTAGAGCGCGTTGCCCATGCTCTCGTGCTCGATGTAGCGGAGCAGGAACCCGAGGAGCATGACCACGCCGACGACGGTGAGGGTGGCGATCCCGATCTTGCGGGTGGCGAACGAGCGCACCGCCCGGACCAGCACGGCGAGGCGACGCCGCCGCAGCCGGCGGGAGCGACGCGAACGGTTCCGGTCGGCCAGTTCGGCGTTGGTCTGGCCGGTCGCGGCGGCCAGCACCAGGTCGGCGACGGACGGGTCGGCCGGGAGCACCACCGGGTGGCTCGGGTCGTGGGTGTCGGCCAGTTCGCAGAGCACCTGGCTCGGGTGGACCTCGGTGCGCCGCGCGACGTACAGGGTCCGGCCGCCGTACCGGAAGTAGGTGGGGGCGACCTCGCCGAGCGCCTCCGCGACGAACGCGGGGGCCGCGATCTGGGCGTCGGAGAGGACCGCGACGTCATGGAAGAGCGGCCGGATGTTGTTGCCCAGGCTGGTGTTGAACATCCGCAACACCAGCCGCAGGTCCGGCTCGATCTCCTGTGCGCAGAGCGCGGCGTCGATGTTGCCGACGTCGTCCTGGTGCAGCAGCGCCAGACCGCTCGCCCCGACCAGCCCGGCGGCCCGGAAGGTCTCCTCGTCGAGCCGGTCGGCCCGGATCACCCGTACGCCCCGCAGGGCGTGGATGTCCGGCACGCCGTCCCGGGGGAGCAGTCGCGGCACGATCAGCGTGACCCGGATGTTCGCGCCCTGCGGGTCGGGGCCGAGCAGTTCCTGGACGAGCCGGACGGCGAGGGCGTCCCGACCGCAGACGACGTAGTGCGGCCGGCTGTCCCCGTCTGACCGTAGACCGTCCCGAAGCCGGGTTTCGAACACCCGCCGGGCCTTTGTCCGCCACCGCTCCGTCATGTCCGGATCGTAAACAAGGAGATCATCCGGGGTGTGCCCCCGAACGGCCCGGCGGGCGGACCCGCGGGCGACGGCCGGACATGGCGGCGGTGGTCGCGGGTAGTGCAATCGGGTGCAGACCTTCCTGCCGTACCCGGACTTCCGGAGCACCGCCCGGGTGCTGGACCAGCGGCGGCTCGGCAAGCAGCGGGTCGAGGCGCTGCAGGTGCTGCGCGGGCTGATCCGGCCCGGATACGGCTGGCGGCACCATCCGGCGGTGAAGATGTGGGCCGGGTACGAGGAGGCGCTGGTCCGCTACGGCCTCGACATCTGCGCCGAGTGGTGCTCGGCCGGGCGGGCGGACACCTGCGCCGACACCCTCGTCGCCGACCTCGCGGCCGGGTGCGGGCTGACCCTGGTACGCCGCCAGGACGAACTCGCCGAGGCCGGGGAGCTGCCGCCCTGGCTCGGCCGGGAGGACGTGCACCGCAGCCACCGGTCGTCCCTGCTGCGCAAGGACCCCGCGCACTACGGGCCGGTCTTCGGCGACGTCCCGCCCGACCTGCCGTACGTCTGGCCCAGCTCGGACCGGCCGCCGCGCTGCCAACCCCGCCACCCCGGGGCGGTTCGTGAGCCGGTCCCGCCCACCTCCCCGCGGCCGCGGTGACCCCCGATGGTCGGCTCGACGGGTGGGGCGGCGGTGCCGGACGCGGCGACGGTGACCGTGGTCGGCGGCGGGGTCGCCGGGGTCTGCGCGGCGGTGGTGCTCGCCGAACGCGGTGTGCCCGTCACGGTGCTGGAGGCACGGCCGACGCTCGGGGGGCGGCTCGGCACCCGCACGGTGACCCTGACCGACGGCAGCCGCCAGCCGGTCGACCACGGGTTTCACGCGTTCTTCCGGCAGTACCACAACCTGCGGGCGATGCTGCGCCGGGTCGACCCGGCGCTCGGCCTGCTCCGGCCGGTGCCCGGCTACCCGGTGCTGCACCGGGACTGGCCGGCCGAGGACTTCGGCCGGCTCCCGGCCGCCCCGCCGTGGAACCTGCTGGCCCTGCTGCTGCGCAGTCCGAGTGTCCGGCTGCGGGACCTGCTCCGGATGGACGGCCGGGCGGCGCTGCCGCTGCTCACGTACCACCCGGAGCGGACGTACGCCGAGCTGGACGGTGTGACGGCGGCCGGGTTGCTCGACGCGCTGCGGCTACCGGACCGGGCCAGGGCGATGCTCTTCGAGGTCTTCTCCCACTCCTTCTTCAACCACGAGGCCG
The DNA here is from genome assembly GCA_937951935.1 of uncultured Micromonospora sp. GTDB lineage: Bacteria > Actinomycetota > Actinomycetes > Mycobacteriales > Micromonosporaceae > Plantactinospora. The sequence continues at coordinate 12,484 of CALGAM010000241.1, read as the reverse complement.
AGTTCTCCGCCGCCGAACTGGTCGCCAACTTCCACTTCTACTTCCTCGGCAACCCCGAGGGGCTCGCCTTCGACGCCCCGGCCGCCGATTACGAGTCGGCGATCTGGCGACCGCTCGCCGGCCACCTGCGGCGGCACGGCGCACGCGTCCGCTGCGGACAGCCGGTGGCGTCGGTGGCCCCGGTGGCGGGCGGCTGGCGGGTCGAGACCACCTCCGGCGACCGGTACCGGTCCCGGTACCTGGTGCTCGCCGTGGATCCGCCCGCGTTGGGGACGCTGCTGCGGGCCTCGCCGGAGCTGGCCGCCGCGGCACCCGGGCTCGCCCGCCGGGTGGCCCGGTCCGGCACCGGTCCGCCGTACGCGGTCGCCCGGTACTGGCTGGGCGGGGACGTGGCGGCGCGGCGGCCCGTCTTCGGCGGCGTGTCCCGGCAGCCGACCCTGGACTCGGTGACCCTCTACCACCGTCTGGAGGCGGCGGCCCGGTCCTGGTCCGCGCGCACCGGCGGCGCGGTGGTGGAGTTGCACGCGTACGCCTGCCCGGAGGGGGTGCCCGCGCCGGAGCTGGCCGGGCGGATGCGCGCCGAGCTGGCCGGGCTCTGGCCGGAGGTGGCGGGGTTGCCGATCCGCGACCTGCAGGCCCGGGTGGAGCGGCGGGCACCGGCGTTCCGCCCGGGTGACCACGCCGACCGGCCCGGGGTGGCGACCGACGCGGACGGGCTCTGGCTCGCGGGCGACGGCATCGGCACCGACGTGCCGAGCGCGCTGCTGGAGCGGGCGGCGGTCACCGGGATCCAGGCCGCGAACCACATCCTGCGGCGGGTCGGGCTGGGTGCGGAACCGGTCCGGGCGATCCGCCGGTACGGCCTGCTCGCCCGTCGCCGCCGAGCCCCTCGCGGGTGACCCGCCCGGCTCCGCCGCCGGCTGCCGTGGGGGCGGGCGGGCCGGCCGACGCTCGCCGACCGCCGGCGGCCGGCGTGCGGGTCACCCCTCGGGCAACCGGGCGACGATGTGCCGGGCGATCTCGAAGGAGCTGGTCGCCGCGGGGGACGGCGCGTTCAGCACGTGTACCTGCCGGTGCGCCTCGACGATGAGGAAGTCGTCCACCAGGCTGCCGTCGGGGCGTACCGCCTGGGCGCGTACCCCGGCTCCGGCGGGGGTGATGTCGGCCCGGGTCAGTCCGGGTACCAGCCGGGCCAGGCTGGCCGCGAACCGGGTCGGCGACAGCGACCGCGCCACCTCGGTCAGGCCGTACCGGTAGTGCCGGCGGGCGAGCGCCCACAGCCCCGGGTAGCGGACCTGTTCCCAGACGTCGCGCGGGGAGAACCGGCGCCACGAGTAGCCCTCCCGGGCGGTGGCGAGGACGGCGTTCGGACCGGCGTGCACACCGCCGTCGACCGTCCGGGTCAGGTGGACGCCGAGGAACGGGAACCGCGGGTCGGGCACCGGGTAGATCAGCCCGCGCACCAGGTCCCGACGCGACGGGACCAGCTCGTAGTACTCGCCCCGGAACGGCACGATCCGGGCCGGTGGGTCGATCCCGGCCAACCGGGCGACGCGGTCGGCGTGCAGCCCGGCGCAGTTGATCAGTACGTCCGCGCCGAGCTCGCCGGTGGTGGTCTCGACGCGTACCTCGCGGCCGGTCGTCCGCACCCCGGTGACCCGGGTGCCCAGCCGCAGCTCGGCCCCGCTCTCGGCGAGCAGTCCGGCCAGGCGACGGCAGACCGCGGCGAAGTCGACGACGCCGGTGGAGTCGACGCGCAGCGCCGCGACGGCGGCGACGTGCGGCTCGTACTCGCGCGCCCCGGCCGCGTCCAGCAGGCGGACCGGCAGCCCGTTGGCGAGGGCGCGGCGGTGCAGTTCGTGCAGCCGGGGAAGTTCGGCGTCGTCGGCCGCGACGATGAGCTTGCCGCAGACCTGGTACGGCAGCCCCTGCTCGACGCAGAACCGGACCATCGACGCGCTGCCGGCCCGGCACAGGGCCGCCTTGAGGCTGCCGGGACGGTAGTAGACCCCGGCGTGGATCACCCCGGAGTTGTGCCCGGTCTGGTGCGCCGCCCAGTCGGACTCCTTCTCCAGCACCGTGACCGGGTGGCCGGGCCGGTCGGTCCGCAGCCGGTGCGCCACCGCCAGCCCGACGATGCCGCCGCCCACGACCACGTACCTGGTCACCGGCCACCCCTGCCGGGAACGTCGGGTCGGGTCCCGCTCATGTCGCCGGGTCGCGCTGGGACGACGGCCACATGCTCTGGCCCTGCCGCAGGGTCTCGATCGCCGCCACCTTGTCCGCGGAGGATGCCGAACTGCGCAGGATCGCGTCGATCGGGTCGCCGCCCTGACGCAGGGCCCTGATGATGATGACCTTGAGACTGTCCGGCCGGTCGAGATCCAGCACCCAGTCGATGAGCTCGTCGGTGTGTCGTGACGGCGACGGTTCCTCGCCGGTCGCCAGGAAGTGCTCGATCGCACCCGGGTGCCAGCCGAGCGCCCGCTCGACCTTGCCCAGCGAGAACGCCTTCACCCGTATGCCCGCCTCGACGTTGCGCCAGGTCACCGGGCTCATCTTGGCGCGGGCCGCCACCTCGTCGATCGTCTCCCCGGTCTGGCGTCGCGCCAGCCGGACGAGTTGACCGAGGCGGCTTCGCCGGGTCGCCTCGTCGTCGGCCACTGACCCCTCGTTCCGTCCCAAGAACATCGATTCCGGTCGCCCAAGGCTACCCAAGCGTGCTCGGTCAGGAACAGCAGGAAACATCGACCTCGAAGGTCGAAGTGCCTTTTCCATCTGTGAGCATGAATACACCGGGTCGCCCACGTGCCGTCGGAACGACATCTGACGGGTCGCACCAACCCTGCCCCCGGCCGCGTGTGCGCCGGCTGGCGGTTGGTCGCCGTCCCTCCTGCCGGAGGGGGATCGGAGCCCCCGGCCGGGCTCGAACCGGCGACATCTCGCTTACAAGGCGAGTGCTCTGGCCAACTGAGCTACAGGGGCAGGACGTTCGTGGCCAGCATAGCCACTGCTCCCCTTCTACCACGTCCACTACCGATCGCGGCGCTCGGCGGGTTCGGGGCCGACCCGCCCCGGGCGCCGGACGCGTGTCCCGGTTCGCCCGAAATATTCGTTGGATAAGCCTCAAAGCAGCGGCGCGACCTTGGCATGTGAGGAAAACCCGTTTACCGTGGCGTGACGCGGATGACATCGACGCTGCCCCCGGGCCGCCGGATGCCGCCGCAGAGGCCGGTGCGGCAGCGCACCGGTTGCTCCTTCACTCGGATCGTCCGGCACGTTCCTGCCGGTGAAAGGAAGCGCTTCACCATGGCTACGGTCACCTACGCGAAGGCCACCCGGATCTACCCGGGTTCCCAGCGCCCCGCGGTCGACCACCTCGACCTCGAGATCGGCGACGGCGAGTTCCTCGTCCTGGTCGGTCCCTCCGGCTGCGGAAAGTCCACCAGCCTCCGGATGCTCGCCGGTCTGGAGGACGTCGACGACGGCGCGATCTTCATCGACACCCGCGACGTGACCCACCTGCCGCCGAAGGCCCGGGACATCGCGATGGTCTTCCAGAACTACGCGCTCTACCCGCACATGACCGTGTACGAGAACATGGCGTTCGCGCTCAAGCTCCGCAAGACCTCGAAGGCGGAGATTGACCGGCGGGTCAGGGAGGCGGCCAAGCTGCTGCAGCTGGAGGAGTTCCTCGACCGCAAGCCGAAGGCCCTCTCGGGTGGTCAGCGGCAGCGGGTCGCGATGGGGCGGGCGATCGTCCGGGAGCCCCAGGTCTTCCTCATGGACGAGCCGCTGTCCAACCTGGACGCCAAGCTCCGGGTGCAGACCCGTACCCAGATCGCGACGCTGCAGGCCAAGCTCGGCGTCACCACGGTCTACGTCACCCACGACCAGGTCGAGGCGATGACCATGGGCCACCGGGTGGCGGTCATGCTGGACGGCGTGCTCCAGCAGGTGGACAGCCCGCGTGAGCTGTACGACAAGCCGGCCAACGTCTTCGTCGCCGGGTTCATGGGCTCCCCCGCGATGAACATCAAGACGGTGCCGCTGACCGACGGCGGCGCCGCCGTCGCCAACCTGACCGTGCCGCTGACCCGCGAGCAGGTCGCCGCCGCCCAGGCCGACGGCGGCAACGGCAAGGTCATCGTCGGTTTCCGTCCGGAGGACTGCGACCTGGTCGCGCCGAGCGAGGGCGGTCTCGCGCTGGTCGTCGAGCTGGTCGAGGACCTCGGCTCGGACGCCAACGTCTACGGCCACGCCACGGTCAACGGCACCTCCGAGCGGTTCGTGGTCCGCACCGACCGCCGGCACATGCCGAACATGGGCGAGACCGTGTACATCAAGCCGCGTCCCGGCCGGCACCACGTCTTCCACGCGGTCTCGACGAACCGGATCTGACCGTCCCACCTCCTCCGACACCCGGGGGCGGTTGCTCCACCGAGCGGCCGCCCCCGCCACGTCTGCGCCGCCGGCCGGGCACCGGCGCGCTGCTCCGGCGGTGCCGGAGACCGTGGCCGTTCGCCCGACCAGCGCCACCCGGGGCGGCGCCCCGGGTGAGACCACGCCGGGTGGCGCCCCGACCGGGGGTCACCCCGCGCCCGCCAGGGTCTGCTCCACGCCGTGCCGGTGCAGGGCGCGCAGCCACTCGACCACCGGCTCCCGGACCTCGTCGTCGGCGGCCAGCTCCGCCGGGAAGATCTCGGTCAGCCCGAACAACGCCTCCGCCACCCCCTCCGGTGAGCTCCGCGCCCCCGCCAGCGCCGTCCGGATCCGCTCGGCGAGCGGGTCGTCCAGCGGCAGCGCCGTACCGTCGTCGGTCCGCCCCTGGGTGAAGCGCATCCACGCCGCGACCACGAGGGCCGTCCAGCGCGGGCGGAGCCCGGCGACGCGCAGGTCGGCGATGGTGTGCAACACCCGCTGCGGCAGCTTCTGCGAACCGTCCATGGCGATCTGGGTGGTGCGGTGCCGGATCACGGGGTTGGCGAACCGGGCCAGCACCTCCTCCCCGTAGTCGACGACCGAGACCCCCTCCGGCGGCGTGAAGCTGACCGCCACCTCCTCGGCGACCAGCCGGCGCAGCACCGTGGTCAGGTGCGGGATCCGGACCGCCTCGGCGATGGTCTGGCGGCCGGCGAGCGCGCCGAGGTAGGCCGCCGCCGAGTGCAGCCCGTTCAACGTCCGCAGCTTCAGCCGCTCCCAGGGGCCGGCGTCGCGGGTCAGCACCGCCCCCGCCCGCTCCCAGGCGGGACGGCCGCCGGGGAAGTCGTCCTCGATCACCCACTGCCGGTACGGCTCGGCGGCCACCGCGGCCAGGTCGACGACGCCGAGCGCCCGCCGCGCGTCGGCCAGGGTCTGCGGGGTGCTCGCCGGCACGATGCGGTCCACCATGGTGCCGGGGAAGCGGACGTGGTCGCGTACCCAGTCGGCGGCGCCGGCCGGCAGGTTGCGGTCGGCGTACTCCAGCGCGCGGGTCACCACACCCCGCAGCAGCCGCCCGTTCGACGGCAGGTTGTCGCAGCTCACCAGGGCGATCGGGCCGGCGTCGGCGGCGGCGCGGGCGAGCAGGCCCCGCACCAGCAGGCCGGGCACGGTCCGGGGCGGCCGGTCGGTGGTCAGGTCGGCGACCAGCTCCGCGTCCGGCCGCAGCAGGCCGGTCGCCGGGTCGAGCTGGTACGCCTTCTCGGTCACGGTGAGGGTCACCACCCGGATCGCCGGGTCCGCCAGCAGCGCCACGACCGCGTCCGGGTCGCCGGCGGCGTGCCGGACCCCGGCCAGGGCGCCGACCACCCGGGTCTGGTTTCCCTCGCCCGAGCTGCTGGTGACGCTGAACAGGCCGTCCTGCTCGGCGAGGACCCGGGCGGTGTCGGCGCTGCGCGGCGCCACCGCGACGACGCCCCAGTCGCCGCCGGCCCGGGCGACCGCCTCCTCGGTGTAGACCGCCTGGTGGGCACGGTGGAACGCGCCCAGCCCGAGGTGCACGATCCCGGCCGGCACCTCCCCGGGGCGCAGCAGCGGCCGGCTCGCCTCCGGCAGCCGGTTCAGTGTGCCCAGGCCCAGCCGTGCCCCGCCGGCCGTCCCGGATCGGTCCGGGGCGGCACCGGCGCCCGTCGCCGTCACCGCCATGTCGGGCCGTCCGGGAGGGAGTACCCGGCGACCGACGCCGGGCGCATGGTCGCGCTGTGGCCGGGCCGCCCGGGCGGCCTGCCGACCACGTGGTGGGCCGGGGCCCGTACGGCGGCGCGGGTCCGCTCGTCGCCCCGGCCGTCGGTGGGGGCGGGGCCGGCGCCGACGGCCCGGTCCGGGGCGTCGGCGCGCGGCTCGACGTGGCTGGCGGAGTCGTGGCCGCGGCCGGTCGCGTCCGGGCCGTCCCCGGCCGCCGCGGTGGCCAACCGCACGTCGTGGACGTCCGGACCGGTGGTGGTGACGGTCACCGGGTGGCACCTCCGAGCCTGAAGACCTTCTTCGGCAGGTGGTACGCGAGGTCGACGATCGTCTCGGCCGCCTCGTCGGCGGACAGCCGGTGTTCGGCGACCAGCCGGGCCAGGAAGCCGGCGTCGATCCGCCGGGCCGCGTCGTGGCGTACCGGGATGGAGCAGAAGGCCCGGGTGTCGTCGACGAAGCCGGCGGTGTTGTAGAAGCCCGCGGTCTCGGTGACCGCCTCCCGGAAGCGGCGCAGCCCTTCCGGGGAGTCCAGGAACCACCAGGGCGCGCCGAGGTAGAGCGCGGCGTAGCCGCCGGCCAGCGGTGCCAGCTCCCGGGTGTAGGTGTACTCGTCGAGGGTGTAGACGACCAGCCGCAGCCGGGGGTCGTTGCCGTGGGCGTCGAGCAGCGGGGCGAGCGCGCGCACGTACTCGGTCGCCTGCGGGATGTCCCCGCCGACGTCGCGGCCGTGCCGGGCGTACAGCCACCGGTTGTGGTTGCGGACCGAGCCGGGGTGCAGTTGCATCACCAGCCCGTCCTCGATGGACATCCGGGCGAACTCGACCAGCATGTGTGCCCGGAACGCCTCGGCGTCGGCCGGGGTCGCCTCGCCGCGCAGGCCGCGCTCGTAGAGCGCCGCCGCCTCGGCCTCGCTCAGCAGCAGCGTCGACGCGGTCGGGTGGCCGTGGTCGGTGGAGGTCGCGCCGGCGGCGACGAACGCCTCCCGGCGCCGGCGCAGGGCGGCGAGGTAGCCGGCGTACCGGCCGGTGTCCTCGCCGGTGATCTCCCCGAGTCGGGCCACGTTGTCGGCCCAGCCGTCGAACTCCATGTCGACGACGTTGTCCGGGCGGAACGTCGTGATGACCCGGCCGCCCGGTCCGCCCCACCCGTCCGCGGCGAGCTTGGCGTGCCGGGACAGGTCGTCCAGCGGCGACTCCGTGGTCGCCAGCACCTCGATGTTGAACCGCTCGAACAGCGCCCGGGGCCGGAACTCCGGCCGGGCGAGCTGGTCGGCGATCGCGTCGTAGATCTCGTCGGCGGTGGCCGGCGACAGCGGCGTGGTGATCCCGAAGACGGTGCGGAACGTCTCCTCCAGCCAGAGCCGGGACGGGGTGCCCCGGAACAGGTACCAGTGCGCGGCGAAGCGCCGCCAGATGGTCCGCCCGTCGGTCTCCACCGGGCCGCCGTCCACGGTCGGCACCCCGAGGTCGGCCGGGGGTACGCCCTGGCTGAGCAGCAACCGGGTGAGGTAGTGGTCGGGCACGATGATCAGCCGCGCCGGGTCGGGGAAGGCGCGGTCCTCGGCGAGGATGCCCGGGTCCACGTGCCCGTGCGGTGAGATCAGGGGCCGGTCGCGGACCAGCGCGTACAGCTCGCGGGCGATCGCCCGCTGGCTGGGGTCGGACGGGAAGAGCAGGTCGGACCGGTCGGGCTGGGCAGACACCCGCAGACTCCTTTGCTGGTCGAGAGCGGTGGGGAGGTGCCGTGTGGTGGGTGTGACTGCAAAGGTTTGCAGCAGAAGTAACCACGCTCCCCCGGGCCCCGTCAACGAGCCAGCGCAAGACTGAGGCGGAACGTCCGGTTTTGCGGGGGTGAGGGCGCGGCGGTGTGCGGCTCTCGCCGCACGTCCGTGACCCGGACCGTTGACACCACGGCAACCGTTTGCATTAATGGGCCGTCCACGGTGACGCCGGGCACAGCGCCGCGTGGTCGGACCGGCCACCGCCACCGGGCCAGCAACACCACACCGGACACCGCGCCGGCCGCACGGAGGGGAATCGCGTGCCAGCCACCATCCGAGACGTCGCGCGCGCCTGTGGCGTCCACATCTCCACGGTGTCGCGGACGTTCTCGGCCCCGCACCTGGTCAACCCGGAGACCCGCAACCGGGTGCTGGCCTGCGCGGAACGCCTCGGCTACCGGCCCAACCGGGCGGCCCGGGCCCTGATCACCGGTCGCACGCACAACATCGGGCTCATCGTCGCCGACATCGCCAACCCCTTCTTCCCGCCCCTGATCAAGGCGGCGGAGAGCCAGGCCCGGCAGCGCGACTACCACGTCTTCGTCGCCGACACCAACGAGGACCCGGCCGTCGAGGAGGAGCTGGTGCACGCCCTGGCCAAGCAGGTCGACGGCGTGCTGCTGTGCAGCCCACGGATGAGCAACGGCCTGATCGAGCAGCTCGGCCGCGAGGTGCCGCTGGTCGTGATCAACCGCCGGGTCGCCGGGCTGCCCGCGGTGGTGATGGACGTCGGCCGGGGCGCCCGGCTCGCCGTCGAGCACCTGACCGGGCTGGGCCACCGTGACCTCGTCCTGCTGGCCGGGCCGCGCGGCTCGTGGACCAGCCGGGAGATCCGGCGCTCGGCGACGGCGGCGGCCCGGGCCGCCGAGGCCCGGCTGACCGTCCTCGGCCCCAACCCGCCGACCGAGGAGGGCGGGCGCGCCGCGGCGGAGCGGGTGCGCCGCACCGGCGTCACCGCCGTGCTCGCCTTCAACGACCTGATGGCGGTCGGGCTGCTCGAAGGGCTCGACGCACTCGGGCTGCGGGTGCCCGAGGACATCAGCGTGGTCGGCATCGACGACATCGCGCTGAGCCGGTTCACCCGCCCCAGGCTGACGACGGTGGCCACGCCGACCGCGGCCGCCGGCCGGGCGGCCGTCGACATGCTGCTCCAACACGGCGGGCTCGCGGCCACCCGGACCGGACGCGGCCGGAGCGACACGGGCGACGACCGGCGCGCCACCGCACAGGTGACGCTCCGGACCGAGTTGGTCGTCCGCGACTCGACCGGCGTGGCCCCGGCGGCACCCGCCCGCCGACGGCTCGCCCGGTGAGCCCCGGCCCGCCCGACGCCGGGCCGAGGAGGCGGGCCGGGACGGGGGGTGTCACCCGGCGACGAACCGGGTGAGGACGAACTCCGACCGGTTGGGGCAGACCAGCACCGACGTGGTCCAGGAGCAGCGGACCCCGACGATGTTCCGGAGCGGGCCGAGCTGGGTCAGCTCGCCGGTCGCGGCCACCACGCCCGCGAAGGTGGCGTCGTGGGGGTACGACGACGGCTCCTCGTTGAACAGCAGCAGGTTGCCGCCGTCGACGCGGAACGCCACGCCCTCACGCTCCAGCGTCCTGCGGCCGTCCGGGGTGAACACCCGGACCATCGCCGGCGACGTGGTCGTCTGGACGACGACGTTCTCGCCGACCGGGCGGAGCAGTTCGGCGCCCGGCACGTCCCGGCGCCAGGCCACCGTCGACGTGTCGGTGCGGACCGCCACGAGCTGGGCGGTCGCCCGGTCCGTGCCGGCGGTCTCCAGCAGGCAGACCTGGTGCTCACCGCAGGGCAGCAGGCCGACGAGGCGGCGGCTCTTGTCCGGGGCGGTGTAGACGGTGGTCGGCGTGCCGAGCGTCGCCAGGTCGAACCGCGCCAGCACGTAGCCGCCGTCCGTCGGGGCGACGAACAGCTCGCCCTCGTAGGCCAGCACCAGGTCGTCGGTGTCGGCGGCGTTCGCCCGCTGCCGGAGGACCCTGCCGGTCGCCACGTCGACGACCCGCACCGAGTCGTCGGCGCCGATCTCGACCAGGCGGGGTTCCTCGCCCCGGCGCGGCAGCATGTGGTTGCCGTACGCGTTGGACGGCCCGGCGTACTCCCCGGCGGTGTGCACCGGCGTCACCCGGGAGTCGCCGCCGTACTCGCCCCTCGGGCTCGGCAGGCTCCACTCCTGGCCGGTCCAGGCGTTGATCCCGACGACCGTGTCGGCGGACCGGTCCACCAGGACGACGTACTCGTCGTAGCTGTGGACGTCGGTGTCGCTGTTGAGGTCCCGGCTCCACCGCTTCGCCCCGGTCTTCGGATCGAATCCGATGAGCAGACCGGGGTTGCTGACGGTGAGGCCACCGCCCCGGACGACCAGCACCCGCGGCAGGGCCTGCAACCAGTACCACCGTTCCGCGGTCTCGTCGGTGGTGATCCACCGGGCGACCCTCGCCGTCGCCGCGTCGACCACGGCGACGTCCAGCCGGCCGTCGGAGCGCGCGTAGCCGACGTAGGCCCGGTCGCCGCCGGTGGTGGTGAGCATGTTCGTCGTCTCGGATTCCCGGATGGCGATCCGGTCTATCTCGACGAAGGAGGCGAAGTCGAGCGCGGGGTAGGGGTCGCGGGTCAGGTACAGCACCGCCGAGGCGACCACGGCCACCAGCGCGGCCACCGCGCCCGCACCCAGCCAGGCCACCCGGCTGCGCAGCAGCCGTCGCCACCCCGTCGGCCGCGTCACGCCCGCCGGCGGCAGGCCGGCACCGGCTCCGACCGGGGTCGGGTACGCCGGCATCCCGGCCGGCCCGGGTGGCGGCCCGTACGGCGGCGGACCGCCCGGATGCCCGGGATACCCCGGCGGCGCGGGTGGCGACGTGGGGACCGGCGGCGTCCACTGTGGTCCGGGTGCCCCGGCCGCGCCGGGCAGCACCGCCGTCTGGGGTCCGGCCGTGCCGGGCAGCACGGCCGTCCGCGTCCCGGCGGCGTTGGGCAGCACCGCCGTCTGCGCCGCGACCGCCGGTGCCGTCGGGGCGGGCAGCTCGGCGAGCGCGCCCTCGGCGACCGGCAGCTCCGGCTGTTCGAGCACGGTCGGGGCGATGCCGAGTTCGGCGTGCAGCAGCCGGGCCACCAGCGGCACGCGGGAGGAGCCCCCGACCAGGAACAGCCCGGCGAGCTGGTCGACGGCGAGCCCGCAGTCGGCGATCACCGTCGCGGTCTCGACGACGCCACGGCGCACCAGCGGGGTGACGACCCGCTCCAACTCGTCGCGGGTCAGGTGCAGCGCCCGCTCGATCCCGGGCACCGGCACCGGGGCGGTCGCGGCCCGGGAGAGCATCTCCTTGGCCCCGCGTACGTCGTCCCAGAAGCGCCGGCGGTTGCGCCACTGTGCGGCGGTGGTCGGCTGGTCGAGCTGCTGCCAGGCCGGACCGTCGGTGGCGCTGACGACCGTGCCGAGGTACTGCACGAGCGCCGCGTCGAGGTCGAGCCCGCCGAGGTCGGGGATGCCACCCGACCCGACCACCGCGAACCGGGGCCGACCGGTCCCGTCGACCCCCTCGTTGCGGACCACCGCGATGTCCAGGGTGCCGCCGCCGAAGTCGAAGACCACGAGGGACGCGCCCACCGGCACCGGCCGGCGCAGGACGTCGGTGAAGTAGCGTGCCGCCGCGACCGGCTCGGGCACCAGCAACGTGCCGCCGGGTGCGGTCCGGGGCGCCGGCACGAGCGGGACGGTCGCCGGGTGGGCGGTCACCACCGGGCCGGTGGGAGCGCCCGAGGTCGGGTGGAGCGGAACCGTCGCGGTGGCCTCGTCGGAGTCGGCGCCGGCGGTGGTCGCGGTGACCGGTGGCCAGCCGGCGCGGGCGACCGCGGCGGCCAGCACGTCACGCCGCCGGGCACCCCAGGTCGCCGGGTACGTCACCACCGCCGGGGGCAGGAAGCCGGCCGCCTCGACGGCGGCGGCCGCCACCGCGCGCAGCACGGCGGCGAGCAGTTCGGGTGTGGGGACCTCCTGGTCGCCGAGCAGCACCGCCGGTTCGTCGACGCGCCGTTTCGGGTTCGGCTCGTACCGGGCGGGGTCGGCCTGGGCCAGCCGTTGCGCGTCCCGGCCGACGTACGTCCGCCCGTTCGCGTCGAGGAAGACCCCGGAGGGCAGGATCGGCTGCCCGTCGAAGAGCAGTGGCCGGGTCCGGCCGTCGGGCCAGCGCAGCACCGCCACGGTGTGTGAGGTCCCGAGGTCGACGCCGAGCCCGTAGCCTCCGCCGTCCACGCCAACCATGCAGCGACTCCTCCACCGGGCACGGATGTTGCCCGGCCCTGCATGGTACGGGTCGGTGCCGACCGCCCACCCGGACGCCCTGTTCAGCGGCCGGATGCCGGACGGACCGGTGGTCACGGGCGCACTCCGGGCCACGGGAGGCGGCCCTGCCGGGCCGGGTCACCGGGGCACGGAGCCGGCGGTCAGCCGCGCCTGACCTGGGCCACGAAGGCCCGCCACGCCCCCGGACTGAACGTCAACACCGGACCAGCCTGGT
>CALGAM010000240.1 GCA_937951935.1 uncultured Micromonospora sp. | reverse complement strand
GCCACGTAGCACTGGTTCTCGATCGCCCGGGCCCGCAGCAGCACCTCCCAGTGGTCCCGCCCGGTGTGCAGCATGAAGGCGGCGGGCACCACCAGCAGCTGCGCTCCGCCCGCAACGGCCAGGTGGCGGTACAGCTCGGGGAAGCGAAGGTCGTAACAGATCGAGAGTCCGACGCGCACGCCCTCGACGTCGACGACCACCGGCTCGGCGCCGGGGGCGACGGTTCGGGACTCCAGGTACGAGACCCGACCGGGAATCTCGACGTCGTACAGGTGGATCTTGCGGTAGACGCCGGCGAGGGCGCCGTCCCGGTCGAACACCAACGAGGTGTTGTAGGTGTGGTCGGGATCCGGTCCGACCTCATGGAACGAGCCGGCGTGCACCCACATCCGGTGCCGCCGCGCAATGGCGGCGAAGAACTCGGCGAACTCCCCGTCCGTCGGCTCCGGTGCCGGCATCCCGTGCCCCGGGCCGAGGTAGTCGACGTACTCGGGGAGGATGGCCAGGTCGGCACCGGCGGCTGCGGCCCGGTCGAGCAGTTCGGCGGCGACGGCCAGATTGGCCTTCCGGTCGTCCCGGGAGTTGAGCTGACACACGGCGACGCGCATGCGCCGAGCCTACGGACAGAGAACGGAAACGACCAGAGCGTAGTCGCCGAGCGCACCAAGACCCGGTCGGACCGGACCGCCCGAAAACGGGACGATTGGTCAGGCGGACTTCTCCTCGCGATCGCGCCGGGCCCGACGCCCCGTGAACTCCCGCGGCACGATGGTCGGGTAGACGTTCTCCATCACGACCTCCCGGGTGATCAGGACCCGGGCGGCGTTCGGGTTGCTCGGTACCTCGTACATCACCGAGAGGAGGACCTCCTCGAGGATGGCCCGGAGCCCACGGGCTCCGGTGCCCCGCAGCAACGCCTGGTCGGCGATCGCCTCCAACGCCGCCGGCTCGAACTCCAGCTCCACGCCGTCCAGCTCGAAGAGACGCTGGTACTGCCGGACCAGCGCGTTACGCGGTTCGGTGAGGATCCGGACCAGGGCGTCCCGGTCCAGGCTCCGCACGCTCGTGATCACGGGAAGCCGGCCGATGAACTCCGGGATCAGGCCGAACTTCAGCATGTCCTCCGGCATCACCTGGCTGAAGATGTCGTCGGTGGACCGCTCGGAGACCGAGCGCAGGTGAGCGCCGAAGCCGAGGCCGCCCTGACCGGTACGGGCCTCGATGATCTGGTCCAGCCCGGCGAACGCGCCACCACAGATGAACAGGACGTTCGTCGTGTCGATCTGGATGAACTCCTGGTGCGGGTGCTTACGACCGCCCTGCGGCGGCACGTTCGCGACCGTGCCCTCCAGGATCTTCAGGAGCGCCTGCTGAACCCCCTCGCCGGAGACGTCCCGGGTGATCGACGGGTTCTCCGACTTCCTCGCGATCTTGTCGACCTCGTCGATGTAGATGATCCCGGTCTCGGCCCGCTTGATGTCGTAGTCGGCGGCCTGAATGAGCTTGAGCAGGATGTTCTCGACGTCCTCGCCGACGTAGCCCGCCTCGGTCAACGCGGTCGCGTCGGCGATGGCGAACGGGACGTTGAGCATCCGGGCCAGGGTCTGCGCGAGGTGGGTCTTGCCACACCCCGTGGGGCCGATCAGCAGGATGTTGGACTTGGCCAGCTCGACCGTGTCACCGGAGCCGTGGCCGGCCGCCTCCGCCTGGATGCGCTTGTAGTGGTTGTAGACGGCGACCGACAGCGCCTTCTTGGCCTGCTCCTGCCCCACGACGTACTGGTCGAGGAACTGGCAGATCTCCATCGGCTTGGGAAGCTCTTCCCACTTCACCTCGCCGGACTCGGCCTGCTCCTCTTCGATGATCTCGTTGCAGAGGTCGATGCACTCGTCGCAGATGTAGACCCCCGGCCCTGCGATGAGCTTCTTGACCTGCTTCTGCGACTTGCCGCAGAAGGAACATTTGAGTAGGTCGCCGCCGTCGCCGATCCGTGCCACCTACGTTCTCCCTGCGCTCATCGGCCGGCCCCGTAAGGCCCTGGCCTGCGGACGGTATGCCCCGTCGGTCTTCCTCGCCGGCCGGTCCCGACCAGCGGTGGGCGGTACAGAACCGACGTTACCCGCTGCGCGAGGTTTCTCCGACCCCCAAAACGGGCGTGTCAGGGGCCAGCCGTGACGCCCACGCCGGACCGGCCCCTGACCCAGCTTGTTCAGCTTGCCGCGTTGGCGGCGAGCAAGCCCTTCTTCCGGCTGGTCAGGATGGTGTCGACCAGCCCGTACTCCCGAGCCTCCTCGGCCGTCATGAACTTGTCGCGGTCGATGTCCTTGCGGACCCGCTCGATGGGCTGCTTGGAGTGCCGCGCGAGCATCTCCTCCAGCTGGCTGCGCATCCGGAGGATCTCCCGGGCCTGGATCTCGATGTCCGAGCCCTGGCCGTAGCCGCCCTCGGTCGCCGGCTGGTGGATGATGATCCGGGAGTTCGGCAACGCCATCCGCTTGCCGGGCGTGCCGGCCGCCAGCAGCACCGCGGCGGCGCTGGCCGCCTGGCCGAGGCAGACGGTCTGGATGTCCGGTCGGACGTACTGCATCGTGTCGTAGATCGCCGTCATGGCCGTGAAGGAGCCACCCGGCGAGTTGATGTACATGATGATGTCGCGGTCCGGGTCGGTCCCCTCCAGCGTCAGCAGCTGGGCCATCACGTCGTTGGCCGACGCGTCGTCCACCTGGACGCCGAGGAAGATGATCCGGTCCTCGAAGAGCTTGTTGTACGGGTTGGACTCCTTGACGCCGTACGACGTGCGCTCCACGAAGGAGGGAAGGACGTACCGGTTGTGCACCGGCTGGAAGCCGGACGACGGCAGGCTGTGATCGATCATCGTCAAGCTCCTCAGCTCAGGGTCCCGGCGCCTTCCGGAACCTGGGCGGCCCCGGAGATCACCTTGTCGATGAAGCCGTAGTCGAGGGCCTCCTGGGCGGTGAACCACCGGTCACGGTCCGAGTCAGCCTCGATCTGCTCCTGGGTCTGACCCGTGTGGAAGGCCACCCGCTCCTGGAACATCCGCTTGGTGTAGAGCATCTGCTCGGCCTGGATGGCGATGTCGGACGCGGTACCGCCCATACCGCCGGAGGGCTGGTGCATCATGATCCGGGCGTGGGGCAGCGCGTACCGCTTGCCCTTGGTGCCGGCGCAGAGCAGCAGCTGGCCCATGGAGGCTGCCATGCCCAGTGCCACGGTCGAGACGTCGTTGTCGATGAACTGCATCGTGTCGTAGATCGCCATGCCCGAGTAGACCGACCCACCCGGCGAGTTGATCCACAGGTTGATGTCACGTTCGGGGTCCTCCGCGGCGAGCAGCAGCAGCTGCGCGCAGATGCGGTTGGCGACCTGGTCGGTCACCTCGCTGCCCAGGAAGATGATCCGCTCCTTGAGCAGACGGTTGTAGACCGCATCGTCAAGGTTGCCACCGAAGGTGTCCCCGATGCGGGCTTCGAGGACCCGCCTGGGTAAAGCCGAGAAGTCTGAACCAGTCATGGCAGCCCTTCGCTCTCTGTGCCGTCCTAGGCCCGACACTAACCGCTGACGAGGGTCGTCACGCACCTGTCCGGCTCCTGTTCGCTCTCAGCGCAGTCGCCCAGGCGGCGTACGCCGGAGGGCTCGGCGGGCCGGATGCGGGTCGGCCGCCAGCCGTCGAGCCCAACCGACCGGGACATCAGTGCTCGTGCTCGTGCTCGTGGCCGTCGGTCGCCGTCGCCGTACGGATCTCGTCCAGGCTGACCGGGTTACCCGCCGAATCCGTGATCTTGATCCGTTCCATGATCAGCGCCAGTGCCTTGCCCCGGCGGACATCGCCGTAGACGGCGGCCGCGGTACCGGCGCGCACCAGCTGGTCGTAGTACTTCTGCGGTGGCATGCCGGCGTGCTGGGCCCGGTGGATGATCTCGCGGCCGAACTCGTCGTCGCTGACCTGCACCTGCTCGGCGTCGGCGTAGGCGTCCAGCAGCAGCTGGATCTTGACACCCTGGGTCGCGGCCTCGGTCAGCTCGGCGTCGATCTGCTCCTCGGTCTTGTTCTCCGCGGAGAGGTACTCCTCCAGCGAGGCGCCCATCCGCTCCAGCTGGTCGACCATCGCCTGCTTACGGTGTGCGACCTCGTCCCGGACGACCCCCTCGGGGGCCGGTACCTCGGCCGCCGCGACGAGCTGCTCCAGGGCCTTGTCCCGGGCCGCGTAGATCTGCTCCACCCGCTTGGTCCGGGTGATCCGCTGCCGGATGTCGTCGCGAAGCTCCTCAAGAGTGTCGAACTCGCTCGCGAGCTGGGCGAACTCGTCGTTCAGCTCGGGAAGTTCCTTCTCCTTGACGGTGCGGACCGTCACCGAGACGTCGGCGTCCTGGCCGGCGAACTCACCACCGACGAGCTGGGTGACGAAGGTCTTCGACTCCCCGGCGGACAGCCCGACCAGCACCTCGTCCAACCCGGGCAGCAGCTGCTTGCTGCCGACCTCGTGCGAGATGTTGGTGGCCGAGCCGCCCGGCACCGGCTTGCCGTCGACGGTGGCCTCCAGGTCGATCTGCACGTAGTCGCCCTCCTGGGCGGGCCGCTGAACCGTCTTCAGCGTGGCGAACCGGTTCCGGAGGTTGCTCACCTGGGTGTCGATCTCGCTGTCGCCGACCTGCAGCTCGTCGACGGTCACCTCGACCGTGGCGAGGTCGGGGACCGTGATCTGCGGGCGAACGTCGATCTCGGCGGTGAACTTCAGGGAGTCGCCGTCGCTGAACTCGGTGATCTCCACCTCGGGGCGGCCCAGGGTCTTGACGTCGTGCTCGCGGACCGCGGCCAGAAACTTCTCCGGAATGGCCTCCTGGACGGCCTCGTTGAGCACCGCGCCACGGCCGATCCGCTGGTCGATGACGGCGGCCGGCACCCTGCCGCGCCGGAAGCCGGGCACGTTGACCTGCTGGGCGATCGTCCGGTACGCCTTCTTGAGGCTCGGCTCGAGCTCGACGAACGGCACCTCGATGGCGAGCCGCACGCGCGTCGGGCTCAGAGTCTCGACGGTGCTCTTCACAG
>CALGAM010000239.1 GCA_937951935.1 uncultured Micromonospora sp. | reverse complement strand
CAACACACGATCCGTACTCGAATCCGGCACCTGCTTGACCAACACCACGATCTTCATCGCGCTTCGACGACCCCTTCTGTTGATGGCGATCCCGCCGCCTGCGATGCCGCCCACCCGGTCGGTCCGGGCTTCCGGTCACCTTAACGTTCAATCAGCCTGTACCGACACCAGCCACCGGACCAGGGGACGAGGTCCCGCACCGCTATGTTACCCGCAAGTAGCATACGGCTCCGGAGCCGCGATGGTGAGCCAGGTCACGACGGCACCCGCCAACACGACGCCGCCGACCAGGACGAAAACGAATGAAAAGGACGTGACCGAGGCGCCCTGATCCGACACCGGACGGGCGGACGGGCGGGCACCAGGTATCGGCCGGACGCCAGATTCGGCCGGGCGACTCCCAGCCGGAGGCGACGCCGGAAAGGCCACCCCGACAGGCCCCGACGGCGTCGCAGGCTGGTCAGGTGACGGCGCGAGAGGGACGCCACCGGGTGACGGCGCGAGAAGCCACGGTCAGTCGGCGGCGTCGAGGGCGGTCCGGATGCTCTCGATCATCGCCGCCTCGTTCGGGCTGATCCCGTCGTGCGCCCGTGCCACCTCCTCGGCGGCGTCGAGCACCGCCGAGCGGTACCGGGCCGCCTCGTCCGGCGCCTTGGCCCGCAGCACCGCCATGGCGTGCCGCAGCTCGGGCAACACCGCCGCCGGTACGTCGGTCCCCTCCGCGAACCGCGGCAGGGCGCCCGTGGTCAGCGACTCCCGGACCAGTCCGGTGGTGCCGGCGAAGACGTTCGACGCGGCGATGCTCTCCTTGATCATCGAGAACGCGCCGGGCTCGGCGTTGGACACCAGGAAGACCGCACCGAAGGCGGCCCGCTTCAGAACCGCCCGCTCCTCCTCGGTGAGCGGCTGTGTCACGGCTTGGGAGTGTAGACGTACGGGGTCGTGGTGGTGACCGGGACGAACCCGAGCCGTTGCAGGATCGGCCGGCTGTCGTCGGAGGCGTCCACCTGCAGCAGCGTGAAGCCGCGGACCTCGGCCAGCCGGGCCCGGTAGGCGACCAGTGCCCGGTAGACGCCCCGGCGGCGCCACCCCGGCAGGATCGATCCGCCCCACAGGGTGGCGAACGGGGTCCCGGCCACGTAACGCACCCAGGCGGCACCCACCAGCTCGTCCCCGCCGGTCTCGGCGACCACGACGGTGAGCGGCGGCTGGTCCGAGGCGGCGCCGGCGGCGATCTCCCGGGCCAGCGAGTCCGCCAGCCAGCCGCCCTCGCCACCCCAGACCACCGACATCAGCTCGCCGATCCGGTCCAGGTCCGCCCGGGCGGTCACCTCGCGCAGCCGTACGCCCTCGGGCGGGACCGGAAGCGTGGCCGCCAGCGGCGCGACCGGCCCGATCATGACCGTTTCCTGCTCCCCCGGCTCGAAGCCGGCGGCCCGCAACCGCTCGGGCAGGTCGGCGGGCTCGTCGTGGCCGCGCAGCTTCCACTCCACCCGCTCGCCCCGCGCGGCGAAGTGGTCCCGTTGCCGGGCGATCAGCTCGTCCAGCTCCGCACCCCGCAGCCCGCCCAGGTCCCGGTACGTGAGGAGACCGTCCCGGTCGAGCCCGCGAACCCGCAGCAGTGGGCCGTCCCACTCCACCGTCACGCCCTGCGGAAGCGGTTCCGGAGGGCGGGCCCGCAGGTGGGCGTCGTAGGCGGCACGGAGCACGACGGCGTCGAGATCTGTCATCTGACCAGGCTACGACCACGCCCTCCGGATAATCGTGATCGTGTTCGAGGCGATCAGACGGTGGTTCTCCCCACGGGAACTCCGCGACGTCGGCGAGACCCCGGACTACCGGTTCTCGCTCGCCAACGAACGCACCTTCCTGGCCTGGCTGCGTACCGGGCTGGCGCTGGTCGGCGGTGGGCTCGCCGTCGCCCAGCTCCTGCCCGCGCTGCCGGTCACGTACCTGCGTGAGGCGCTCGCCATCGCACTGCTGGTGCTCGGCGGGACGGTGGCGGTCCACGCGGTGCACCACTGGACCCGGACCGAACGTGCCATCCGGCTCAACCAGGAGCTGCCCGCCTCCCGCTTCCCGGCGCTGCTCTCCCTGGCCGTCGGGCTCGGCGCCGCCCTGCTCGTGGCGGCGGTGCTGACGCAGGCGGTGCGACAGCCGTGACCGGTCGGGCCGGTGGGCGACAGCGGCCGGGGTGGGACACCGGCCTGGCCCGGGAACGCACCCGCCTGGCGTGGCGGCGCACCGTCCTCGCGGTCAGCGTGGTGGCGGTGCTCGCCGTCCGACTCGCGCTGACCCGGGGCGCCGTCGGCATGGTGTGCGCCG
Source organism: uncultured Micromonospora sp. (assembly GCA_937951935.1). Taxonomy (GTDB): domain Bacteria; phylum Actinomycetota; class Actinomycetes; order Mycobacteriales; family Micromonosporaceae; genus Plantactinospora. Next base: position 2,742 of record CALGAM010000239.1, on the reverse strand, counting down.
GGCTGGTCGCGGTCGGCTGGCTCGCCATCCTGGTGGTGACCTTCCCGTGGTACGAGGCGTCGCCCCGGTACGGCCGCGGCGCCTCCGGCACCCGCCGACTCGCCCTCCCGCTGGCCGCCCTGGTCTCCGCCGGCATCGCCGGACTCGGCGTGCTGCTGGTCCTGACGCCGATGCGCTGAGCAGACCGGGTACGTCATCATGGCCACATGGTCCGCCTCTACGCGCTCCTCGCCATCGGACAACTCATCCTGGCCGTGATCGCCCTGATCAGCTGCCTCTCCGCCGAGGAGGACGAGATCCGGGCGCTGCCCCGGATCGTCTGGGTGCTGATCATCCTCTTCTTCCCCCTCGTCGGTTCGATCGCCTGGTTCGTGGCCGGACGGCCGCTCCCCGCCACCGGTACGCCGGTGGGCGGCGTCCAGCGGAACCGTCGGCCCCTCGCCCCGGACGACGACCCCGAGTTCCTGCGCTCCCTGGACGAGCAGCGGAGGCAGCGGGAGCGGGAGATGCTCGAACGGTGGGAACAGGACCTGCGACGCCGTGAGGAGGAGCTGCGGCGCCGCGAGGCGGGTGAGCCACCCCGCAAACCGGACAGGCCGGAGAGCTGAGTCAGGGCCGACCGGCGGTGCGCCGACAGGGCAAGTTCAGGCGGGAGTCGGACATTCCGCCGGCCGTCGCCGGTCCGCCGCCATACCATGACCCCGCGGCCGACCCCTCGTAGCGCCGCCCGGCGTGCTGCCTGCCCTCGCACGCCGGGGAAGCGAGGAAGAGGGGTGCGATGGCACACGAGGTGGTCGCCGGTCCGGTCCGCCCGGCCGAGGCACCGGGGAACCGGGCCGGGGTCCCGGACAGCCACACCGACCCGGCGGACCATCCGGGTCGACGTCACCGCCGTCCGGGCCCGCCGTTCGGCGTCACCACGTTCGTCCTGACCCAGGGCGTGCTGTTCTTCTGGTGGGCCGCACGCCGTCCCGGACTGTTCAGCCCCGACTCGCTCGACCACGTCTGGCAGGCGACCACCGGGCACTGGAACAGCCACCACCCGCTCGCCTACACGGGGCTGGTCTGGCTGTCGATCCGGCTCACCGGCGGGGTCGGGGCGCTGACCCTGGCCCAGGCCTGCACGCTGGCCGTCGGGGTGACGTACGCCGCCACCGGGCTGCGGCGGCTCGGCGGCCCGGCCTGGGCCTGGGCCGCGGCCGCCGTCGCGGTCGTCTCCCTGCCGCCGGTCGGCGCCTTCGTGGTCTGTGTCTGGAAGGACGTGCCGTACGTCATCTGCCACGTCTTCCTGCTCGGGACGCTGGCCCGGCTGGTCCGGTGGCGTCGGGCCGGCGCGCACCCGCCGTTTCCCGGGGTGCTGCTCGCCGCCGTCCTCGTCGAACTGACCCTGCTCTGCCTCCTCCGGCAGAACGGGTTCCTGGTCGCGGCGGTCGTCACCGGGGTCGTCGCGCTGGTGGTCCGCGGGACCGCGCCGCGGGTGCTGTCGGTCGGGGTGGTGGCGGTGACGGTCGGCCTGCTGACCAACTGGGTCCTGCCGCCCGCGGCCGGGGTCCGGGACGACGACGTGATCGTGGCGTACGAGACCGTCTTCGCCGACCTCGCGGTCGGATACGCCGCCGACCCGCAGGGCTTCCCGGCCGAGGACGCGGCACTGTTGGCGGCGGTGGCCCCACTGGCCCACTGGCGCACCTCGGCGAACTGCTACACCGTCGACCCCACCGTCCACCATGCCGACTTCGACCGCCGGGCGGCGGCGGCGCGGCGGGGCGACCTGCTCGCCGCCTGGTGGCGTCTGGTCCGCCGCGCCCCGGCGACGGTCCTCGCGGCACGGTGGTGTCGGGCCTCGATCGCCTGGCGCCCCACCGCGGCCGGGGTGCTCAGCCGCACCCCGACCGCCTGGGCCCTGCCGATCTACCTCGACCGCGATCCGCGGTTCCGGGACGACCGGGTGCGGGCCGTCGCGGCCAGCGAGCCGCTCGGCGAACCGGTGGCCCGGCTGGCGGAGACGCTGACCCGCCGGGCCGGCGAACCGGAGTGGTTGTTCTGGCGGGGTGCGACCTGGGCCTACCTGGCGTACCTGGTCGTGGGGCTGGTGGCCTGGCGGCGCCGGGAACGGGCGCTGCTCGCCCTCGCCGGGCTGAGCCTGGGCAACCAGCTCTCCGTGCTGGTGGTGAACAACGCCCAGGCCGCCCGCTACATGGCCGCCCCGCTCGTCCTCGGGGTCCTGCTGCTGCCGCTTGTCGCCGCCGGCCCGCCACGGGCCCGGTCCGCCCGCGTCGCGCCGTCACCGGACCGGGCCGGGACACCCCCGTTGTCGGTCAGCGACATCACCATCTCGCCCGCCGGTTGAGCCCCCGGCGAGCGGTCGTGGTCTCGTGCCGCCCGCCGCGGCGTCGGCGGGATCGGGCCGGGCCACGGCGCCGGCACGCCCGTCGGGCCGGCGGCGGGCGGTCAGGCCAGGGTGGAGGAGCGCGGGTAGGCGTCGGCCGGGTCGGTCAGGACGTTGACCAGGTACGGCACCCCGGCGTCGAAGGCCCGTTCGAGCGCCGGGCCCAGCTCGGCCGGCTTCGTCACCGTCTCACCGGCCCCACCGAGTGCGGAGACCACCTGGTCGTACCGCAGCCCCGGCTGCAGGTCCGCGGCGACGTCGTAGCCGTACATGGCGCGCATCGGGTGCTTCTCCAACCCCCAGATGCCGTTGTTGCCGACCACGATGACCACGGGCAGCTTCTGCCGCACCAG
>CALGAM010000238.1 GCA_937951935.1 uncultured Micromonospora sp. | reverse complement strand
CTGCAGAGCCACATGCACCAGGGGTACTGGGGTGAGGAGAAGACCCTCGCCATCCTCGACCGCTTCTCCCGGTACGGGCTGCCGATCCACTTCACCGAGACCACCCTCGTCTCCGGCGACCTCATGCCACCCGAGATCGTCGACCTGAACGACTACCAGGTGACGCGGTGGCCCAGCACACCGGAGGGGGAGGAGCGGCAGGCGGACGAGATCGTGCGGCACTACCGGACCCTGCTGTCGCATCCGTCGGTCCAGGCGATCACCTACTGGGGAATCGCCGACGGCGGCTGGCTCGGCGCGCCGGGGGGACTCGTCCGGGCCGACGGCAGCCTGAAGCCGTCGTACACGGCGCTGCACTCGCTGATCAAGGGTGACTGGTGGATGGCGCCGACGACCCTGCGCACGGACGCGGACGGACGGGTCCGCTTCTCCGGCTTCCTCGGCGAGTACGAGGTCAGCGCCGCCGGGCGGACGGCGACGGTCCGGCTCGACCGACCGGGTTCCGCGACGATCGACATCTCCCTGTGACGGGGCCGGCAGCGTGGGCGCGGTGACCCGGTACGCCGTCCGCCCCGGTGGCGGCCCGCGGTCTCCGGACCGTGTCACACGGCCGGAAACCTCCTGGCCCGCGGGCGGACGGCGCGGCTATGGTGACCCGGCCGGCCGCGGGACTCCGGCGCGACTTCCGGAACCCGCCTGTGCAGCGATGCTTCGTTGTTCGTGCCCACACTCCCCGGCCGGCACCCGGACGCGGCGCCGAGAACGGACGGCCGAGGGAGGGACGGACGTATGTCGCGGTCGGACCAGGTCGCCTGCGAGGACCTCGTCATGTTCGTCAACGCGGCCATCGCGTCGACCGGTCAGCACGAGTTCCGGGCCGACGCCGCCCAACAGCGCCTGTCGCTGGCCTTCCTGCACGAGTACGTGCTCGGCAACTACCGCGACCTCTACGCGGCCACACTCGCACTGGAGATCAACCACTTCAACGCCGCGCTGGTGGTGACGAACCTGCTCCGCACCGCGCGCCTGGCCAGTCCGGCACAGCGGGCCAGGGAGGGGCGCCTGATCGCGGCGCGCCTGCGGTTGCTGCCGCCGCAGCGGGTCTACCGGGTGTTCCGTGAACTGCGCAGGTTGGGTGTGAACAACCGGCGGACCCGGGCGATCATCCGGGACTGGGTGGCCGGTCGGCCCGACCTGCCGTTCGACGCGGTCAAGTATCGCCGGTCGCTGTCCGTCGCGGCCCGGCACGCGCACCTGTCGCTGCCCGGCGAGATCGGTACCTTCCTGTTCGATTGGCGCCGTCCCGGGCGGTACGAGACGGAGATCCTGGAGCGGTGGCGTCGGGCGCACCACGACCAGCGGGCGCTTGCCGCCCTGCCGTACACGGTGGCCGAGGGGCTCGCCACCCTGCACGGCATCGACCGGGCCCGGCTGCTGACCCGGCACACCCCGCAGCTGACCCGGGCCGAGCGGCTGCGGCTGCAGGAGTCGGCCCGCCGACTCGACGTCGAGGACGTCGTGACCGTCGACCTGGGCCGGACGCCGTTGACCCGGCTCGCGCTCTACGTCCTGTCCCTGCCCCGCGCCGAGCGCGTACGCCGACGCGCCGCCCTCACCGAGGCGCTGCGGACCTCCGCCCGAAGGGCCGCGGGCCGGCGGGCGGGAAGCTGGGGCAGGGTGGTCGCGGTCCTCGACGACAGCTACTCGGCCTCCGGCTCGTCGGCCAAGCGACAGCGACCACTCGCGGTGGCGCTGGCGGCCCACTACCTGCTGGAGGTCCTCGCCGCGGACTACACCGGGCTCTGGCTGGCCCATCACGGCGACCCGCTGCTGGTCCGGCCGACCGGTCCGACCGGGCTCGGCGAGCGGATTCTCGACGGGCTCGAACGACGTCCCGACCGGCTCGTCGTCGTCTCCGACGGCTGGGACAACGATCCGCCCGGGTTGGCGGCCGAGGTGCTGCGGGTGTGGTTCGCGCGTCTGGACCCCGACCGACGGACCTCGGTGGTGCACCTCAACCCGGTGTACGACAGCGACACCTTCCAGGTACGTCGGCTCGCCCCCGACGTGCCCACGGTCGGCGTGCGCGACGCCGAGGATCTCGCCACGCTCGTCGAGCTGGCCCGGTTCGCCACCGGCAGCGCCACCCTCGCCGAGCTGCGCCGCGACCTCGACGACCGGGTCGACCGGTTCCTGGCCGATGCCGCCTCCGCCGGCGGGCCGCCGAGCGGCGACGGGTCGGCGGTACGGGCCGCCCCCGCCGTGGGGGACGCCGGCGGCGTGGTGGGGGACACCCCGGCCGTGGTCGGGGAGGCGGTGGGCACCGAGGTGGGCGTGCCGTACCCGGAGGCGCCGCGGTGAGGGCCGTGACGTGGGACGGGTGGAACCTCACCGGGCTGACCGCCGGACCGGGTCAGCGCTGGGGCGCCGTCCGACTGGTGCCGCTGCTGCGCGACGCTCCCATCACCGATCTCCGCCTGCACGCCCGGCTGCACGACCCGGACGACCCGACCGTGGCGGTGCCCGGCCCCCGGACCGGCCACGTCGCGTACGTCCCGCACGCCTTCGTGGCCAGCTGGACCTCCGACGGCGGCCCGGTCGCGGCGTACGGCACCCAGCTGACCGACCCGGCCCGGGGCCGACCCGCCGGCGTCGGGCTGCACCTTCCGCGTCGGACGACCCGCCGAAAGGAGCGGAACCGGCTGCGCTTCCTGCCGCTGCACCTGGCCCTGGAGGGTTACCTCGCCCTCCACTGTGGCGGACCGTCGGTCGTCTGGGAGGAGTGGAACCGGCGGGCCGTGAACCGAGGCCTCTCGCCGTGGGCCGGGCAGGCGTACACCGGCGCCGAGGTCGCCGGACTGGCGGACGCGCTGCGGGTCTTCGAGATCCATCCGGGACAGTGCGGCATGCTGCTCTATGTCGCCGACGCGCTCGCCGCGGCTCTCGTCGTGCCGCATCCCGACGACTACCGGGTCCTGCACCCGACGCTGCTGCTGGACCTCTTCGGCGAGTTGGTGTACCACCACGCCCACCTGTACCCGGCGGTGGCCGAGTTCCACGTCGAGATCGACGCCGAGCGGGTGACCCGCGTCGCGGACCTGCGGGCCGAGGCCGCCCGGATCCGGGCCGCCTGGTCGGCGTTCGCCCTGAGCATGGCCGAGGGCCTGTTCGGCGCGCGACCGACGACCAGCACGCCGGTGTACCGGATGGGTCGGTTCACCCTTGCCCGGTTCCTGCCCGACTTCGATCCGCGGCAGGAGAACCACATCGGCGAGACGATCACCGACGAGGCCGGGCGGCTGGCGTACCTGAAGACGTTCCGGCTCTCCGCGGCGCAGGTGCGCCGGGGATACCTGCTCTCCCGGCTCGCCGCGCACGACTGGAACCTGGACGCCACCGCCGGCGCGCTCGGCACCGACCGGGAGTCGCTCGTCCGGCGGCTCGACCGGGCCGGCTTCGGAAACCTGCTCCGTCCGGAGATCATCGACGCGGCCCGCCGTGCGGCGCGCGAGCGTGACCGGCGGCTGCGGCGGTCACGCTGACCGGACGGTACCCGCTCCACGGCTGTCACACGCCACGCGACGTCGCCGCTCCTCGCCCGGCGGCCGGTCCTCGCCGCCGGGCGGCCGTGGTGGGGCGCCCCGTTGACCGGCGGGCCGGGGGCGTGGTGGGATGACCCGGCGTGAAGGATCTTCGATCCTTCTATCCGTCACCCCTGGGGGTCGTCAGGTGCTCGGATTCCGTCGTCCCGCGTCAGCCGCCGTGCTGGCGCTCAGCCTCGGTCTCGGCGCCACCGCCGCGGTCACCGGTACGACCGGGGAACCCGCAGCGGCGAGCCTGCCCACCGCCGCGGTCGCGCTGGGAGACAGCGTCGTCAGCGGTGAGGGCGCCGGGGCGTACCTGCCGGTCGTCGACATCAACGGCACGGCGCAGAGCTTTCCCGGCTGGTCCGCGCCGAACAGCAACGCGTTCTTCTGCCATCGCTCGGCGAACGCCTCGCTGTTCCAGGCGGACCTCCCCGGCATCCAGGCGCGGTTCAACCTCGCCTGCTCCGGTGGGCAGCCGTACGACATCGTCAACGCCTCGGCGGGCCGGGCCAGGGGCCGGGCGGTGTCCGCGCAGCTCGACCAGCTCCGGGCGGTGGCGCGGACCCACGACATCGACCTGGTGCTGGTCGGGCTCGGCTCCAACAACAGCTCGTTCACCTTCGGCGACGTCGCCTCCAAGTGCGCCAACCGGTTCATCGCCGACGCCTGGACCGGCTGGTGGGAGTTCTGGGCCTACCTGAACGGCCCCGTCGAGCAGGCGCCGTGTGCCGCCGGTGACCTCGCCACCCCGGCCCAGCTCGCGGCGGCGACCGCCGAGACCACCGCGGCGGTCCGGCAGCTGCTGGCCACGCTCGCCGAGATCGACGCCGACGGCCAGCACCGGGTCGTGCTCCAGGACTACACCAACCCACTGCCGCTCGACTTCGCGGCACCGTTCCACGAGGAGGACGGCCGCGACGACAGCCGCGACAAGTTCCGGGCGCTCGGAGCCGAGCGGTACGCGGCGGGATGCCCGGTGCACCGGGCCAGCCTCGCGGCGGGACACCTCTTCTCCGCGGGCCTCGGCACGCTGGTGCAGTCGGTCCACAGCACGATGCGCAGCGAGTTCCCCAATGTGGACCTGGTCTACCTCAACGTCCAGCGGGCCTTCGACGGCGCCCGGCTCTGCGAGACGGCGAGCAGCCCGAGCGGCGCCCTCGCCACCCCGATCCGCCTCCAGAACGGTCCCACCGGCGTCCCCGTAACCAGCCTCTCCGGATACGACAAGATCGCCATCCAGCGGCTCGCCAACACCTGCGTGACGTACTTCCAGACCTGCCAGGAGTCGTGGCACCCGAACGCCGCCGGACACGCCGTGCTGGGGCGGTGCCTGGCGGGCGCGGCGGTCACACCGCACCGGGCGGTCGCCTGCGTCCGCTCCGGCGACGGGACGGTCACCGTGGGCTGACCCCCCACGGGCCACCGCCCCCCGCGTCCGCCGGCGCGCAGGGCGCGGGAGGACGGGGCCCGGATCGGCGGGCGGATCCGGCGCGGCCTCAGCAGCAGCAGTCGCAGCCGAAGTCGCAGCTGGCGTCGCGGGTACACCAGCAGCGGTCGCAGAACTTCTTCGAGCGCTCGCTGCTCCAGCGGGGGTGCCAGATGCCGCAGGTGCAGGCGGTGAGGAGACACGCCCCACCGATGATCAGCCGGGCGGCGCGACCCTCGGGCCGGGGTCCCACCGACTGCGTCGACGGCGGCGCGGTGTGGGGGTCCGTGCCGTGACCGGCACCGGACCCGCGACGGTCGCCTGCCCGCGGTCCCGCCGCCGGGGCGGCGGCGAGGGCGAAGGTCCGGTCGATGGCGTATCCCACCTCCCGGTCCAACAGCGCCCGGACCAGCGACCGGTCCCGCAGCGCCACGTCGGCCAGGGCCAACCGCAGCCCGTGGTACGCGTCGTCGCAGAGCCGGCGTGCCTCGGCCAGGTCCGTTCCCGTTGCCCGCAACGGGTTGAACGCCCCACGGGCCGCGTCCTCCGCGTAGTCCTCCACCGCGTCGAGCAGGTGCGCGATGCGGCCGAAGAAGCGGCCGGCCTCGGCCAGAGGAGCGACGTTGCCGGGCATCCCGGCCAGGACCGCGGTGTGGGCGAAGGCGGCGGCGACCGCGGTCTCGGTCGGCTCGGTGGCCACCAGCACGGACACGCCGGGGGCGAGCGTCTCCTCGACCGTCGTCTGCCGGGCCACGGCCTCGGTCAGCACCGCCGTGTCGAAGCCGAGGTCCTGACCGGTCCGGGCGCCCGCCGTCGCCCACCGGTCGGCGGTCCGGGTCGCCAGCGCGGCGATCGAGGCCACCCGGAGCGCGCCGTCGCGGTCGGCGACGTGGTCACGCGTCTTTCCGGCGGCGAGCACCAGCGAGACCGCGGCGGCCAGCCGGGCGCCCGGGTCGGCCGAGGAGAGCACGGTCGCCGGTCGGAAGCCGCGGAGCGCGCAGGGCCGCGCCCGCCGGTACCGGACCGGGTCCGCGGTCTGCGCTTCCAGGAGTACGGAGACCAGCAGTCCGTCGTAGTTGGTGGTGAGCCGGGCCCGGTGCCCGTGCTCGTCGCGCAGGGTCAGGCAGAGCCCGCACAGGTGGCCGAGCCAGGCGGTGTGCAGCCGGTCGCACATCCGGTGCCGGCACGGTCGTACGATCCCGAACACGTCACCTCCCCAGGCTGTCCCGATCTTCGCGCCGAAGCGTATCGCCCGGCCGGCGCGGCGGAACCGGCGGCCGGTGCGGTACCGGCAGCACACGGCACACCGTGCCGGGCCGCGCTGACCGGCCCGGGGGACCGCGTCCGGTCACCCGGGCCGGCGCCCCGCGACCGTCACCGGCCGGGTGCGCGACGGGTCTCTCCGGTGACCGGGGTGGTCCCGCCCGACGCCGCCAGGCCGAGGCCGGCGATCGCCGCCGCCACGAGCTCCTCGGGCGTCAGTGAGACGTCGAGGGTGAGGACCTGCTCGTCGGGATCGGGGTGTTCGAGGGTGGCGAGCTGCGAGTCGAGCAGGCTCGTCGGCATGTAGTGCCCGGTCCGGCGGGCCATCCGCTCCCGGATCAGCCCCGCGGGGCCGTGGAGCAGGACGAAGTCCAGGCTCGGTGGCCCCTGCCGGAGGACGTCCCGGTAGGCGCGCCGCAACGCCGAGCAGGCCAGCACGGTCGAGGTTCCCTCGGCGGCACGGTCGGCCATCCAGGCGGCCAGGTCGTGCAGCCAGGGCCAACGGTGGGTGTCGTCGAGGGGGATGCCGGCTCGCATCAGCGCCACGTTGTCGGCGGGGTGGAACTCGTCCGCCTCGGCGAAGGTGAGCCCGGTCGCGGCGGCGATCCCGCGGGCGACGGTGGTCTTGCCCGATCCGGAGACCCCCATCACCACGACGTGCCGGGTCGGGCGCGCGACGGCGGCCGTGCCGTCACCAGTCATGGACGGTCCCGTCCTTGAGCCGGTTGTACGGCAGGTACGCCGGCACGTACGGGAAGCGGGCGGCGGCCTCCTCGTCCAGCTCGACACCGAGTCCGGGCTGGTCGCCCGGGTGCAGGTAGCCGTCGGTGAAGGTGAACGACTGCCGGAAGACCTCGTTGGTCAGCTCGCCGTGCCGCATGTACTCCTGGATCCCGAAGTTGTGGATCGCCAGGTCCAGGTGGAGCGCCGCCGCCATGCCGACCGGGGAGACGTCGGTCGGTCCGTGCATTCCGGACTTGATCTGGTACTGCGCCGCGTAGTCGAGCAGCTTGCGCATCGCGGTGATCCCGCCGGTGTGGGTGACCGAGGAGCGGACGTAGTCGATGAGCTGCTCGCGGATGAGGGTCTGGTAGTCCCACACCGTGTTGAAGACCTCGCCGATCGCCAGCGGGGTGGTGGTGTGCTGCCGGACCAGCCGCAGCGCCTCCTGGTTCTCGGCCGGGGTGCAGTCCTCCAGCCAGAACAGGTCGTACGGTTCGAGGGCCTTGCCGAGCCGGGCGGCCTGGATCGGGGTCAGCCGGTGGTGGGCGTCGTGCAGCAGCGGCAGCTCGGGGCCGAACTCGTTGCGGACCGCCTCGAAGACCCCGGGCAGGTGCCGCAGGTACGCGCGGGAGTCCCAGTCCTCCTCCACGGGCAGCGGGGTGCGCTGCGCCGGCTCGTAGTCGTACCGCTTCCCGTCCACGCTCGGCTGGGCGGCGACGCCGTAGACCGCCCGGAGGCCCGGCACCGAGGTCTGCACCCGGATCGACCGGAAGCCGAGCTCCAGGTGGTACCGGATCGAGTCGAACAGCTCCGGGAGGTCCCGTCCGGAGGCGTGCCCGTACGCCATGATCCCGTGCCGGGACGCCCCGCCGAGGAGCTGGTAGAGCGGCATGTTGGCGGCCTTGGCCTTGATGTCCCAGAGCGCCACGTCGACGGCGGCGATGGCGGCCATGGTCACCGGGCCACGCCGCCAGTACGCCGAGCGGTAGAGGAACTGCCAGGTGTCCTCGATTCGGTGTGGGTCGCGGCCGATCAGCAGCGGAGCGACGTGGTCGCGCAGGTACGACGCGACGGAGAGTTCCCGCCCGTTGAGGGTGCCGTCGCCCAGCCCGGTGATGCCCTCGTCAGTGGTGATCTTCAGGGTGACGAAGTTGCGGTCCGGACTGGTCACGATGACGTCCGCGGCGACGATCTTCACTGCGTGCCTTTCTCGGAGGGGTTGATGGATGGTGTCGCGGGGCCGGCGGCTCACCACTCGGCGAACGAGCCGTCGGGATGCCGCCAGATCGGTCCCCGCCAGCGGTGTCCGCGCTTGTCCGCCAGCCGGACCGCGTTCTCGTCGATCTCGATGCCGAGGCCGGGACCGGTGAGCCGGAGGATGTGCCCGTCGACGAAGGCCAGCGGCGCCCGGTCCACCACGTAGTCGAGCACCTCGGCGCCCTGGTTGTAGTGGATGCCGATGCTCTGCTCCTGGATCAGGTAGTTGGGGGTCGCGAAGCCGACCTGCAGGCAGGCGGCCAGCGCGATCGGCCCCAGTGGACAGTGTGGTGCCAACTGTACGTCGTACGTCTCCGCGAGCGCGGCGATCTTGCGTACCTCGGTGATGCCGCCGGCGTGGGACAGGTCCGGCTGGGCGACCGCGATGCCCGCCTGCAGCACCGGCAGGAACTCCTGTCGACTGTAGAGCCGTTCCCCGGTGGAGACCGGGATGCTGGTACTGCGCACGAACTCGCCGATCAGGTGCGAGTTCTCCGGCACCACCGGTTCTTCGAGGAAGAACGGTCGGTACGGCTCCAGCAGCGGCGCGACCCGGCGCGCGTTGGCCAGGGTGAACCGACCGTGGAAGTCGACCGCGACGTCCCGGTGCGGGCCGAGCACCTCCCGGGCGGCGGCGACCCGCCGGACCACCCCGTCGAGCTCGGCGACCGAGGCGATCCGGCTCATCCGGCCGGAGGCGTTCATCTTCACCGCGGTCAGCCCCGCCGCCACCTGTTCGGCGACGTGGTCGGCGACCTCGTCGGGCTCGTCGCCACCGACCCAACCGTAGACCCGGATCCGGTCCCGGACCGGACCGCCGAGCAGTTGGTGTACCGGCGCACCGAAGCGCCGGCCGGCGATGTCCCAGAGCGCCTGGTCGATTCCGGAGACCGCGCTGGCCAGGATCGGCCCACCCCGGTAGAACGAGCCCTTGGTCAGCACCTGCCAGTGGTCCTCGATCCGCAGCGCGTCCCGGCCGATGAGCAGTTCGCTGAGCTGCTCGATGGCGGTCCGGACGGTCTCCGAGCGGCCCTCGCAGGTCGCCTCGCCCCAGCCCACGAGCCCGCCGTCGGTCTCGACCCGGACGAACAGCCAGCGCGGCGGGACGAGAAAGGTCTCGACCCGGGCGATCGTCGTCATGCCCCGCTCACCCCTTGGTGGCCCCGGCGGTGAGGCCGGAGACGACGTACTTCTGCACGAAGAGCGCGATCAGCATGATCGGCAGCGTGACCACGGTGGACGCGGCCATCAGGCCACCCCAGTCGATGCTGGCGTAGCCGACGAAGTCGAAGATCGCGACCGGCAGGGTCTTGGTGTCGGCCCCGGAGAGCACCAGGGCGAACATGAAGTTGTTCCAGGAGAAGATGAAGGACAGGATGCCGGCGGTGGCGATCCCGGGCGCGGACAGCGGCAGCGCGATCCGCCGGAACGCGCCGATCGGGGTCAGCCCGTCCACCTGCGCGGACTCCTCCAGCTCCAGCGGCAGGCCGTCGAAGAAGCCCATCATGATGTAGACGATCAGGGGCAGCGAGACGAACATGTGGCTGAGGATCAGCACGGTGAAGCCGCCGACCAGCCGCAGGTTGCTGAAGACGTAGTACCAGGGCACCAGCAGCGAGACGCCGGGGATGACCCGGGCCATCAGCACCACCAGGGCCGACCTGCGCATGTTGAAGCGGCTCATCGAGTACGCCGCCGGCACACCGAGCAGCAGCGACAGCGCGGTGGCGGCGAACGCGACCCAGAGGCTGTTGCCGATGAAGTCGAGGTAGTTCGCCTGCTGCAACACCTTGGTGTAGTTGGCGATGGTCGGCGAGAAGCGGAACGTCTTGCTGGAGTCGTAGATGTCGACGTTGGTCTTGAACGAGGCGGCGATCATCCACAGCAGCGGCGCCACCAGCGACACCACCACGACGGCCAGCGCGACCGCCCGGAAGACCTTGTACGGGGTGATCCGGCCCATCACTGCGCGTCCTTCTTCTTGTTGCGGGAGGTCAGCAGCCACATCGAGCCGATGATGATCAGGAAGAAGAGGATGAGCACGGTGGAGGAGATGCCGTACTCGTTGTAGTCGAAGCTCAGGCCGTAGGCGTACACGTTCAGGGTTTCGACCTCGTGGAACGAGCCGCCGCCGCGACCCTTGGTGGCGTAGAGGATGTCGAACGTCTTCAGCGCGTCGATGCCGCGCAGCAGGATCGCGACGATCACCGTCGGCATGAGCAGCGGCAGGGTGACGTGCCAGAACCGCTGCCACGCGTTGGCGCCGTCGACCCGGGCCGCCTCGTCCGGCTCGCTGGACAGCGAGGTCAGCCCGGCGAGCAGGATCAGCGCCACCATCGGCGTCCACTGCCAGACGTCGATGAAGATGGTGGTCGGCAGGGCGGTGTGCCGTCCGGCCAGCCAGGGCTGCGGAGCGATCCCGAGCCAGCCCAGGATCTGGTTCGCCGCCCCGATGTTGGGGTCGAAGATGAGCCGCCACATCATGCCGACCGCGACCGGGGTCGCCACCAGCGGCATCAGGATCGCCACCCGCACCCACCGCTCGCCCCGGAACGGGCGCCACAGCAGCAGGGCGATCGCCATGCCGAGGACGACCTCGAAGAAGAGGGCAACCCCGGTGAACGCAACGGTTCGGGCCACCGCCGGCCAGAACCGGTCGGTGTCGGAGAGGACCTCGAGGTAGTTCTGGAAGCCGACGAAGTCGGCCTCCGCCCGGACCGAGCCCTCGGCGTCGGTGAGGCTGAGGTACAGCGTCCAGGCGAGAGGGAAGACGATCAGCGCGCCGACGAACGTCATGGCCGGCGCGGCGAAGAGCCACTTGCGGTGGTGGTTCGCCCAACGGCTCCAGGCGGGGTCGCCGTCGAGCGTGGGGGTGGTGGATCTGACTGCCATCTGAACTCCGGATTCGGCGGGGCCGTGAGAGGCGGTGCGGCAGGCCGGAACAGGGGTCGCCGACGGTGGCCGGGCGGTCCGGGCCGCGGCCGGCGCCGGACGTGCGGTCGCGGCGTGGCCGCGCGGGGCGACGTCGTGGGTGACGTGGCCGGTGGCGGCGGCGCGGGGTGCCGGTGGCTCCGGCCACCCCGCACCACCGGGGCCTACTTCTCGTCGTCCAGCAGCTTCTGGAAGGCCTCGTTGGCGGCGTCCGCCGAGGCGGAGACGTCCTTGCCGGTGATCGCGTCCACGATCGGCTGACCGACGATCTCACGGGACTCGGCCACCTTCACCACCAGCGGCCGGTCGTGTCCGACGCCGTTGGCGGTGCTGACCGAGATGGCGTCCGCCAGGTCCTTCGGGTACGTCGCGATCGCCTCCGGGTTCGACCACCCCGAGGTCCGCGCACCCGGAACCCCCGACTTCTGCTGCTCCAGCGCCTGCTCCTTGCCGGCCGCCCACTGGATGAACTTCCAGGCGTTGTCCTTGTTCTTGGAGGCGTCGTTGATGGCCAGGGCCCAGGACGGGATGTTGTACGGCTTCGAGCCGGCGGGCCCGGCCGGGAACGGTGCGAAGCCGACGGTGTCGGAGACCTTCGACTTTGCGGGGTCGGTGGCGTTCTTGTAGAGCGAGTTGGCCTCGGTGTAGAACGCCGCCTTGCCCTGGGTGAAGATCGCCATCGCCTCCGACCAGCTCATGTCGGTGCTGATGTTCTCCGGACCGTACTCGCGCAGCAGCCCGCCGTAGTAGGCGTACGCCTGCTTGGCCTGCTCGGTGTTGACCGAGGCCTTGCCGTTGGCGTCGACGAAGTCACCGCCGAAGCTGAACAGGAAGCTGGAGAACTGGGTGACGGCCGCCGCCTTGCCGGTGCGGGCGACGAATCCCGCCACGCCCGGGTTCTCGGCCTTGATCTTCGCCGCCGCCTCCCTGAGCTCGTCGAGGGTCTTCGGCGGGGCGCTGTAGCCCGCCTTCTCCAGCAGGTCCTTGCGGTAGTACAGGACCTCCTGCTCGGTGATGATCGGGATGCCGACGACCTTGCCCTCGTACGTGGTGGCCTGCAGCGGTCCGGCCTGGAAGTCGTCGAGGTCGAACTGCGTGTCCCCCTTCGCCCTGTCGGTCAGGTCGGCCAGGTACCGGTTCTTGGCGAAGAGCTTTCCCTCCTGCAGGGGGCGGTACATCATCACGTCGATGTCGCTGGAGCCGGCGTTCAGCTTGACGTTGTACTGGTCGGACAGCTGGTCCTCGCCGAGCTGGGTGACCTCGACCTTGAGCCCGGTCTGCCGCTCGAACTCGGGCAGAACCCGCTTGATGTTCTCGGTCCACACGTGGTTGACGAGCGTGACGCGCAGAGTATCCGACCCGCCGCTGTCGTCTCCGCCGCAGGCGGACAGACCGAGGGCGACGACCACGGCCAGTGAGGTTCCGATTATCGATCGACGCAACACGTCTATCTCCCCTTCTGTTGCGGCCAACCCGCCGTTGGGCGCCGCTGCGGATGCCGTACATCCGCTTAGTGCCGGATGCTAAGTCGATAAACCAGACTTAAGCAAGAGCAGGTCTCCACTGATAGGCTTTATTTATGACCCTGTCGTCGTCCGAGGACGTGTCTGCCCGACTCGGGATGGAGTCGGGACTCCACGCCCGACTGCTCGATCAGCTCGGCACCGCCATCTGCGGTGGCCAGCTCGCCCCCGGTTCCGTGCTCTACATCGACGATCTGGTCGAGCACTACGCCGTGTCCCGCTCGGTCGTCCGGGAGGTGTTGCGGGTGCTGGCCTCCATGGGGCTCGTGGAGTCCCGGCGCCGGGTCGGCACACTGATCCGGGCCGCCGGCGACTGGAACGTCTTCGACCCCCAGGTGATCCGGTGGCGGCTCGCCTCCTCCGACCGGATCGCCCAGCTGCGCTCCATCACCGAGCTCCGCGCCGCGGTCGAGCCGCAGGCCGCCTCGCTGGCCGCCCAGCGGGCCACCCCGGATCTGGCCAGTGACCTGGTCGGGCTCGCCGCCAAGATGTGGGCGGCGGGCACGGCCGGAGACGAGGCCGAGTTCCTCCGTCTCGACATCGAGTTCCACCGCCTGGTGCTCGTCGGCTCGAACAACGAGATGTTCGTCAAGCTGCACGAGCTCGTCGCGGAGGTCCTGGCCGGCCGCCACCACTACCACCTGATGCCGCACCATCCCCACGAGGCGGCGCTGCAACTGCACGCCGAGGTGGCCCACGCGATCCAGCACCGGGACGGCGAGCGCGCGCGGATGGCGATGGTGCGGATCACGGAGCAGGCCATGAGCGAGATGAGCGCGATCTGGGCCCGGGGCGGCACCGCGGGGACGTCCCCGGAGTGAGACCGCCCCGCCGGCCGCCCGTGACGCACGGCGGTGTACCCGGGGTCACGGGCGGCGCCGGCGCCGGCCGCACGGTCCGACCCACGCGGGCGTGCGCTCGACCGGTGCCGTGGCGGTCAGCGCAGGCCCCGGTCACGGCAGGTGGAGGGCTTAGTCGGTGGAGGGCCTGGTCGGGGGAGAGCCGTCAGTGGAAGACCTTCAGACCCACGACGCCGCTCACGACCAGCAGCAGGCAGACCACCCGTGGCACACTCGCCGACTCGCCCAGCGCGACCATGCCCACCAGCGCGGTCCCGACGGCGCCGATCCCCACCCACACCGCGTACCCGGTTCCGACGGGAATGGTGCGCAGCGCGTAGCCGAGGCCGACCATGCTCAGCACGAGTGCCGTGGCGAAGACGACGGTGGGCACCGGGCGGCTGAAACCGGCACTGCGGTCCAGCGCGACCGCCCACACCGCCTCCAACAGGCCCGAGAGGATCAACACGGTCCAGGCCATGGCGGACCTCACCTCGACAGCGGTCGTGCGTGCCGGCCGGGTACGACACGTGCTCGTCCGGGGCGGACGCGCGGCCGCGCCGCCGGATGATCAGGATACCCGGACAGGGGACCACCGGGCGCGGTCACAGCCAGTTGCGGCGCTTGAAGGCCACGTAGAGTGCCGTGCACACGAGCAGCATCAGCAGCAGCGCGTACGGGTAACCGAGAATCCAGTGCAGTTCGGGCATGTGGTCGAAGTTCATCCCGTACACGGTCCCGATCAGGGTCGGGGCGAAGAGGATCGCCGCCCACGCGGAGATCTTCTTGATCTCCTCGTTCTGGGCGTAGCTCGCCTCGGTGAGGTGCTTGACCTCCTCGTTCTGCGCCTGCGAGACGAGTGTGGCGTTGAGGGTGAGGATGTCGGCCAGGATCTGCCGGAACTCGTTCACCCGCTCCGCCGCCGTGGTGGCGTGGTCGGTGACGTCGTTGAGGTAGCGCCGGAGCTCCTCGTCGGTCCCGTACTTCTCGAACCCGGCCTCGAGACCGTGCAGGATGTCCAGCAGCGGGCGGGTCGCCCGCTGGAACTCGATCACCTCCCGGGACAGCTCGTAGATGCGGCGACTGACCCGGGGGTCGCCGCCGAAGACCTCGGTCTCGATCTCGTCGATGTCGTTCTGCAGCCCGCCGACCACCGGGGCGTACCCGTCGACGACGCTGTCCAGGATCGCGTAGAGCACCGCCTCGGGGCCGCGCCGGAGCAGATCCGGGTCGTCCTCCATCCGCTGGCGGACGGCGGTCAGGTCGGGGGCCTGCCCGTGCCGTACGGTCAGCACGAAGTTCGCACCGACGAAGACGTGTACCTCGCCGAAGTC
The DNA here is from genome assembly GCA_937951935.1 of uncultured Micromonospora sp. Classification (GTDB taxonomy): domain Bacteria; phylum Actinomycetota; class Actinomycetes; order Mycobacteriales; family Micromonosporaceae; genus Plantactinospora. Next base: position 1,273 of record CALGAM010000238.1, on the reverse strand, counting down.
GACCTCCTCGGCCTCGTCGAGGTAGCGGGCGGCCCGGAGCACCACGAAGAGGGTGTCGCCGTACCGTTCGAGCTTCGGACGCTGGTGCGCGACGATGGCGTCCTCGACGGCGAGCTCGTGCAGGCCGAACTCCGCCGCTACCGTGAGCAGTTGGCGCTCGGTCGGCCGGTACAGGCCGATCCAGGCCATGGTGCCCGGTTGCTCCCGCAACCGCCGGCAGGTCTCCGACAGGCTGGGCGGGCCGTCGAGCCGGTACCCGTCCCGGTAGATCGCCGAGGTGACGACGCTCTCCTCGGCCGGCGGCACCGCCGGCTGCTCACCGCCGCGGGGGTCCATGGACAGCTCGGGCGGCGACTGCGGATAGCGGTCCTGGGAGCGGCGTAGGGCGCGTTTCGCCGGACGGAGGGCGCGCGAACGCCAGTCGGACATGAGAGCCTCCCCAACGAGACGCCGTCGACGCTCCGCCGAGCCCACGAAAGACCGGATCACGTACGGCCGGCGGCCGTCAGACCGTCAGCCCGCCTCACCTCCGCCCGCTCGGGGACGAACCGTCCCGCTGCCGCTACGCGCCGGGACACCTCCGGCACCTTCACCGTAGGTCGGTTGGCGGCCGTTCGCACCCGGAGTCGCCGACAACCGCCCGTGGACCGAGCCGCCGACGGCCGCGGCGGGCGATCGGCCCCGATCCGGCCACCACCCGCGGCAGGTGGCGAGGGGCATCCGGCGGTGCGGCGGTGCGGCTCAGCCGCCGGCGACGGAGGGGATCACCCGGATCTCGGCGTCGTCGCGGACCGGTGTGTCCAGCCCGCGCGCGTGCCGGCAGTTCTCGCCGTCGACGTAGACGTTGACGTAGCGACGCAGCTCACCCCGCTCGTCCCGGATGCGCCGGGCCAGCCGGGGCCACCGCGTCTCCACCTCGTCAGGGACGGCGCGCAGGGTGCCGGCGTGGACGACGGTCAGCAGGCTCGCCCCGGCCACGTCCCCCGCAGTGCGGCGGGCACGACCACGGTGACCACGGGTCACACCTGCGCGGTCCGGACGCAGAGCACGTCGGGCAGGTGGGCGGCGACCAGCGAGCAGGAGTCTCCGTCGTCCCGGCTGGCGTAGACCTCGCCGGATCGGGTGCCGAGTTACACCCGGCCGGGGTGGCGTCGTCGACGCACATCGCGTCGCGGAGCACGACGGGGATGGTAGGGGTCGCTCGGCAGCCCGTCGGCGATCGAATCCCAGGTGACGCCCTCGTCCCGGGACCGGTAGACCCCGTGGTGGTTCT
>CALGAM010000237.1 GCA_937951935.1 uncultured Micromonospora sp. | reverse complement strand
CCGCCGTGGTGACCCCGACCGGATCGACTGACCGGGGCCGGAGCCGGGGCCGCGGCACGGAGTCGAACGGGTCGCGGGCCGCCGGCCCGACCCGCCCGGCGCCCCGGGCGACGCCGGCGCAACGCCGTCCCCAGCATCAGCAGCAGGGCGACGACGAACATGGCGGTACCGATGACGTTGACCTGGGGCGGGATCCCACGCTGGTTGGCGCCCCAGACGTACATCGGGAAGGTGACGGTGGTACCCGAGGTGAAGTTCGTGACGACGAAGTCGTCGAAGGAGAGCGAGAAGGCGAGCAGGGCGGCGGCGACGATCCCGGGCAGTGCCAGCGGCAGGGTCACCCGCAGGAACGCCTGCCACTCGCTGGCGTAGAGGTCGAGCGCGGCCTCCTCCAGCCGTGGGTCCATCCCGGACAGCCGGGCCCGGACCGTCATCACCACGAACGAGATGCAGAACATGACGTGTGCGATCACCACGGTCCAGAAGCCCAGCGGCACCCTGGCGGCGACCAGCAGGGCGAGCAGCGAGGTGCCGAGTACCACCTCCGGGGTCGCCATCGGCGCCAGGACCAGCAGGTTCACCGCCGTCCGGCCCCGGAACCCGTGCCGGACGAGGGCGAAGGCGAGCAGCGTACCGAGCACGGTCGAGATCACCGTGGTGAGGAACCCGATCTGCACGCTGCGCCACACCGCCTCGCACATGCCCGGAGCGGCGCACGGGTTCCGCCAGTTGTCGAGGGTGAACTCGTGGAAGTCGTACGTCAGGCGGCTCGACGGGCGGTTGAACGAGAGCCCGGCGACCACGACCACCGGCAGCAGCAGGTAGCCGAGGACGAGCGCGGCGACGGCCAGCACCCAGTGGTCGGCGATCCAGCGCCGGATCCGGTACCCCATCAGCCCACCTCCTCGACGCCGACCCGGCGCAGATAGCCGATCGTGAGCGCCAGGATCACCAGCAGCAGGACCACGGAGAGCGCCGCCCCCTGCGGGTAGTCCAGCCGGACCAGGAACGCCGCGTCGATGACGTTACCGATCATGTACTCGCGCGGCGTGCCGAGCAGTTCGGCGCTGATGTAGTCCCCGGCCGCCGGGATGATGGTCAGCAGCGTGCCGGCGACCACCCCGGGCATGGACAGCGGGAACGTGACGGTACGGAACACCTGGACGGGCCGGGCGTTCAGGTCGCGGGCCGCCTCCAGCAGCCGCCGGTCCAGCCGCTGGAGGCTGGCGTAGATCGGCAGCACCATGAACGGCAGGTAGTTGTAGGTGATGCTGGTGACCACCGCGACCGGGGAGGCGAGCAGCCGGCCGTCCGGTGCGAGCAGGTGCACCTCGCGCAGCAGGCCGACCACCGGTCCGGTGTCGGCGAGGATGGCCTTCCAGGCCAGGGTCCGGACCAGGAAGCTGGTGAACATGGGCGCGACCACGCAGACCAGCAGCAGGTTCTGCCAGCGTCCGGCACGCAGCGCGATGACGTACGCCAGGGGGTAGCCGAGCACCAGCGCGAGCGCGGTGGCGAGCCCGGCGTACCAGAACGACCGCACGAAGTGGACCCAGTACGTCCGGATTGCGTCCGGGTAGTTCCCGAACGCCCAGGTCATCTCGTACCCGTCGGTCAGCGACCCGGCGGGGTCGTAGAGGCTGGTCGCGCCGAGCTGCACCGCCGGGAGCAGGAAGAAGACCACCAGCCACAGCCCGCCGGGCAGGACCAGCAGGTACGGCAGCAGGCGGCGCCGGGCGCCGGTCATCGCGGTCCGGCGCCGTTGGCCGGTACGGCGTCCGCCGCCTCGACCGGCGCGGCCGATCCGTCGCCGGACGTCCCGGCGGGGAGCAGAAACGCGTAGCGGGGATGCCAGTGCGCCACCACCGCCTGGCCGACCGGCACCGGTCGCGTCTCGCCGTCGGCGGCGGCGAAGACGCTCAGCTCGTCGCCCCAGCCGGTGCGCAGCAGGTACTGGGTGCTGGTCCCCAGATAGGCGGCGTCGGTGACGATCCCGGCCACCGCCTGGTGCCCGGCCGGCACCTCGTCGGCCGTCGCGACCAGCCGCAGCTTCTCCGGCCGCACGCCGAGCAGCACCGCGCCGGCGGTGCTGCGGGCCCGGACCACCGGCACCGAGAAACGCTCGCCGTACGCCTCGACCAGCACGTCCTCGCCGGCGCGGCCGACGACGGTGCCGGAGAGCAGGTTGGACCGGCCGAGGAAGGTGGCGACGAAGGCGGTCGCCGGGAACTCGTACAGCTCGGCCGGGGTGCCGAGTTGCTCGATCCGGCCGTTGTTCATCACCGCCACCGTGTCGGCCAGGGTCATCGCCTCCTCCTGGTCGTGTGTGACGTGCACGAAGGTGATCCCGACCTCGGTCTGGATCCGCTTCAGCTCGACCTGCATCCGCCGACGCAGGGTCAGGTCCAGCGCGCCGAGCGGCTCGTCGAGCAGCAGCACCCGGGGGCGGTTGACCAGGGCCCGGGCCAGCGCCACCCGCTGTTGCTGCCCGCCGGAGAGCTGGGCCGGCCGGCGCCGTTCGTACCCGTCGAGCTGCACCAGCGACAGCATCGCCCGGACCTGTCCGGTCACGTCCCGTACGCCGCGCCGACGCAGCCCGAACGCGACGTTCTCGAAGACGTCCAGGTGTGGGAAGAGCGCGTAACTCTGGAAGACCGTGTTCACCGGCCGGCGGTACGGCCGCAGCCGGGTGATCTCCTCCTCGTCCAGGAGGATCCGGCCGGCGGTCGGCTCCTCCAGCCCGGCCACCATCCGCAGCGTGGTGGTCTTGCCACAGCCAGACGGTCCGAGCAGGGCGAAGAACGTCCCCGCGGGCACGGTCAGGTCGAGGCGGTCCACGGCGGTGACCCCGCCGAACCGTTTGGTCAGCTCAACGAGGCGAAGCCGCGCCCCCGGCTGGGCACCCTCCACGCTAACCCCCCATGACCTGCTGGAACTTCGACTCGTACGCGCGCTCCTGCGCCTCGCTGAGCGTCATGAACGTCGTCCACCGGGCCTGCACCGCCTCGTCCGGGAAGATCAGGGGGTTCCTCGCCAACTCCGGATCGATCTTCTCCATCTCGGCCTGGGCCCCCTGCACCGGACAGATGTAGTTGACGTACGCCGCCAGCTGGGCGGCGACCGCCGGCTCGTAGTAGTAGTCGATCAGCGCCTCGGCGTTCGCCCGGTGGCTCGCACGGATCGGCACCAGCATGTCGTCGGAGTAGAGCAGCGCCCCGGACTCCGGTGCCACGAACCTGATCCGCTCGTCCTTCGCGGTGAGCTGGATCACGTCGCCGGACCAGGCCATGCAGGCCGCGATGTCGCCCCGGGCCAGCTCGGGGGCGTAGTCGTTGCCGGTGAAGCGGCGGATCTGTCCGCTGTCGACGGCCCGTTTCAGCTTGGCCAGCGCCTCGTCGAACTGCGCGTCGGTGAAGTTCGCCGGGTCGTGCCCGTTCGCCGCCAGGATCAGCCCGATCGTGTCGCGCATCTCGCTGAGCACGGTCACCCGGCCCTTCAGGTCGGGACGGGTGAGCAGCTCGTCGACGGTGCGTACCTCCGTGGTCACCTTCCCGTTGTACGCCAGCCCGGCCAGGCCACACTGCCACGGAATGGCCAGGACGTTCTCCCGGTCGTACGCGCGGGTGCGCAGCGACGGCAGCAGGTTCCGCCCGACGTTCGGCATCCGGGCCGGGTCGAGGCGCTGCACCCAGCCCAGATTGATCATCCGGGCCGCCATCCAGTCGCTGAGCACGATGATGTCCCGGCCGATCGGCTCGCAGGCGGCGAGCTGGGGCTGGATCTTGCCGAAGAACTCGTTGTTGTCGTTGATGTCCTCGGTGTACGTCACCTGGATGCCGGTGCGGGCCTGGAACGCCTCCAGGGTCGGCCGCCTCGACTCGTTGTCCTCGGCCACGTCGAGGTACTGGGGCCAGTTGGAGAAGGCGAGGGTCTTCTCCGTGGCGGAGAGATCCTCGCTGACGCAGCTCGCCGCGGTCTGCCGGGCTCCCCTGGTGCCGCAGGCGCCGAGCAGGGCGCCGGTGGCCAACAGTGCCGCCGAGCCGGTCAGGCCGCGCAGCAGGGTACGACGAGGAAGAGGCGTCAGGGGGTGGGGACGGGTGCGCATGAGGCGGCTCCTCGCAGGTCGCGCCGACGGGGTGGAAACGCGAGTCGGCCCGCTGGCCGGAGGCGTCGCGTCAGGTTCGGTCGAGTGCTGATCCTGGCATGCGCGCAGCGGAAACCACGAACGGGTATCGCCGTGACGGCGGCCACCGCGGCACCGGTTGTCCGGGCAGGGCTCCGGGCTGCCCCGCCCAACCTGCCGGTGACGCGGGCAGGAGGTGTCGCTTCGCCGGGCGGAGGCCGAACGGCGGGCACGGAGACGCGAGCGGCGGGCGGGCCCGAGCGGCAGGCACGTCGCCGCCGCGTGGCGTCAGTAGCTGGGGGGAATGACCCGCAGGTGGCCACGCCGACCGGTCTGTTGAGCGGTGTGCGGATCGGTCTGCGCCTCTTCGGGCGGACGGGGCGGCGCCGGGCGGGCCGCCTCGCGAACCGCCTCGGCGAGTGCCACGAGATCGTCGGTGGTCGGGGGCGGGGGCTCGAACTCGCCCTCGTGCCGGACCACCTCCCAGCCCCGCGGAGCTGTCAGATTCCGGGCATGCGGCTCGCAGAGATCGTACGTGTGCGGCTCAGCGAAGGCGGCGAGGGGGCCGACCACGGCCGTCGACTCGTTGTAGACATAGGTCAGCGTGGCGACGGCCGGTCGGGGGCAGCCGTTGCGGGAGCAACGCCGTGGTGACCTCACGGCGGCACGGTATCGCCATTACCGGCTTCATGGCCCCGCTTGGGCCTGCGACACGCCGATAAGTGTGATCACAGTTCGGAACCGCGACGCGACGGCGGCCGGCGGGCCGCGCGACACGTCGGCCGGTCGCGGCGGTCGGCGGGGCCCGGCCCGACCCCGGGCGACCCGCTCCGACACGGCCGAATCCACCGATCGACCCCGACCTGCCCGGGGCTACCCTGTCGTCGGGGCGGCACGCCCTCACCGAGTGAAGCGGGGGTGGAGATGACCAGTCCGGAGAACCGTCGCCCGGGCAACGGGCGTCGGACTCGCCGTGACCGGCACGGCCGGGGCCTACGCGGGCGCCTGGTCCCGGCCACCGTGCCGCTCGCGAGGACCAAGTCCGAGATATTCGACGATCTCGTGCTGGACACGGTGGAGACCCTCGAACGCCGGTTCGCCAAGGAGCTGGCCGGCGTCGAGTTCGCGGTCGAGGACGTCCCGCCGGAGCTGAACGTGTACGACTCCGACGTCCTCGAGGACGGGGAGGTCCCGCTGGCCCGACTCCTGCCCGGTCGCCCCGGCCGACACGAGGTGCCGCCGAGGATCGTGCTCTATCGCCGGCCGCTCGAGTTCCGGGCCATCGACCGCGATGATCTCGCCGACCTGGTGCACGACGTGATCATCGAGCAGGTGGCGAATCTCCTCGGCATCGATCCCGACGAACTGGCCTGACCCGGGCGGCCCCCACCACCCGGGTCGTCGCCAGCTCAGGCGACCCGACGCTTCAGCTTGCGTCGTTCGCGCTCGGACAACCCGCCCCAGATGCCGAACCGTTCGTCATGCCCGAGCGCGTACTCCAGGCACTCGGTCTTGACCTCACAGCGGGAGCAGATTCGCTTCGCCTCGCGGGTGGAACCCCCCTTCTCGGGAAAGAACGCCTCCGGGTCGGTCTGCGAGCACAACGCACGCTCCTGCCACTCCGGCGCGTCTCCGAGTAGGTCGGCCACCTCGAGTCGGCCGTCCATCCAGTTGCCTCCTTCTCGCGCACCGGCGTGTGGACGCCGGCGCAACCCCCCACGCGGAAGGCGTGTTTGTCCGCCCGGTAGCGATTTGATGCGCTCCGTACGAACAACCCCACTGAAATTACACGCGTGTCATACGTGCGTCGTCAAGCTGAACCTGCTATGTGAGGTCACCCCTACCGCGTGCCCGGACGAGTGTCGAGTCATCTCGGCCTCGCACCCGGGCCTATCGATTCAGACCCGGTACGGGTAACGCACGCCCGGCGAGTTGGTTCGGAAATCCGGCGTGGCGAGCCGTGACGCCCGGCCGAACCCGGGTGCCCCGGTCCGCGGGGTCCCCGACCTCGGGTCAGCCGACACGTCCGTACAGCGTGGTCCGGCGGCGGGCCGGCCTGCCGGCTGCCGCCGCGATCCGTTCGAGCTGCTCCACCGTCCGCGCCGAGCCGTGATCCGAACCCGCCATCCGGGAGATCGTCTCCTCCATGAGCGTCCCGCCCAGGTCGTTGCAGCCGCCGCGGAGCAGCTGCGCCGCGCCCTCGTCGCCGAGCTTGACCCAGGAGCACTGGATGTTGGCGATCCTGCCGTGCAGCAGCAACCGGGCCATCGCGTGCACGATCCGGTTCTCCCGCCAGGTGGGACCGGGTCGGGCGATACCGGCCAGGTAGATCGGCGCGTTCGTGTGCACGAACGGCAACGCCACGAACTCGGTGAAGCCGCCGGTCCGGTCCTGGATCCCGGCCAGGACCCGGAAATGCGCCAGCCACTGCCGCGGATGGTCGACGTGGCCGTACATCATCGTGGAGCTGGACCGGATCCCCAGCTCGTGGGCGGTGGTGATCACCTCGACCCAGGTGGCGGTGGGCAGTTTGCCCTTGGTCAGGACCCAGCGCACCTCGTCGTCGAGAATCTCGGCCGCCGTCCCGGGAATGGTGTCCAGGCCGGCGTCGCGCAGTTCGATCAGCCAGTCCCGGACCGACACGCCGGCCTTGGCCGCCCCGGTGACGATCTCCATCGGGGAGTACGCGTGCACGTGCATGCCCGGTACCCGGGCCTTCACCGCCCGCACCAGGTCGGCGTACGCGGTCACCGGCATCTTCGGGTCGATGCCGCCCTGCATACACACCTCGGTCGCGCCGACCGTCCACGCCTCCGCCGCCCGTTCGGCGACCTGCTCCACCGACAGCCGGTAGGCGTCGGCGTCCCGCTCCCGCTGGGCGAAGGCGCAGAACCGACATCCGACGTAGCAGACGTTGGAGAAGTTGATGTTGCGGTTGACGACGTACGTCACGTCGTCGCCGACGGCTGCCCGACGGACGTCGTCGGCGATCCGGCACACCTCGTCCAGGACCGCCCCGTCCGCCCCGAAGAGCGCCAGCGCGGCCGCCTCGTGCCGGGGTTCCAGCAGCGCCGCGGGGTTCTCGGACGCCAGCCGCAGCCCGGCGCGCAGGTCGCTGTCGAGCCGCTGGGGGGCCACCGCGGCGGCAGCCGCGGGCTGGGCCCCGCGCGCCGTCACCGGCACCCGCGCCGCCACCTCGGCCCAGTCGCCGTAGACGTGGTCGAAGTCACCGCGCCGGTCCCCGGTCCGCCCGGTGGTGTCGATGGTGGCGTGCAGGTCGGTCCGACCACCCGGCACGAAGGCGTCGTCCGGCTCCTGCCACGGCCGCCCCACCGGGCGGGCCTCGGCCCGGGCCAGCCCGGTCGCCGGGTCGGCCAGGGCGGCCACGTGTGCCGCCAACCGAGGGTCGAGCCAGGGCTCGCCCCGGCGCACGTACTCCGGATAGATGGTGAGACGTTCACTCAGCGTGAACCCGGCGGCGGCGGTCCGGGCCGCCAGTTCGTCCAGGTGCGGCCACGGGCGCTCCGGGTTGACGTGGTCCGGGGTCACCGGTGACACCCCGCCCCAGTCGTCGATCCCGGCCCGGAGCAGCAGGTCGTACTCGCCCTCGATCAGGTTCGGCGGCGCCTGGATCCGCGCCGCCGGCCCGAGCAGGATCCGGGCCACCGCCACGGTGGCGGCGAGGTCGTGCAGTTCGGCGTCGGGCATGCCGCGCATCGCGGTGTCCGGCTTGGCCCGGAAGTTCTGCACGATGACTTCCTGGATGTGGCCGTACTC
>CALGAM010000236.1 GCA_937951935.1 uncultured Micromonospora sp. | reverse complement strand
GTGACGTCGGGCAGTTCCCGGGCGGCGTCGTACACCCACGTCGTCGCCGCCCGGGCCAGGTTGACCCGGTCGGTGGTGAGGAGCAGGATCAGCCGGGCTGCCGGGCACGGCCAGCGGCGTCGTCCGCAACTGCAGCTCCACTGCGGGCGTATCGCCGTGTGCCCGGGCGGGGCGACCTCGTGCCGGGACGGGGAGCCGGGAACGATCATCAGCCTTCCTACCTCACGGTCCGACGGCGCGTGGGGAGGGGCTGAGACCAGTGTGCCGTAACGGGGCCGCGTCGGGACGGCCGTTCCCACGTTCCCGGACTCCGCCGTGCTGCCCGGCGCGCGGGCGACCGTGGGTGGCCCCTCACGTGCCGGTCGGTGCCGCCCGCCACATGGGCTGGAGGACGGGCCCGTCGTCCGGCAACCGGATCGGCTCACCGTGTGGCCGGAACCCGTGCCGCTCGTAGAGCGCCTGGCTGCGAGGCGAGCTCGCCTCCAGGTACGTCCCGATTCCGGCGGCGTCGGCCTGGTCGAGCTGGTGGCGCAGCATCGCCCCGCCGAGCCCGTGCCCGCGCTGCTCCGGGACGACGACCATCTGCTGCAGGTGCCAGTACGCCCGAGACCGTGGCCGGCGCGGGTGGATCAGTTCGTTCACCAGTGCCATCCGGGGTGCGTACTCGCCGTAGACCAGCTCGATCAGGGCGGGGTCCTCGGCGTGTGGCGCGGCGGACCCGGGCTGTTCCGGCCCGTGGTCCGGTGCCTGGTGGGCCGGTGGTTCCGGCTGCGCCGGGGTGTGGGCCGGTGGCGCGGGGTCTGCCGTGACGAGCTGCCACTGCGACAGGCCGGCGACCGTCGCGGACCCGCGGCCCGCCACCAGGAGGACGCCGCTGCCGAGCATGCCGCCGACCCACTCGTCGGCCCACCGGGCCCAGGCGGCGACCCGGGCTCGTCGGGCCGACTCGTCGGGGATGACCCATCGGAGGACGGGCTCGTCGAGGCAGGCCCTGGTCAGTGCGAGCATGACCTCCCGGGCGTCCTGCCGGCGGGCCTGGCGGACCGTCACGGTCCCGGTTGGCTGCATCCGTCCTCCCGCTTGGCTCGGCGTTCGCTGGGTACACTGTACGCATCGATGTACGACGTACGCAACCGTGCGTCACCGGCAGGGGACGGGATCAGGTGGACGACCAGTCACACAGGGGTGGGCCGGGCCTCACCCTCGACCGCATCGTGCGGACCGCGATCGGGATCGCCGACGCCGAGGGCCTGGCCGCCCTCTCGATGCGCCGGGTCGCCCGGGCCCTCGGCGCCGGTGCGATGTCCCTCTACCGGTACGTGCCGAGCCGGGCCGAGCTCGTCGCCCTGATGGTCGAGGCGGTCTTCGGCGAGATCCGCTACCCGGATCCCGGACCGGACGACTGGCGTGCCCGGGTGGAGTTCGTGGCCCGCCAGGAGTGGGAGATGTACCGGCGTCACCCCTGGGTGCTGGCGATCGTCGCCGGCACCCGGCGGCCGCCCCTCGGCCCGAACGTGCTCGCCACCGTCGAGTGGGTGCTGGAGGCGATCGACGGGTACGGGCTGGCGCCACCGGTGGCCGCCCAGATCTACCTCATGGTCAGCGACTACGTCCAGGGCGCGGCCCTGTACGTCCGTACGGAGGTCGAGGCCGAGCGGGCCAGCGGACTCAGCGCCGAACAGTGGTGGTCGGCGGAGGAGCCGGTCCTGGTCGAGTTGCTGCGCAGCGGCCGCTTCCCCCGGCTGGCCCGGCTCTACGCGCAGGCCCCGGGCGCGTCGTGGGCCGTGGGCAAGGACTTCGAGTTCGGCCTGCGGCGGGTCCTCGACGGCATCGCCGTCTTCCTCGCCGAGACGGCCGGAAAGCCCGGGATCGCCGAGCCGGCCTGCGGACCCGAGCCGGTCGGTGGGCGCCGGGCGGCGCCTCCCGGGCCGGAGCCGGTGCCGGGGCGATCCCCGGAACCGCTCGAATCAGAGAGAACCAGGTTACAAAAAACAACCGAGCTGTCCGATCCGCTGCCGCCGGCGACCTCCGCGGTCCTCGAGATGCTGAGCCGACGCTGGACCGCCGACGTGCTTCTCGTGCTCGGGCGGGGCGAGGCCCGGTTCCGCGACCTCGTCCGGGCCGTTCCCGGAGTCTCCCGGCGTGTGCTCACCGAACGCCTGCGCGAACTCGCCGATGCGGGGCTGGTGACGCGCCGGGTGGCGGTCGGTCCTCCCACCCGGATCGGCTACGCGCTGACCCCCCGGGGCGCCGGGCTGGCGAGGGCGCTGGCGCCCATCCACGACTGGGCGAACCGGGACGCGGCCCGCCCGTGACCGGCGGCCCGGGGTGACGGCGCCCGAGCCACCCGGACCGCCGGCGGGGACGCCGGCGGTCCGGGACGCCGCCGACTACGCCCCCCGGGCGGGATCCGTCGTGGACGCCGCCGACGTCGGCGTCGGACCCGCCGCCACCCCGGACACCGCCGTCCCCGCCGAGGTCGGAAGCAGCCAGCCGAGGAGATCGGCCAGGACGGCGAGGCCGTCGCGGCTCAGCACCGACTCGGGGTGGAACTGGACACCCGCGTACGTCGTGCCACGCAGCGCGTGCACCGCGCCGTCGGCGGCGTCCCGGGCCAGCCGCACCGGCCCGTACGGGCCCGTGAACTCGGCGACGTCGGACGTCGCCGTGTAGCTGGAGTAGAAGCCGACCCGCCGGACCGTCCCGAACAGGTCGACGTCGCGCTGCAGTCCCTGGTACGGCGTGTCCCGTCGGTGCAGCGGCAGCCCGAGCCGGCCGGCGAGGATCTGGTGTCCGAGGCAGACCCCGAGCGTCGGCTGACCGACCCGGAGCAGCCGGTCGACGGCGGCGTCCAGCGCGGCCATCTTCGGATCGGCCAGGTTCCCCGGGTCGCCCGGACCGGGGCCGACCACGGTCAGGTCGGCGGCGGTCGGATCCAGGGCGGCCGTCAGCTCGGTCCAGGCGTGGACGTCCACCGACATCCCGAGCGCCCGCAACTGGTGGGCGAGCATCCCGGTGAAGGTGTCCTCCGCGTCGATGACGAGGACCCGTCGGTCGGCCAGCCAGGGCAGCACGGTGGCCGTCGGCTTCCGCTGTTCGAGCCAGAACGGGGCGAGCCGGTGGTTCCGCGCCGCCAGGGCCGCGCGCACCGCGGGATCCTCGGCGAGCCGGACCTCGGCCGGCACGGTGGCCGCGGCGGCCTCCTGCCCGGCCGCGGCCGGTTCCGGTCCGGGCACGGCCGGACCCAGCCCCAGCGCGGCCAACACCCCGGCGGCCTTGGCGTGGGTCTCGGCGACCTCGCCGGCGGCGGTCGAATGCCGTACCAGGGTCGCCCCGACCTGCACCCGCAGGGCGCCGGTCGGGGAGATCTCCGCCATCCGGATCAGGATCGGGGCGTCCAGGGTCTGGCGGCCGGCGTGGTCGACGCCCAGCAGCGCGAGCACCCCGGAGTAGTAGCCGCGGCCGCGCCGCTCGTGCCGGGCGATCACCCGGCAGGCGTTCTCCATCGGACTGCCGGTGACGGTGGGCGCGAACATCGTCCGCCGGAGCACCTCCCGGACGTCCAGCGAGCCCCGCCCGGCCAGCAGGTACTCGGTGTGCACCAGGTGCGCCATCTCCTTCAGGTACGGCCCGAGCACCTGGCCGCCGTGCTCGGCGACGGTCGCCATCATCTTCAGTTCCTCGTCGAGCACCATGTAGAGCTCGTCGATCTCCTTCGGGTCGGCGAGGAACTCCAGCAGCGCGTCCCGGTCGGCCGTCCCGCCGGGATGCCGGAACGTGCCGCTGATCGGGTTCATCATGACCAGCCCGTCCTCGACGCTGACGTGGCGTTCCGGCGACGCGCCGACCAGGGTCCGGCTGCCGGTGTGCACCAGGAACGTCCAGTAGGCGCCCCGCTCGTCGGTGAGCAGCCGGCGCAGCGCGGCCAGCGCGGCCGGCAGGGGCGGACCCGTCAGGGTGCCCCGGTACGAGCGGTGGATCACGAAGTTGGCGCCCTCGCCCCGGCCGATCTCGTCGTGGAGCACCCGGTCGACGATGTCGGCGTACTCGGCGTCGGAGATGTCGAATCCGCCGTCGCGGACCGGCACGGTGGCATCGGGCAGCGCGGCCAGCGCCTCCGCCAGCGGGACCCGCTCGTACCCGGTGATCACGAGACACTCCAGCGGGGCGCCGTCGTCGACACAGGCGAACCCGCGCTCGGTGACCTGCCGGTACGGCACCACGGCGAGCGTGCGCGGGCCGGCCGGTCCGGGCTCCAGGGGGATGTCGGCGAGCCGGTCGACGGTGTGCAGGGCGCCGGTGAGAACCTCCAGGCTGGCGGCGCCCTCCCGGCGTACCAGGGCGAACGGCCCCGGGTCGGCGCCGGCGGCGACCGAGGCGAGCAGGTGTTGGAGTGGTGACATCGGTCGTTCCCCTCGCTCGGGGCCGCCCGGCACGGTGGCCGGGGGCAGGGGAGGAACGCCGGCGGCCGCCGCGTGGGCGGCCGCGTGGAAGCTACGCGCGCAGGTCGGCCGCCACCGTGGCGGGCCACCAGGAGTGCAGTCGCGCGTGCATGCGCCGAGTCTAGGCCACCGGCGACCGGATCCGGCACCGGTGAACCCGCCCGCTCCCACCAGGTGGGCGCCGGGGCGCCGTCGTCGGCCGGCATCGATCGTGGCCGCGGCCCGCAACCTCGGGATCAGCGGGGTCCGGAACGGGTACGGTTTCCGCCGATGAGGATTCTCGCGCTCGACCTGGGTACGTCGTCCGTCCGTGGCCTGGTGCTGGACGCCAGCGCCCGGCCGCTGCCGGACGCACTGGCCCGGCGCAGGAGTCCGCTCACGATCGGCGAGGGGGGCGCGGCCACCATCGACGGACGGGCGTACCTGGCCGCCCTCGTCGAGTGCATCGACGAGCTCTCCGCCGCCGGACACCTCGACGGGGTCGAACTGGTCGCCACCTCGGGGCAGTGGCACTCGGTGGTCCCGCTCGACCCGGACGGCGACCCTCGCGGGCCGGTGCTGACGTGGCTGGACACCCGACCCGTCGCGCCGTCCGGAGTCCCGGGGCCGGCGGACCCGGATGCCTTCCACCGCCGGACCGGGACGTGGTGGCACCGGTTCTACTGGTCGGTACGCCTGCCGTGGCTGCGCCAGCACTCCGGCGCCGGCCGCGTCCGCTTCGCCGGTCTGGTCGAGTACCTCCTCGGCCAGTTGCTCGGCGAGTCGGTCATGTCGATCTCCCAGGCCTCCGGCACGGGCCTGCTCGATCTGTGCACCCTCGAATGGGACGCGGAGGCGTGCGCGCTGGCCGGGGTTCGGCGGGGCGAGCTGCCGGTGCTGGCCCCTCCGGACTGGAGCGGGCGGCTGCGCCCGGAGTTCGCCGCGCGCTGGCCGGCGCTGCGACCGGCCCGGTGGGCGGCGCCGACCGGCGACGGGGCCGCCTCCAACATCGGCTGCGGCTGCTACGACACCCGGCGGGTCGCCGTCACGGTGGGCACCTCGGCGGCGGTGCGACTGGTCCAGTACGCCCCGGCCGGCGGACAGCTGCCTCCGCTGCCCGACCAGCTCTGGCGGTACCGGCTGGACCACGAGCACGTGGTCACCGGGTCGGCGTTCTCCGGCGGCGGCAGCCTGTACGCCTGGTGCCGGCGCGAGCTGCGTCTGCCGGAGGGGCCGGACCTGGAGCGGGCGATGGCCCGGATACCGCCGTCCGGCGGGCACGTCCGGGCGGATCCCCGGCTCGGTGGTGACCGACCCCCGGGCACGGCTCCGGCCGGGGCGGGGGTGCTGGCCGGGCTCGGTCTGCACACGACGGCCGTGGAGATCCTGGCCGGGTTGATGGCCGCACTCTGTGCCGAGGTGGCTGACGTCGTGGCCACCATCGAGTCCACCCTGGACCGACGCGTCCAGGTGGCCCTCGGCGGCGGTGCGGTGGCCGCGTCGGCGTGGTGGCGGCGGGCGTTCGCGGTCGCGCTGGCGCCCCGCGAGATGTGGCACGCCCGCAATCCGGAAATCGGTGCGGTGGGCGCGGCGCTGGTGGCCATCGGGCGTCTGGATGGGGCGACCGGTCTGGAACCCATCGGCCGGACGGACGAGAGTACGTCGGGGACAACGGCAGAAGATGATCGCTGGCAGTATCCTTCGTGACCTGTTCCGGCTGCTCAATCATTGACAGCCGAACCAGGGCTTATTTGAATGAGCGGCGCTCGTTGGCGCGCACCTCGCTGTGGAGACGACGGTAGGAGGCATGGTGGCGGTTGCCCCGGGCCCGTCGCACGGGGCCGTGTTGCGGCACCGCCGGCGCCGTCTCGACGTCCGGATCGCACCCCGCCGCCGCTCGCGGCTCCGGCTGCGCGACTGGCGGATGCGCAGCAAGCTCGCGGCGGTACTGGCCGTTCCCTCGGTGGCTTTCCTGGTGGTCGCCGGAATCCAGACCGCGACGCTGGTCAACCAGGCGGATCTGTTGGACGAGTTCGCCGACCAGGTGCGGGCGGGTCGGGAGATCACCGCGCTCGTTCACGAGCTGCAGCGGGAACGGGACCAGACCGCGGGCGAGTTGGCCGCGCTGGGTGCGAAATCCGGCGGGGTCGAGCCGGGGCAGGCGCTGCCTGCGTTGAAGCCGGCCTATTCCGCTTCGGACCGGGCGATCACCCGCTTCCGGGAGGTGGCGGCCCCGCTGGGTCACGGGACGGTGTCCTGGCGAATCTCCTACGAACGGGCCAACGAGGCGGTCAAGAACGTGCTCGAGGCCCGGTCCTCGGCGCCGGCCGCCGGAACGACCCCGGGTCCGGTCCTGGCGGAGTACGACCGCGCCATCGAGGCGTTGTTGGTGCTGCTGGCGGAGCCGTCGCCCGGAACCGACCGCCCCGAACTCACCGACGCCGTGCAGCGGTACGTCGAGTTCGCCTGGGTCAAGGAGATCAACTCCCGGATCCGGGGCGAGCTCTACGCCGCGGCCCGGACCGGCCGTTTCGACTCGGGCACCATGGTCAGGCTGGCCGACCTGCGGACCCGGCAGCTCGGCGAGATCGCCAGCTTCCGCCTGTCGGCCACGGACGAGCAGATCGAGCGCTACGCCGCCGTCGCCGCCGACCCCACCTTCGTGGCGGCGGCGAAGATGGAGGAGAGCACGATCGCCGCCGGTGCGCGCGGCGCCGTCCCGCCCGAACCGGCCGAGTGGTGGGCGGCGAGCCTACAGCGGCAGGAGCTGCTGCGTCAGGTGGAGGCGGCCACGCTCGACGACGCGATTCGCGCCGCCGACGCCAGCAGTGCCGCACAGCTGCGGCGCACGTTGCTGAGCGCCGGTGGCGTCCTGGGCGTGCTCCTGGCCGCGTTGCTGACCTCGGTCGTCATCAGCCGCTCCATCGTCCGTTCGCTGCGGATGCTGCGCAACCAGGCACTCCGGGTCGCCCAGATCGAGCTGCCGGAGACTCTGGAGCGGCTGCGCACCGCCGACCCGGCGACCACCACGATCGACGTGCCGCCGGCTGACGTACGGTCGACGGACGAGATCGGCGAGGTGGCGGAGGCGTTCGTCGCGGTGCACCGCAGCGCGGTGTCGCTGGCGCTGGAGCAGGCCACCATGCGGCGGCACGTCAACGCCATGTTCGTCAACCTCGCCCGACGCAGCCAGGTGCTGGTCGACCGCCAGCTCGAGTTGCTGGACGAGCTGGAGCGGGAGGAGAGCGACCCGGACCAGTTGGCGAACCTCTTCAAGCTCGACCACCTCGCCGCCCGGATGCGGCGCAACGACGACAGCCTGCTGGTGTTGGCCGGCAGCGAGCCGACCAGGCGGTGGAGTCGGCCGGTGTCGCTGGCCACGGTCATCCTGGCCGCGGTGGCCGAGATCGAGCAGTACCAGCGGGTCCGGCACGACACCGACGACACGCTCTACGTCGTGGGGCACTCGGTCGCCGACCTCGTCCACCTGCTCGCCGAACTGCTGGAGAACGCCACGGCGTTCTCCCGGCCCGAGACCACGGTGCAGGTCCGCACGACGGCCCAGCCGGACGGCGGTGTCCTGCTGGACATCGTCGACGAGGGTCTCGGGATGAGCCCCAAGGCGCTGCAGGAGGCGAACGGGGTTCTCGAGGAGCCGCCCGCCGCCGACGTCGCCGCCTCGGAGCGGATGGGTCTCTTCGTCGTCAGTCACCTGGCCGCGCGGCAGGGCGTGCGGGTGCGGCTGGAGCCGACCGGGCGCGGCGGTCTGGTCGCCCACGTGCTGCTGCCGGCCAGTCTGCTGACGGCTCCGCCGCCGCCCACCGCGAAGCTGGAGCGTGGGCCCGAGCGGCGGATGGTGACCGCCGGCACGGCCGTGGCCCGGCGGGATGCGGTCCGGCCACCGGCCGCACCGGCGTCTGCTCCGGCGTCCGGACCGAAGGACGCCGACGGCGGTCCGGCGGGCCGGACCGTCCGGCGGGAGAATCCCACCCGGGCGGAGGACGTGCTCGGCGCGGCCGGCGGCGAGCAGGAGCGGCCCAGCACCTGGTGGTCCCGACCGGGCCCGCGTCCCGCGTCGGGTGCCGCGGCCGGGCGGACCGGCGCGGCCGACGGGCCCCCGTCTGTTCCCGCGGGCGGCCCGCCCGCGGTGCCGGTGATCGGCGGCATCAACTCCCGGGGGTTGCCGATCCGGGTGCCGATGGCCCAGCTACCGGGCAGTACCGGATCGGCCCGGCCCCGGGTACCCGTACAGCGTGAGGAACCGGATCCGGAGCAGGTGGGCGGGATGCTGGCGCGGTACTACGGTGGCATCCGGCGAGCCGAGGCCGAGGACACGATGGTCATACCCGTGGCGCCGGCGGGCGCGGGCAGCGAAGAGGAGAAGTAGGTATTGAGCACGCTCAGTCAAGCGGCGAAGGATCTGAACTGGCTGGTCAGCGGGTTTGCCGAGCGGGTACCGGGGGTGGCGCACGCCATCGTCGTCTCCGCTGACGGGCTGCTGGTGGCGGTCTCCGACCATCTGCCCCGGGACCACGCGGACAAGCTGTCCGCGGTCACCTCCGGACTGTGCAGCATCACCGCCGGTGCTGCCGAGATGTTCGACGGGGATGTCGTCAAGCAGACGGTTGTCGAGATGGGCCGGGGCTACTTCCTGGTCATGCAGATCCGGGACGGTTCGATCCTGGCGGTGCTCGCCAACAGGGAGGCCGACATCGGCGTGGTCGGCTACGAGATGGCGAAGCTGGCCAAGGCGGCGGGCGAGATGCTCACCCCGGCGCTGCGTGCCGAGCTGCAGCAGGCCCTGGCACGCTGACCGGAGGCCCGACCGCACCGTCGGTGGCGTGAGCCCGGCGTCGGCGATGCGGTTCGGGCGGGTCGGCCGCGGTGGGGGAGCCGGACCGCCGTGGGCGTGGACCGGCTCCCCGTGCTCACCTCCGGCCTCCGCAACCCGGGCCCGGCCCCTGCGCCCACGGCCGTGCCGACGCGTCGGTGGACGGTTCGGCCCCGATGCCGTGCTGCCGGGTCAGACTCGGGTGTGCTCGCCACGGGACGTGCTCGCCACGCCCGGGTTCGCACGTCGTTGTGGCCGTACGTCGTGTCAGATCGCGTTCTCGGCGATCACCCGGCGGTACCAGTGGGCGCTGCGCTTCAGTATCCGGCGCTGGGTCGGGTAGTCGATGTAGATCAGGCCCCAGCGCTGTTCGTACCCCTCGTTCCACTCGAAGTTGTCCATCAGGGACCAGACGTGGTAGCTCTCCAGCGGTACGCCCTCGGAGATGGCCCGGTGTACCGCGGCGAGGTGGTCGCGCAGGAAGACGATCCGGGCGGGGTCGTCCACACTGCCGTCGGCGGCGAGGACGTCCGGGGTGGCCAGCCCGTTCTCGGTGATGGTGAGCGGGATGCTGCCGTAGTCGCGGGTCACCCGGGTCAGGATGTCGTACATCCCCTGCGGGAAGATCTGCTGCCAGCTCGCCTCGGAGGTCGGCCACTTCCGGACGGTGCCGCCGGTCGCGGTGACGTAGATCGGGGTGTAGTAGTGCACGGCGAGCAGGTCCACCGGCGTCGAGATGATCGACAGGTCGCCGTCGCGGATGGCCCGCACCATCCGGCTGTCGGGACCGAGGTCCTCCAGCACGTCCGTCGGGTACGCGCCCTTGAAGATCGAGTCGAGGTACAGCCGGTTCTCGTAGCCGTCGTAGAGCCGGGTCGCCGCCGCGGCCTCCGGGCTGTCGTCGGCGGGGTAGCAGGGGTGCAGGTTCAGCGCCGGGCCGATCCGGCTGCTGCTGCCGGTGGCGCGAAGTGCCTGCACGGCGAGCCCGTGGGCGAGCTGCAGGTGGTGGGCGACGAGGTAGGCGGCGGCAGGGTCACGCAGCCCCGGCGCGTGGTGTCCGCCCAGGTAGCCGTTCTGGACCACGGTCTTGGGCTCGTTGATGGTCAGCCAGACCGGGACGGCGTCGCCGAGGCCGGTGAAGACCGCCTCGGCGTAGTCGGCGAAGCGGTAGGCGACGTCCCGGGACTCCCAGCCGCCGACGTCCTGTAACGACTGCGGCAGGTCCCAGTGGAACAGGGTGGCCATCGGGGAGATGCCCCGCTGGTGCAGGCCGTCCACCAGCCGCCGGTAGAAGTCCAGGCCCCGCTGGTTCGGCGCGCCGGTGCCGTCGGCCTGGATCCGGGGCCAGGAGATGGAGAAGCGGTAGGTGCGTAACCCCAGCTCCTGCATCAGGTCCAGGTCGCCGAGGTAGCGGTGGTAGTGGTCGGCGGCGACGTCACCGGTGTCGCCGCCCCGGACCCGGCCGGGGGTGTGGCTGAAGGTGTCCCAGACCGACTCGCCACGCCCGTCATCCTTGGCCGCGCCCTCGATCTGGTACGCCGAGGTGGCCGCGCCCCAGCCGAACCCCTCCGGGAAACGGAGGCCGAGCCGGTCCTCTGGCGAGGTGCGCCGTCCCGGGGCGGAGTCGGACTCGGCGTCGGTGTCGCCACCGCCGGGTGCCGTGCCGGTGCCGGTGGCCGCCGGGGCGGTCGAGGTGGCCGAGGCAGCCGAGAGTCGGGTGGCCGGGACGGCACGGGCGGATAACGCGGCGCGACTCAGCAGATGCCGCCGGGTCAGTACGGACATACTGTCTCCTCGTGTGGTGGGGCTCTCCGCAGACGCCGCGGGAGCGCTCCCATGGACAGGGTAAGCGTTCGCCGTGGCCTTTGCGTATGGGTTGTTCGGGTGGCAATGGCGGGTCTGGGCCTCGTCCACTGCCCGTCCCCACGTGCGCCATGAGCAAGGCGACCGGGCGTCGCGTCGCGACGGGCCGGTCGCCGAAGATGACGCATCGGCCGTCGGTTCGGCGCTGGGGTGCGGTACCGACGACCGATCACCCCCCGGTTGCCCGGGGGTAGTGTGGGGACGGGGAGGGCAACCCCCGTCCCCACCGTGAGTTACCAACACGCACGAATGGAGTTGGCGTCCGGGTCGTGCGTGCCGCGCGGGAGCCGGGCCACGCGAGTGGCTCTGGTTCCACCTCCTCTCGACGGTGGTGGGGTGGCTGACGGCGGAGTCCGGGCTGGACCGCCGTCAGCCCCGGTGGCTGAGCGGTCGGCGGCTACACCACGCCGGGGTAGCCTGCCAACGGAGCGGGGAACGGTCCAGCGGAGCTGGGCGTTCTCCGGTCCCCGTGGTCGTGCGGATGCACGCTACTTGCACTCTCATCGATGGAAGCGCTCCCATCGACGTTGGTTGGACTGTAGCTGGCGTCACGGCTTTGTGAAAGACCCAAAATAAGATCGAAACATCTGGCGAACGCCGCGGAAACCCCACCGTGGTTGCCCTGATCGGCTTCTGCCCAGCTCAGAGGCCAACTCGGACTGTCGGTAGCGGGGCGGGTACATCCACTTGCCGCCGGGAGCGCTCCCATGCCACACTGTCGAACTATCGCGGCTGGGAGCCACACTGACGCGATCACGGGCCGCCGAGGGCAATCCGACATCGGTACGGCGCCCGTCTAGCACCGACCGGAGCCGCCACGTCCGGCGTCTCCTCCGGCGTCCGCCGACCCCGGTCCGGGACGGGTCAGACCACCACCATTCTTGGCGTTCTTTCCACATGCCGTGGCAGCGGTGCGGAAAGCGCCTCCCGCCGCGGTCCGCCGCGGCTGGTCCGCGAGGAGAAGCACGAATGAAGTTGAGGTTAGGAAGACGCCGCGTGGCCCTGGCCGCCGCCGGCGCACTGGTGGTGGGGGGTGTGGCGGTCGCGCCCGGCGTCGCCCAGGCCGCCCCCGCCTGTGAGGTCACCTACACCACCAATAGTTGGGACACCGGATTCACCGCCAACCTGGAGATCCGGAACCTCGGCGACCCGATCACGAGCTGGACCCTCGGGTTCACCTTCCCGGGCAACCAGCGCATCACCCAGGGCTGG
>CALGAM010000235.1 GCA_937951935.1 uncultured Micromonospora sp. | reverse complement strand
CGCCGCGGCCTTCTTCGCCGCGGCCTTCTTCGCCGGCGCCTTCCTGGCCGCGGTCGTCCTCTTCGCGGCCGTCTCGGCCTCGCCCGGGGCCGGGGTGGTGGCCGCCTTCTTCGCCGCGGCCTTCTTCGCCGCCTTCTTCCGGGGTGCCGGCCCCTTGGCGCGCTTCTCGGCCAGCATCTCCGACGCCTGCTCCAGGGTCAGCGTCTCCGGGGTCTGGCCACGCCGCAGGGAAACGTTCGTCTCACCGTCGGTGACGTACGGCCCGAACCGGCCGTCCTTGATCACCAGCGGCTTCTCGGTCAGCGGGTCCGGACCCAGCTCCCGCAGCGGCGGTGCCGCCGCCCGGCGCTGCCGGGTCTTCGGCGCCGCCAGCAGCGCCAGCGCCTCGTCGAGGGTGATGGTGAAGAGCTGCTCCTCCGACTCCAGCGACCGGAACTCGTTGCCCCGCTTGACGTACGGGCCGTAGCGGCCGTTCGCGGCGATCACCTCGACGCCCTCCGGGTCGACCCCCACCACCCGGGGCAGCGACAGCAGCCGCAGGGCGTCCTCCATGGTCAACGTCTCCGGGGACTGCGAGCGCAGCAGCGAGGAGGTCCGGTCGCCGCTGGAGACGTACGGCCCGTACCGGCCGGACTTGAGCACCACCGGCTCTCCGGTCTCCGGGTGCTCACCGAGCTTGCGCTCCCCGCCCCCGCTGAGGAAGAGCTCGTGCACCTTCTCCGGGGTCAGCTCGTCCGGGGCGATGCCGTCCGGGATCGGAACCCGGTCACCGGAGGCGCCCTCCTCCCCCTCGGCGTGCGACGCCGGCTCCGCGCCGGGCAGGCTGCGCTGCAGGTACGGCCCGTACCGGCCGACCCGGACCACGACCTCGCGCCCCTCCTCGTCGGTGAAGAGCGGGATCGAGTTGACGCTGCGCGCGTCGATCTCGCTGAGGTTCTCGGTCACCATCTTCTTCAGCCCGCCCGCCCGGGCGATCGACTTGGCGCCACCGTTGGGGCTGCCGAAGTAGAAGGAGGTCAGGAACTCGACCGCCGGGTGCTCCCCACCGGCGATCTCGTCCAGCTCGTTCTCCATCGCCGCCGTGAAGTCGTAGTCGACCAGCCGGGGGTAGTGCTGCTCCAGCAGCCCGACCACGGCGAAGGCGAGGAAGGAGGGGATCAGCGCCTGGCCGCGCTTGAAGACGTACCCGCGGTCCTGGATGGTCTGCATGATCGACGCGTACGTCGACGGCCGGCCGATGCCCAGCTCCTCCAGCGCCTTGACCAGCGACGCCTCGGTGTAGCGGGCCGGCGGCTGGGTGTGGTGCTCCTGGGCGGTCAGCTCCTCGGCGGTCAGCGACTGGTCCCTGACCAGGTTCGGCAGGCGCCGCTCGGCGTCCTCGGCCTCGGCGTCCTCGTCGTCGGAGGACTCCACGTACGCCCGCAGGAAGCCCGGCTCGGTGATGGTCTTGCCGGTGGCCCCGAAGTCGGCCTCCTCGCCCGCGCTGGAGACCGCCCGGATCCGCACCGACACGCTGGAGCCGACCGCGTCGGTCATCTGCGACGCGATGGTCCGCCGCCAGATCAGCTCGTAGAGCTTGAACTCCTCGGCGGAGAGCTCGTTGGCCACCTCACCCGGGGTGCGGAAGTTGTCGCCCGCCGGCCGGATCGCCTCGTGCGCCTCCTGGGCGTTCTTGACCTTGCCGGTGTAGCGGCGCGGCTCCGGCGGCACGTTCCGCTCGCCGTACAGCTCGGCGATCTGCCGGCGGGCGGCGGCGATGGCCGTCTCCGACAGGTTCACCGAGTCGGTCCGCATGTAGGTGATGTAGCCGTTCTCGTACAGCCGCTGCGCGACACGCATCGTCTGCTGCGAGGAGAACCGCAGCTTGCGGGCCGCCTCCTGCTGGAGGGTCGAGGTGATGAACGGCGCGTACGGCCGACGCCGGTAGGGCTTCTCGTCGACCCGGGTGACAGTGAAAGGCCGCCCGTCGAGCCGGGCGGCCAGTCCCCGCGCCCCGTCCGCGTCAAGGTGCAGCACGCCGGCCTCGGGCCGCACCCGGCCGGTGGTGGGGTCGAAGTCCTTGCCGGTGGCGACGCGGTCCCCGTCGAGGGCGACCAGGGTGGCGTGGAAGGTCCGGGGGCCCTCCCCGCCGTCCCGGACGGCCAGGGTGGCGAGGACGTCCCAGTACTCGGCGGCACGGAACGCCATCCGCTGCCGCTCCCGCTGGACGACGATCCGGGTCGCCACGGACTGGACCCGCCCGGCGGACAGCTTCGGCATGACCTTCTTCCACAGCACGGGCGAGACCTCGTAGCCGTAGAGCCGGTCCAGGATCCGCCGGGCCTCCTGGGCGTCGACCAGGTCGCGGTCGATGTCCCGGGGGTTGGCGACCGCCGCCTGGATGGCCTGCCGGGTGATCTCGTGGAAGACCATCCGCTTGACCGGCACCTTCGGCTTGAGCGTCTCGACCAGGTGCCAGGCGATCGCCTCGCCCTCACGGTCCTCGTCGGTGGCGAGGAGGACCTCGTCGACCTCCTTGACGAGCTTGCTCAGCTTGCCGATCTGCTGCTTGCGGTCCGGCGAGACGACGTAGAGCGCGGCGAAGCCGTTGTCGACGTCGACGCCGAGCCGGGCCCAGGGCTCGCCCTTGTACTCCGGCGGCACGTCGGCGGCGCTGCGCGGCAGGTCACGAACGTGACCCAGGCTCGCCTCCACGACGTACCCCGGGCCGAGATAGCCCGAGATCGTCTTGGCCTTCGCCGGCGACTCGACGATGACCAGACGCCTACCCCTGGCGTTGCTCGGCACTTCTCCCCTGCCCTCACTCATGATCTCCGCGCCGTGGACCGTGTTGTCCACGCCTCGGCCCCACCGTCGGATCTCACCCGGCCGGTGGCCAGACGTCCAACGTAACGCGCTCCCCGACACGGGGGTTGCGCGGGCGCCGAACCGCCCCGACACCCTCACGGGTGACGCCGGGTGCAACGCCCCGGACACCCGGTGATGCCGGACGGCGACACCGTACACCCGCGGTCGATCCTCGCGGGACCAACCGGGTGGATCTAGCCTGACACAGCACACCCGACCCCGGACCAACAGCCCGAACACGGCACCGTTGCCCGTCAGCACGACGGCCGTCGATCCCCCAGGTTACGTCGACTCCATCCGCGGGTCGACCGGGGCGAACGTGAACCGCACCGCCCGACGGGCCGACGGACCGGGCTGCGGCCCCGGATGCCGAGGGCTCAGCCGGTCGCACCGGGCCAGCGGTCGGGCGGGGCGGCCGGGGGCCGCTCCCCGACCAGCTCCGCCAACCGGGCCAACCGGCGCCGCCCGGTGATCCGGTACGCCGGGCCGCCGGCACCCGGCTCGAGCAGCACCGCCGGCAACCCGATCGCGGCCAGCGCCGCGCCCACCGGTTCCCAACAGGGCTCGTCGTCGGCGCCGAGCCGGAGCACGAAACCGGCCGGTTCGGGCTCGCCCGCCGCCGCCACCCACAGCCGCAGCCGGGGGCCGGTGAGGAAGAAGCCCGGCGGGGGACGCTTCGCCGTACCCCGCAGCCAGGCCGCGGCCAGCGGGGCCAGCCGGGTGCTGTATGAGGTCCGCACGCCGTGCCGTTCCGCCACCCGCCCGATCCAGCTCGCGGTCAGCCCGCGCCGGCTCAGCTCCGCCACCAGCACGTGAACCCGCCAGGCGGCGTCCACCACCACCGACACCCGGGCGGTGCCCCCCATCCGGACCACCTCCGCGGGGCCGGCGAGGAGGCCGGCTAGGTCGGCCGGTGTGGGCTCGGCGGCCTCGACGCCGAACAGGGAGAGCTGCCGGCCGGAGCGCGCCGTCGGGGTGTCGGGCGGCGTCGGCGACACGTGGGCACCTCCCGTCAGCGGCACTCCGGGACCTCGTCGAAGGCCTGCTGCAGTTCCACCGAGTCCAGTTCACTGGTGTCGAGGGAACTGTCGTCGTACTCCTTGTTCAGAGTGTCGATCGCGGCCCGGACCCCCTGGTAGAACTCGGCCGGCCGGGAGGTGTCGAGCCCCTCGATCGCCGCGCTGGCCCTGCCGTAGGCGTCCCGGTACGCGGTGAGCGACGCGAGGAAACCTCGGGAGATCGCCTCGCCCTTCTCGGTGTCCGGCACCCCGGCGGCCTCCACCTTCCGCCGGGCGGTCTCGCTCGCCGCCTCCGCGCCGCGCAACAGGCGGACGAGGTTCTCCTGTGCCTGCGCCGGAGTGGTCTGCGCCGTCATCTGCTGTTGGGTGCTGCGGGTCAGGGTACCGATCTCGGCCCGCCACGGGGCCAGCGCCGAGCAGACCGCCGCCGCCCAGGCCTGTGGCGTGGGCCTCCCGCCACAGGCTCCGAGCAGCAGGAGGGCGGTCAGGCACAGGACCGCCGTGGACCGTCCGACGGCTGCCGTGCGGGGCGTACGCATGCGTTGCAGCGTACGGCGTCCGGCCGACTTCGCGCGTCAGACGATCACCAACTGCTGACGCCACCGGCCGACCGCCGACGCACCGCGGCCCCGGCCCGACACACGGTCGGACCGGGGCCGGTACGTCGCCCCGCGGGGGCCGATCGGCTCAGGCCTTGGCCGGCGCCGGCTCCTTGTCGGGGTTGGCCGTGCCGTCGCCGTCGGTGTCCGTTCCGGACACCGACACGGGCTTGCGCTTGCTGAACAGCACCGCGGCGACGACGATCAGGGCCGCGACCACCGCGACCGCGATCCGCAGCGGGGTGTTCTTGTCCTCGCCCACGCTCCAGGCCACCACGGCCGGTGCGATCAGCAGCGACACCAGGTTCATCACCTTGATCAGCGGGTTGATCGCCGGACCGGCGGTGTCCTTGAACGGGTCGCCGACGGTGTCACCGATCACCGTGGCCGCGTGCGCCTCCGAGCCCTTGCCGCCGAACGCACCGTCCTCGACGAGCTTCTTGCCGTTGTCCCACGCGCCACCGGAGTTGGCCAGGAAGACCGCCATCAGGGTGCCGGCGCCGATCGCCCCGGCCAGGTACGCGGCCAGCGCGCCCGCGCCGAGCCCGAACCCGACCGCGATCGGCGCCATGACCGCGAGCAGACCGGGCGTCATCAGCTCCCGCTGGGCGTCCCGGGTGCAGATGTCGACGACCTTGCCGTACTCCGGCCGCTGGCTGCCGTCCATGATCCCGGGCAGCTCGCGGAACTGCCGGCGTACCTCCAGCACCACGGCACCCGCCGAGCGGGAGACCGCGTTGATGGCCAGCCCGGAGAAGAGGAAGACCACCGCGGCGCCGACGATCAGGCCGACCAGGTTGCGCGGGTTGGCGACGTTGAGCAGCTCGTCGATCGACAGGTCCGAGCCGGCGTCGCCGAGCGCGACACCCAGGGTGTCGGTGTACGACCCGAACAGCGCGGTGGCGGCGAGCACCGCCGTGGCGATCGCGATGCCCTTGGTGATCGCCTTGGTGGTGTTGCCCACCGCGTCGAGCTCGGTGAGCGTCCGCGCGCCCTGCTCGTCGATGTCGCCGGACATCTCGGCGACCCCCTGCGCGTTGTCGGAGATCGGGCCGAAGGTGTCCATGGCGACGATGACGCCGACCGTGGTCAGCAGACCCGTGCCCGCGAGCGCGACGGCGAACAGGGACAGCGTGATGGAGCTGCCGCCGAGCAGGAACGCCCCGAAGACGCCGGCGCCGATCACCAGGGCCGAGTACACCGCCGACTCCAGGCCGACGCTGATGCCGGCGAGCACCACCGTCGCCGGTCCGGTGAGCGAGGACTTGCCGATGTCCCGCACCGGCCGCCGGTTGGTCTCGGTGAAGTAGCCGGTCAGCGCCTGGATGGCGGCGGCCAGCACGATGCCGATCACGACGGCGCCGATGGCGACGATCCGCGGGTCGGCCGGCTCGGCGGCGTCGGCCGCCAGGCCGAGCCGCTCACGCCAGTCGTCGCCGAGCAGCTCGGCCCAGGACGCCGGCAGATAGGCGAACGACATCAGCGCGACCAGGATCGCGGAGATCACCGCCGAGGCGTAGAAGGCCCGGTTGATGGCGGTCAGCCCGGACCGGTCGCTGGCGCGCAGCCGGGTGATGAAGACCCCGAGGATGGCGATCAGCACGCCGATGGTGGAGACGATCAGCGGGAAGACCAGGCCCTGCTCGCCGAAGGCCGCGCGGCCCAGGATCAGCGCCGCGACCAGGGTCACGGCGTACGACTCGAACAGGTCAGCGGCCATGCCGGCGCAGTCGCCGACGTTGTCGCCCACGTTGTCGGCGATCGTCGCCGCGTTGCGCGGGTCGTCCTCCGGGATGCCCTGCTCGACCTTGCCGACCAGGTCGGCGCCGACGTCCGCGGCCTTGGTGAAGATGCCACCGCCGACCCGCATGAACATCGCGAGCAGCGCGGCACCGAAGCCGAAGCCCTCCAGCACGGTCGGCGCGTCACCGCGGAAGATGAGGACGACCGCGGCCGCCCCGACCAGGCCCAGACCGACGGTGAGGAAGCCGACGACGCCGCCGGTGCGGAAGGCGATCTGCATCGCCCGCTCCCGGCCTCCCTCGTGGTTTCGCGCCGCCGCCGCGACCCGGAGGTTGGCTCGGGTGGCCAACGCCATGCCGGCACCGCCGATGAACGCGCTGAAGGCGGCGCCCACCACGAAGAAGGCAGAACGGCCGATCTTCACCAGCGTCTCGCTGCCGTCGGTGTCGTGCACCGGCAGCAGGAAGAGCAGGACCACGGCGAGTACGACGAACACGCTGAGGGTCCTGAACTGGCGAAGCAGATACGCCGAGGCGCCCTCCTGCACCGCGCCGGCGATCTGCTGCATCTTCGTGGTGCCCTTGTCAGACGACAGCACGGCTCTGGTCAGAGCGCCGGCGAAGCCGAGCGCCACCAGCGCGATGACCGCGGCGACGACGACGTACGACAGATTCGCACCGTCAAGGGATAGCCCGCCGCCGTCAGCGGCCAGAAATTCGGACATCTATGTCCTCCTGTACCGAACACTCACGCCGGGCCGGCGGACGAACCGGCCAGACGACTCCACGCGTGGAGCGACACCGCGCAGGTTCGCGGTCGGCCCCGAGTGGTCGGGCCGGTGCGTCCACCCGTACCGCACCGCGCCGACCAGCGAACTTGCAGATAACCCCGGGTACTCTAGCCGTCGGTCGTGTTGGTGGTCACAGAGAGGACCCGGCCGGTCACGATGATCTTCGTCCCTGTGGTAGCCGTCGAATCCCGGTGACGTGTGCGCCGCGCTCGAACAGCGGGCCCGACCGGGGTCCGGGGTGCGCCGGATCACCCCACGTCAAGAGGTGGCGGTCGAGGCCGGTCGGGACGGCGGGCCGGCCTGCCAACCAGGACACATCAGACAGAACGGCAACGTCAGACGGGCCACCGTTTGACGGGCCACGCCATCCGCACCTCGGTACCGCCCCCCTCGTCCACCGGCCGCACCTGAAGATCGTCGACGACGCCGGCGAGCAGGGTGAGACCCACGCCGACCGTCACCGCCTCGTCGGTCAGCGCCTCGTTGGCCAGCTTGTCCGGGGGCAACCCGGTGAGGTCCGGGCCCGCCTCCGCCGGGGCCCGGTCGATCACCCGTACCGTGTACGCCGGCCCGTCGGACATCTCCACCCGTACCAGGTCGGCGAGCCCGTACTGCCGGTGCAGGGCGACCGCCCGCGCGCAGGCCTCACCGACGGCCAGTCGCACCTCGTCGAGAAGCTCCTCGGCGACGCCGGCCCGGCGGGCCACCGCGACCCCGACCAGCCGGGCGGTGCGGACGTGCACCGGCGCCGGGGTGAACGACAGTGTGACCTTCGCCATCGCGCGCCGACCGTCGCCGCTACGCACCGGAACCCGAGGAGTCCGCGGCGGTCGCGGCGTCGATGGTGGGATGGATCGGGAAGACCTGGTCGAGCGCGGTGATCCGGAAGATCTTGAGCAGCGACTCCTTGTCGCAGACCAGTGCGAGGGTGCCGTTGACGGTACGCAGCCGCTTCAGCGCCCCGATCAGTACTCCCAGACCGGTTGAATCGAGAAAATCCACCCGTCCCAGATCCACCACCAGTCGACGTGCACCACCGTCGATCAGCTCGACGAGACGTTCCCGCAGCCGGGTGGCGGTGTAGACGTCCACCTCGCCGCCGACCTCCAACACCGTGTGCGCGCCGATGCTGCGGGTCGTCAGCGACAGCTCCATCAGTCCTCCTCTGACCGTCAGGAACGCTCCTGGCATCTAACCACCGCCCAGCGGGGTCCGCAGCGCTGGCGGCGCCGGCGTCCCCATGTCCTCATGCCAGGTCCCCGCGCCCGGCGCGGGTCGCCGTCGCCCCCGCAGAGGGCACCTCGGCGGGCCCTCGGGCCCGGACGGGCCGGCCGTCGTCGGTCCGGCCCGGTGTTCGGGCCGCCGGGTGCTCCCGCCCGGCGGGACGGACCCCGACCACCCGACCCCCACCCGGGTGTCCGGACTCCGTCCGATGGTGCAAGAGTGCAGGACGTGACACGTCCCGCAACAGTATCGGCAGGTCCTGGTGGCGGCCGGTCACGCCCCCCGGCCGGGATCGGCAGCCCGGACGAGCTGTTGTGGCACCTACGCGCCCGGGTCACCGGCGGTCCCGGCAACGACCCGGTCACCCACGTCGAACGGCTGCCCGCCCGGCCCGGCGAGACCGTGCCGTGGCCGGAGTGGGTGCCGGCGGAGCTGCGAGCGGCACTCGGGCGGCAGGGGGTCACCGCCCCCTGGCGGCACCAGGCCGAGGCGGCCGACCACGCATACCACGGGCGGCACGTGGTGATCGCCACCGGGACCGGCTCGGGCAAGTCCCTCGCCTACCAGCTACCCGCCCTGGCCGCCCTGCTCGCCGACCCCCGGGCGACGGTGCTCTACCTGGCACCGACCAAGGCGCTCGCCGCCGACCAGTTGCGCGCCGTCACGGGACTCGACCTCCCCGGGATACGGCCCGCCTGCTACGACGGCGACACCCCACGGGCCGAGCGGGACTGGATCCGACAGCATTCCCGGTTCGTCCTCACGAACCCGGACATGTTGCACCACGGCATCCTGCCGGGCCACGCGAGGTGGGCTCCGTTCCTACGGAGGCTGGCGTTCGTGGTGGTCGACGAGTGCCACACGTACCGCGGGGTCTTCGGCTCGCACGTGGCCCACGTGCTACGCCGGCTGCGCCGACAGGCGGCCCGCTACTCCGGTACGCGCGGACGCGGCCCGACCGGCACGCTGACCGCGCGCCGCCCGCCGGAGCAGCGGACAGCCGCCGCCGGCCCGACGGCCAGCCCCGACGGCCCGGTCTTCGTCCTCGCCTCGGCCACCTCGGGCGATCCGGCGACGGTGGCCGAACGCCTCACCGGCCTGCCCGTCACCGCCGTCACCGAGGACACCTCGCCGCGCGGCGGCCTGACCTTCGCGCTCTGGGAGCCGCCGCTGCTGCCAGCGCCGGCGGCGGCCGATCCCCACGACGCCGGGCCGCACGCCGACGACGCCGGGCCGCACGCCGACGACACGGCCGACCCGACCGGGGCCGAGGACGCCGCACCCGTACGCCGGTCGGCGCTGCGCGAAACCGCCGACCTGCTCAGCGACGCGGTGGCGGCCGGGGTACGGACCCTCGCCTTCGTCCGTTCCCGGCGCGGCGCGGAGGTGGTCGCCACCACCGCCCGTCGCGCGCTGGACGAGGCCGTGCCCGGCCTGGGTGACCGGGTCGCCGCATACCGGGCCGGCTACCTGCGGGAGGAGCGACGGGCGCTGGAGCAGGCGCTGCTGACCGGGGAACTACTCGGGCTGGCGTCGACCAACGCCCTCGAACTCGGCGTCGACCTGGTCGGTCTGGACGCGGTGTTGATCTGTGGTTACCCCGGCACCCGGGCGTCGCTGTGGCAGCAGGCCGGCCGGGCCGGGCGGTCGGGGCAGGAGGCGCTCGCCGTGCTGGTGGCCCGGGATGACCCGCTGGACACCTACCTGGTACACCACCCGGAGGCGCTGTTCGGCCGGCCCGTCGAGGCCACCGTCCTCGACCCCGCCAACCCGTACGTCCTGGGGCCGCAGCTGTGCTGCGCGGCGGCCGAGGCTCCGCTGACCCCGGCGGATCTGGCGCTCTTCGGGCCCGGGGCGCGGGACGCGGTGGAGGCGCTGGTGGAGGCGGGCGCGCTGCGGCGGCGCCCGACCGGGTGGTACTGGCGGCACTCCGAGCGGCCCGAGGTGGACCTGCGGGGGACCGGCGGCTCTCCGATCGACGTGGTGGAGTCGGCGACCGGACGGTTGCTCGGCACCGTGGACCCGGGCTCGGCGCACATCCTGGTCCATCCCGGTGCGGTCTACCTGCACCAGGGGGTGTCGTACCTGGTGGACGACCTGGACCTGGAGGACGGGTGTGCCCTGGTGCACGCCGAGGAGCCGGACTGGTCCACCCATCCCCGGGATGTCACCTCGCTGTCGGTGGTCTCGGTTCGCTCCCACCTGGACGCCGGGCCGGTGGGCCTGTTTCTCGGCGAGGTCGACGTGACCAGCCAGGTCGTGTCGTACCAGCGACGGCGGATCGCCACCGGCGAGGTGCTGGACACCCGGCCGCTGGACCTGCCGGCCCGGGAGTTGCGCACGGTCGCGGTCTGGTTCACCGTCTCGCCGGAGGCGCTGGCCGCGGCGGGGGTCGAGGCGGTCGACGTGCCCGGGGCGTTGCACGCCGCCGAGCACGCCGCCATCGGGCTGCTGCCGCTCGTCGCCACCTGCGACCGCTGGGACATCGGCGGTCTGTCCACCGCGCACCACGCGGACACCGGGGCACCGACGGTCTTCGTCTACGACGGGCACCCCGGCGGGGCCGGGTTCGCCGAGCGGGCGTACGGGATGGCCGAGACCTGGCTGACCGCGACCCGGGACGCCATCGCCGAGTGCGGCTGCGAGGTGGGCTGCCCGTCCTGTGTCCAGTCGCCGAAGTGCGGCAACGGCAACAGCCCGCTGGCCAAGGCGGGGGCGGTACGGGTGCTGGACGCGGTGCTGGCGAACCTGACGGCGGCGCCGACAGGCCCGCAAGGCCATCGATCACGATAGTCGGTATTCGCAGGAACAAATCGAAGGTCGTCTAATTCCGTTACGCTGGGAGCGCTTCCCCGGATCCGCCCCGAGGAGAACGTCGTGGCTGACACCATCTCCGAGACCGTCGAGCTCCTGTACACCATCGACCAGGCCCACCTCACCGTCGACCAGCAGATCGCGCTCTCCCAGGCGTACGCGGCACTGGCCCAGGCCGAGCGCCTGGAGCAGATCCACCAGACGCTGCACAACATTCACCAGGTGCTGAACACCTGGGCGGTACGTCGGGCGGTCGAGGGCGGCAGGTGTTGACCGCCTCCAGCGGCGACGCGCCACCGTACCGGGTGCCGTCCCTCCCGCCGCCGCTGTCGGGGTGACGCGCGCGGCCCGCTCTTTGCCGCGCCGGACATCCTCACCCCCGGACCGGGCCCGCGCGGGCGGTCGCGCTGGCGACCCGGAGCAGGCCGGGTAGGGGTTCGACCGGCACCTCGACGGTGAGGCGGAGGTCGAGCCCGTCGAGGACGCAGTCCACGACGCGGCCACCGTTGGCGGCGGCGAGCGTCACGGCGCGGGCGCAGGCGGTGTCCGGGCCGCTCGCGGCGTACCCCGCCCCCGCGAGCGCGCCGAGATCCGCCGCGACCCGTGCCTGATGCCGGGCCACCCGGGCAGCACCAACCGCCGCCGCACCGAGGCTGAACAGCACGAGCGCCAGCCCGACCGCCAGCAGCCACAGGCTCGCGCTGCCCCGCTCCGGCCGGCGGCCCCAGCCACGGCCCCGGGTCCGACGAGGTCCCCGTGGCGGGCGCCGCCGACCGACTGTGCCGTCCCTCGGCCTCCGACGGACCGAGCACCGGGACGCGGTTCGGTTGGGCGGCCGGTCCGGGCCATGTCCCGGGGTGGCGCCGATGCCCCTCACGGCGTCGGCCCCGGCACACCCGGCTCCACCGCCGCCACCGCCGTCGCACTCACCGTCAGGCCGGGTAGCCCGGCGCCGAGTGCCCGGACCGGCGCGCGCACGGTGGCCTGCACGCGGTCACCCCGCACGATCACGGAGACCTCGGCGCCGCGCGGCGCGGCGGCGGTTCCGGCGGGCACACCGGGCGCGCCGCGGGAGGCCGCCAGAGCCGCCTCCCGCGCCGCGTCCACGCACTGGCTCTTGGTGGTCACCGCGCTGACGGCGGTCAGGCCAGCCAGCAGCAGCAGGAGCAGCGCCGGCAGGCCGGCCGCCAACTCGGCGGTGAAGGAGCCCCGGTCGCGACCCACCGGGCGACCGCGGGTCACCTCAGCGCCCGCTCGATCACGCCGGTCAGCGCCGCCTGCACATCGCCGGAGGTCAG
>CALGAM010000234.1 GCA_937951935.1 uncultured Micromonospora sp. | reverse complement strand
CAGGGCGACGGCGACATGGCCAACGAAGGGCTGCAGGAGGTGCTGCACGCCGCCGCCCGGGGCGAGAAGATCACGTGTGTGCTGCTGAACAACGGCGTGTTCGGCGACACCGGCGGGCAGTTGACCGCGACCACGGTGCTCGGCCAGCGCACCAAGACCAGCCTTCAGGGGCGCGACCCGGAGACGCACGGGTACCCGATCCCGGTCGCCGACCTGGTGGCCGGGCTGCGCGGCGTCGCGTACGTCGCGCGGGGTGCGGTCTCCACCGCCGGCGCGGTGGCGCAGACGAAGCGCATGTTGCGGCGCGCGTTCGAGGCGCAGTTGGCCGGTGCCGGCTTCGGCCTGGTGGAGATCCTCACCATGTGTCCCACCGGCTGGTTCGTGCCGGCTCCCGACGGCCCGGGTTACCTTGGCGACTCGATGGAGCAGGCCTATCCACTCGGGGAGCTGATCACGTGGCGGCACTGACACGGACGAAGACCGGCGTGGCGGTCGCTGAGTACATCCTCGGTCTGCTCTTCGACGGCACGCTGCGCAGCGGCGACCGGATCGACCTCGACGAGATCGCCGCGACCCTCGGGGTCAGCCGGGCTCCGGTGCGGGAGGCGCTGCAGCAGCTGGAACGCGACGGGCTGGTCGAGATGCCGCACTACCGCGGTGCGTTCGTCGCCGCCTTCGACGCGGGGACCATCCGCGAGGCGTTCGAGCTGTACGGCATGCTCAGCGCGCTCACCAGCAGCCGGGCGGCACGCGGTGGGGGAGCCGGGCTGCGGGAGACGCTCGGCAGGCTCGTCGAGGAGCTGGCCGGCTGCGACAGGGTCGACGAGTTCGAGCGGCTCGCCCGGGAGTTCCGCAAGGCGATCAACCTGTCGAACGCCGGACCGCACCTGCGCGCGCTGCTGCGCAGCTTCAACGGGCTGGTGCCCACCGCTGCCCGGTTCTCCATCGAGGACGCGATGGACCAGGAGCGGGCCGCACTGCGCCGGGAGTACGAGGCGATCGCCGCCGGGGACGCCGCGGCGGCCGCCGCCGCGGCTCTCGACCACGTCCTGATGACGGCCGAGAACGCGGTGCGCGCACTGCGGCGGCGGGGGATCTTCGTGGCCGAGCCGTCGGCGACGCCGGCCGGGGACCGGCCGTCGCGGGCGGACCGTTCCCAGATGCTCGAGATCGTCCACGCGACCGCCGGAGGCGACAGACCATGAGCGAGCACGACGGTGGTGCCGTGCCGAACCCGCCCGCACGCCCCCGGGCGCCGCGGCCCAGCCGCGGGACGCTGGTCATCGCGAGGGACCGGTGCAAGGGCTGTGAGCTGTGCGTCGAGGCGT
The DNA here is from genome assembly GCA_937951935.1 of uncultured Micromonospora sp. Lineage (GTDB taxonomy): Bacteria > Actinomycetota > Actinomycetes > Mycobacteriales > Micromonosporaceae > Plantactinospora. Next base: position 4,064 of record CALGAM010000234.1, on the reverse strand, counting down.
GCCCGCCCCGGGTGCTCACGATGTCGAGCTCGCTGAACGAGATGGGCTACCGGTATCCGGAGCTGGGCCCGGGCTGCACCGGGTGCACCGCCTGCCAGATGGTCTGCCCCGATTTCGTCTTCTCGGTCTACCGCTTCACCCCCGCCGCCCACTGACCGTCTCCGTACGACGGTCGCCCGGTCGACCGTGCCGGTGCCCGCGCCCCGGATGGCGGGGCGACCAGGCCAGATCCCGGTCGGCTCGTCCTTGACGTGGCCGGGAGCAGCACATACCCTCCTGTGACCCGACTAAACCAAGCGCTTGCTTTGGTAACCGGGCCCGATGCTTCTCAAGCCACGGAGGTTGCCACGCCATGTGGAAGCGAGTGGGCGTACTTCTGACCGTGACCGCGTTGGCCGCCACAGCAGCCTGCGCCACCCCCGAGGACGACGAGACGTCGTCGTCGCCGGACGAGCCGTACCGGATCGTGCATCTGCTCGGCATGAACCAGACCGGGCCGGCGGCGTTGAACGCCCAGGCGGCGGCCCAGGCGGCCAAGGCCGCCGTGGCGGTGCTGAACGAACGCGGCGGGATTCTGGGGCGCAGGGTCGAGCTGGAGATCATCGAGACCAACGGTGATCCGACCACCGCCGTGACCAAGCTGAACGAGCGCCTGAGCAAGGGCCCGAAGCCGGCGCTCGTCCTCCCCGGCAACACGAGCGCCGAGGCCCTGCCGATGGCGCCGATCCTGACCGAGGCGAAGATCCTGTCGGTCCAGCAGGCCGGCTCCTCGGCGTTGAACGATCCGCAGAAGTTCCCGTACCTCTTCCAGGTGGTGCCCACCAACGACTCGATGGCCGCCCGGGTGGTGGAGTTCTTCAAGGAGCGCAACGCGACGAGGATCGCGATGCTGGCCGGCAAGGACGCCTTCGGCCAGGCGACGGCGGAGGCGACCCGCAAGGCGATCGCGTCGGCGGGCCTGACCCTCACCGGCGACGAGACGTACACCGCCGAGGACCTGGACATGACCGCCCAGCTGGAGCGGTTGCGGGCGACCAAGCCCGACATCCTGTTCATGCAGGGGGCGGGTGCGTCCGTGGGGTACATCCTGGAGAGCCGGCTCAAGCTCGGGTGGACCGACATCCCGGTGGTGGCCGACTCGGTCGCCACGGTGACCTCGCTGTTGTCCCGGGGGGAGCCGGACGGCCTGGTCGGCACGCCGGCCACGCAGAACGTGTACGTCCAGGTGCTCACCGCCGCGATCGTGGGATCCCCGGAGGTCAACCCCGGCGCGATGGACGCCATGATCCGGGCGCTGAAGGCCCAGGGCGAGATCAACATGCCGCTGAACACCTTCTTCGTCTACGACGCGATCATGGTCGCGGCGGCCGCCGCCGAGAAGGCCGGAACGATCGACGACGCCGAGAAGCTGGCCAGGACGCTGGAGGGCTTCACCGGTGAGGAGAGGGGCAACTGGGCGTTGAGCCGGTACGCCTACTCCGCCACGTCGCACGCGGTCGCGCTGGACCCGGGCTCGACCTCGATCATTCCGGCCACCCTGCTGAAGGAGGGCCGGTACAGCCCGCAGGCGTGACGGCACGCCCGGCACCGGGACGGGGGACGGCCGCGACGCGGCCGTCCCCCGTCCCGTTCCGTCCCGTCGTCCCGCCGGCCACCGCCGTGGGGGCGGAGCTGCCGGCGGCCGGCGAGCAGGGCGAACTTCCGTACCGCGGGTCTTGACCAAGCAAGCGCTAGGTAGCAGACTGACTATGCCTATTAGGAACAGCCATCGCGAGAAGGGCGGTGGGCAGGTGCTCGGCGGTCGGCCCGCGGAAGCGGCGAGGACGCGGGGTGCTGGGCGGCCGCTCGAACCGACGCGGCGAACCTCACTCGGCGGCTTGCGGACCCGCCAGGTGGCCGGTCGGGTCGACCGGGCGGTCGGCGAGGTCCCGAAGGTCGGCGAGCAGCGCCTCCGCCAGTGCCGCCTCGGCCTCGTAGTAGCGGTGAGCCCAGCGCAGCGCGGCCTCGGGATACGCCCACGCGCCGCGGGCCGCGCCCTGCCGGCGCGCCTCCGCGTTGGCCGCGAGCTGCCGCACGTGGTCGAGGTGCTCGGTCAGCAGCTGTTCGAGCCGGGCCGCGTCGGCGAGGTGGCCGAGCCAGACACGCAGCAGCAGCGAGTGCTTCAGCACCGGCGGGTCCAGCGGCGCGGTCGCGGCCCAGCGGCGCATCACGGCCAGCCCCGCCTCGGTGATCGAGTACAGCCTGCGGTCGCGTGCCGACGCCGACTCCACCGTCCGGGACCGGACGTAGCCGAGCGACTCCAACCGCTTCAGATGGCTGTAGATCTGGCTGAACGACGGACTCCAGTAGAAGAACCGGATCGTCCAGTCGGCCCACATCTTCAGGTCGTAGCCGGACAGCTCCTCGCCGAAGGACAGCAGTCCCAGCACGGCGTAGCTGGTGGCGGGCAGGTCCGGGCCGGCGGGCTGGTCCGGATCGACCGGCCGGTCCGGATCGACCGGCTCACTCGGCATGGCTGGCACGTCTCGGACCCTACCCTCCGGTCCGCGGCCGGCCCTCCAGCCTCGTCACACCACCCGGGCGCCGTCCCGGCTCCACACCCGGCCGCCTCCGCGCCGGGCACCACGGCATTCGGCTGACGGCACGACCGCCAGCGGCAGGGGAGGACACATGATCGATCAGCGGTCACCGGCCAACACCGGAGGCTCCGAGCACCGGTACGACGCGGTGGTGGTCGGGGCGGGGTTCGCCGGCATGTACATGCTGTACCGCCTACGGGAGCGGGGCTTCCGGGTGCACGTCTTCGAGGCGGCGGACAACGTGGGCGGTGTCTGGTACTGGAACCGGTACCCCGGCGCCCGCTGCGACGTGCCGAGCCTGGCCTACTCCTACTCCTTCTCCGAGGAGCTGCAGCAGGAGTGGGAGTGGACCGAGCGGTACGCCTCACAGCCGGAGATCCTCCGCTACGCGGAACACGTCGCCGACCGGTTCGACCTGCGCCGGGACATCACCTTCGGCACCCGGGTGACCTCGGCGGTCTTCGACGAGCAGAGCGCGAGCTGGACCGTCACCACCGACACCGGGGCCCGGGTCAGCGCACGCTACCTCATCCCGGCGGTCGGGTGCCTGTCCGCGACGCAGACGCCGCAACTGCCCGGCGCGGAGTCGTTCCGCGGCCAGACCTACCACACCGGGAACTGGCCGCACACGCCGGTCGACTTCACCGGCAGGCGGGTGGGCGTCATCGGCACCGGTTCCTCCGGCATCCAGGCCATTCCGCTGATCGCCGAGGTGGCCGAGCGGCTCGTCGTCTTCCAGCGGACGCCCAACTTCAGCCTGCCCGCCCGCAACCGGCCCCTGACCGCCGAGGAGATACGCGAGACCAAGAGCCGCTACGCGCAGATCCGGGCCGAGATGCGGCGTACCCCCGCCGGTGCCCTGCATCCCTCGACGGGCAAGGGCGTGCTGGAGGTCAGCGAACAGGAGCGGATCGCCGAGCTGGAACGGCGCTGGGAGATCGGCGGCACCGGCTTCATGGCCGCGTTCACCGACATCCTGCGCGACGCCGACGCCAACCGGGCGGTCGCCGACTTCGTCCGCGGCAAGATCCGCCAGATCGTGAAGGACCCGGAGGTCGCCGAGAGGCTCTGCCCCAAGGACCACCCGATCGGCGCCAAGCGGATCTGCGTCGACACCAACTACTACGAGACGTTCAACCGCCCCAACGTCGAGCTGGTCGACGTGCGGGCGACACCCATCAGGGAGCTGACCCCGAACGGGCTGCGGACCAGCGAGGCCGAGTACGAGCTGGACATCATCGTGTACGCCACCGGGTTCGACGCGATGACCGGCTCGCTGACCCGGATGGACATCCGCGGCCCGGACGGCACCAGCCTCGCCGACGCCTGGCGGGACGGGGCGGCGACGTACCTGGGGCTGGCCGTCGCCGGCTTTCCCAACATGTTCGTCGTCACCGGTCCGGGCAGTCCGTCGGTGCTGGTCAACTGCATCATGGCGGCCGAGCAGCACGTGGAGTGGATCTCCGACCTGCTGGAGCACCTGCG
>CALGAM010000233.1 GCA_937951935.1 uncultured Micromonospora sp. | reverse complement strand
GCGACCTCCTTCATCTTCAGTACCGTGAGCGCGTCGTACTCGCCGGAGAAGAGCCGGACCAGCAGCATCCGGTACGCCTGGTCGCCGTCGTTCTCCAGCCGGTTGCACTCGATCCAGTAGTCCTCAAGATCCTTCATCACCCTCAGCCGGGGCATCGCCTCCGCGGTGAGCTTGGCCTGCTGGTCGAGGACGTTCACCAACTCGTGCATCTCCCGGGGCAGGGACGGGAGCTTGGTCAGCCCGTAGAGGTAGAGCAGGCTGCCGACGGCCTCCAGGTGGTCCATGACGTCGTCGAGCAGCGAGCCGAGCCGGTAGATGTCCTCCCGGTCGAACGGGGTGACGAAGGTCGAGTTGATTTTCTTGTAGAGCTCGTGGGTGATCTGGTCGCTTTCGTGCTCGACCTCGGTGAGCCGCTCGCTGACCGACTGGACGTCGACCCCGGGCAGGGCCAGTTCGTTGAGGAGTTCGGTGCCGCGCACGAGGTTGTGGGCGGCGCGGGTGAACAACTCGTAGAAGGCGCCCTCGGAGGGACGGAGGGAGAACTTCACGGCACGGACCTCGTTGCGTCGGCGGAGTGGTGGCGGGCCGCAAGAGGCTGCCCCCGCACGATGCTAGGAAACCTCGGGTCCCGATTTTCCCCGGCCTACCCCAGGTCAGATTGGTTTCATTTATCATTCACCTTCCGTTCACCTTCGCCCCCGGGCGTACGTCGCCGGATCGGAACAATCGGTCAGGGAATCGTCGGTACCCGGGTCACCCCTTCCGACACCCGCGCCCTCCCCTTCCCGACGCGGTCTCCGCGGGTTTCACCCCGCCCTCGACCCGGTCGGGCCGCCGTCTCCGGAGCACCCCGGGCCGCGAACGGGTGCCGCGACCGCCGCGGGGACGGCGTGAGGGCCGCTCCGGCCAGCCCGCGCGACGGTACCCGTACGCCCCATGATGTCCGTAATAGAAAATATGCCGCAACACTGCCGAATCGGCAGACGCTAACACGGGCCTTGTCGATCCCGGAAGGGCCGTTCGTCCCGACTACTACAAGCGGTGGTAGATCGCACATTCGCCCTGGTCAGACGGCCTGGCCCCGACGGGGCGCGCCTAGCATGCCCCGCTGTGACGACGAGCAAGAGCCCGACGCACGGCTACCACGACCTGCTCGGGCTGCACCACTCCATCGTGTTGCGGCGCCGGATGCGCGGAGACGGCCCGACGCCCGACGGGCAGGAGGCGTCCGTCAGGACGCTGCTGGCGGCCTGGCCGGAACGGGTGGAGGACCAGCGGCTGCTGCGGGAGAGCCTCGCGTTGCTGGAGCCGCTCACCGACACGCTGACGCACCTGTACACGGCGCTGTTCCGGGACGGTGCGCACCTCAGGTCGCTGTTCCCCGACTCGCTCGCGACCCAACGCGACCGGTTCGCCTGGTCCATGCGGCAGCTCATCGACGGGCTGGACCAGCCGGAGACCATCGTGCCGATCTTCGAGGAGCTCGGCCGGGCACACCGCACGCTCGGCGTACGCGCCAGCCACTACCAGCCGTTCGGTACGGCCCTGATGGAGGCGCTGCGGATCCGCGCCGGCGCCGGGTGGCGCCCCGAGTACGACGGCGCCTGGTCACGGGCGTACCACTTCCTGGCCGCCGTGATGAGCAACGCCGCCGATCGCGAGCTCTCCGCACCGCCGTACGTCAGGGGCACCGTGATCCGCCACGAGCTGCGCGGTCCCGACCTGGCGGTGCTGTGGGTCCGCACCGCCGAGCCGTACGCCTACCGGGCCGGGCAGTACGCCACGGTCGAGTCGGCGCGACTGCCACACACCTGGCGGTCGTACTCCATGGCCAACCCGCCCGACGGCAGCGGGGTGCTGGAGTTCCACGTGCGGGCAACCGGCGCCGGCCGGCTCAGCGACGTCCTGGTGCACCAGACCGTCGTGGGTGACGTGCTGCGCATCGGGCCGGCGCGCGGCGGCACGACGCTTTCGACCGTCGCGGGCGGCCGCGTGCTGCTGGTCGCCGGCGGCACCGGGCTGGCCACGATCCGCGCGCTGCTGGGTGAGCTGGCCCAGCGCACCAGTCCACCGACGACCTGGTTGTTCTTCGGCGCCCGCACCCGCGACGACCTGTACGACCTTGAGTCGCTCCGTTCGTTCGCGGACCGTTTCCCGTGGCTCCGCCTGGTGCTGGCGGTCTCCGACGGCGACGCCGGCCCGTACGAGCCCGGCACGGTGGTGGACGTCGTGACCCGCTACGGCGGATGGACCGGACACGAGGCCTACCTCGCCGGCCCGTCGGCCATGGTCACGCAACTGGTCCACCGTCTGGTCGACCTCGGCGTCCAGCCGGACCACATCCGGTACGACCCGCAGTGAGTCCTTCCGGGTGACGCCGCGCGGCCGTGCGCGGCCCCGGTGCCGGACCGGCGTGGCGCGCCCGAGGAGACGGGCTCACACCACGAGGGCCAACCACTTCCGGTACGCCGACGCGAACGGCTCGGTGCCGTCCCCGAGCGCGCCGTACAGATACGCCGCCGCCGCCCGGGCCTCGGCCACCAGCTCGTCCGGGTAGCCGAACCGGACCCGGTGCTCGGCGAACTCGTCCTCGTCCCGCAGTTCGACCACCTCGGTGCCACGGCGGCGTACCACGTCCAGATCGAGATCGATCAGGTGCACCGTCTCCCCGTCCCAGCGGGCCGGACTGGCGATGTCACAGTAGACCTCGCTGGTCCGGGGCGGCGGGTTGAACATCGTCGTCCACCAGGCCGCGTGCGGCACGAGCAGCACGAACGGGATCTGTTCCACGGACGGCCGGCCGTGGTAGACGGAGTGGGTTCCGGCGGTCACGCCGAGCCAGACCCCGAGGTCGTCCTCCGTCAGCCTGCGGGCGGGGTAGTCCCGGTGCAGGGTGCCGTCGTACTTCCGGTAGACGACCCGGACCATGTCGCTCGGCATGCCCGCACCCTAGCGGAAATTCCCCACCACTCGCCGTGCACAGACCGCAGGGCGGACGCCCGGTTTCCCGACGACCGGGAACCCGGAGGCCGCCTCACCCCGCCACCCGCCACCCCCCGGGCGGGCGAACCACCGCCACCCGCCGGCCCGAGGGGTGCCCGGGTGTCGGGACGGGCGGGTACGGTCGCACGGTGACCGTGCCCGCCACCGACGCCCACCCCGCCCGCGACGGCATTCCCTCCACCCCGGTCGGGAGGTCCGGCCCGCCCCGCCGGGGTGACCGCCCCGGGGCCCTCGACCTGCTCGCCGCGGCGGTCGGGGCGATGCCCGGCGGCACGGTTCGCCCCGGCCAGCAACAGATGGCCGCCGAGATCGAGCGGTGCATCGCCGCCGGCGAGCACCTGCTGGTGCAGGCCGGCACCGGCACCGGCAAGTCGCTGGCGTACCTCGCCCCGGCGTTGACCGTCGACGGCCCGGTGGTCGTCTCCACCGCGACGCTCGCGCTGCAGTCCCAACTGGTCGATCACGACCTGCCCCGGCTCGTGGACGCCGTCGCGCCACTGCTCGGGCGCCGCCCCACGTTCGCCGTGCTCAAGGGCCGACACCACTACCTGTGTCTGGCCCGGCTGGAGAACTCCACCGAGGACGAGCCGGAGGACGCGCTCTTCGACACCCCGACCGCGGGCGGCACCAGGTGGCTCGGCGAGGCCGGTCGGCTGGGCCGGCAGATCCAACGGATCCGCGACTGGGCGATGGAGACCGAGACCGGCGACCGGGACGAACTCGACCCCGGGGTCGACGACCAGGCCTGGCGTCTGGTCTCGATGCCGGCGCGGGAGTGCGTCGGCGCGGCCCGCTGCCCGTACGGGGCGGAGTGTTTCGCCGAGGCGTCCCGGGCCCGGGCCCGCGAGGCGGACGTCGTGGTGACCAACCACAGTCTGCTCGCCGCCGACATGCTCGCCGGCCGGCACATCGTGCCGCCGCACAGGTTGCTGATCGTCGACGAGGCGCACGAGTTGGCCGACCGGGTCTCCTCGGCGGCGCAGGCCGAGCTGGTCCCGGAGCTGGTCGACCGGGCCGCCCGCCGTACCCGGCCGCTGGTGGCCCCGGAGCTGGCCGAGGCACTGGTCGCCGCCGGCGACGCGCTGGCGGTCGGACTGGCCGAGACCCCGGCCGGGCGGATCACCGCCGGGCTGCCGGAGCCGCTGCGCGAGGCGTGCACGCTGCTGGAGGCCGCCACCCGGACCGCGCTGGACAGGATCGGCGAGGTCAAGGCCGACGACCCCGACCCGGTCCGCAAGCAGCAGGCCAAGGCGGTGCTCGACGAGCTGTCGACGACCGCCCAACGGCTGTTGGAGGAGGCCGACCACGACGTCGCCTGGGTGGAGAAGCCGGAGGGTGGGGCCGCGGGTCGCCGGGCACTGGTCGTCGCTCCGCTCTCCGTCGCGGGTACGCTCGCCGACCACCTGTACGACGAGCGGATCGTCGTCGCCACCTCCGCCACCCTCACCCTCGGCGGCAGGTTCGACACGGTGGCCCGGGCGCTCGGTCTGGAGGTGCCGGCCGCCCCGCAGACCCCGGCCGCGGCGCCGGCCCCGGGCGGCACCTCGGCGGAGCAGCCCGGGGCGGCGACGTCGGGGCCGGGTTGGCGTTCCCTCGACGTGGGGTCGCCGTTCGACTACTCGCGCCAGGGAATCCTGTACGTCGCCGCGCACCTGCCCCGGCCCGGCGCCTCGGGTCTGTCCGCCGCCGCCGGCGAGGAGCTGCTGGAGCTGGTGACGGCCCTCGGCGGCCGTACCCTGGGGCTGTTCTCGTCCCGGCGGGCGGCGCTGCAGGCCGCCGAGCTGCTGCGGGCCCGGACCGACCTGCCGATCCTGCTGCAGGGCGAGGAGGCGCTGCCGCTGCTGGTCCGGAGGTTCCGTGAGGAGAGGGCGAGCTGCCTGTTCGGCGTGATGTCGCTCTGGCAGGGGGTGGACGTGCCGGGCGACGCCTGCCAGTTGGTGGTGATCGACCGGTTGCCCTTCCCCCGCCCGGACGAGCCGCTGGCGGCGGCGCGCGCGGCGGCGGTGGACGCGGCCGGGGGTTCCGGCTTCGCCTCGGTGAGTGTGCCGATCGCGGCGGTACGGCTGGCGCAGGGAGTCGGCCGGCTGATCCGCTCGGCGCACGACAGGGGGGTGGTGGCGGTGCTGGACTCCCGGCTGGAGACCGCCCGGAGCTACGGCCCCTTCCTCCGGCGCTCCCTGCCACCGTTCTGGTACACCACCCGTCCCGAGGTGGTCCGGGGGGCGCTGAGGCGCCTCGCAGGCGGCTGAACAGCCGCGCCGAGCGGCCGCCGCCCGGCCGCGGGACCGGCCGGACGGACGGGATCAGGGGTTGGGCGGGGTCACCACCACGGCGTCCGGCGGCACCTCGGGTGGGCGGCGGTGGGCCAGCCGGCGTATCGCCGTGTTGAGGACGGCGACCAGTGGCACCGCGACCAGCGCACCGACGATCCCGGCGAGCACGACACCGGCGGCGATGGCGACGATCACCGCGAGGGGGTGGATCGCCACCGCCCTGCCCATGATCAGCGGTTGCAGGATGTGCCCCTCGACCTGCTGCACCCCGACCACCACACCGAGGATGATCAGCGCGGTGACCCAGCCGCTGTCGACCAGCGCCACCAGTACCGCCACCGCGCCGGAGAGCGTGGCGCCGACGATGGGGATGAAGGCGCCGAGGAAGACCAGCGCGGCGAGCGGGAACGCGAACGGGATGTCGAAGACGACCAGGAAGATCCCGATCCCGACCGCGTCGATGAACGCCACCAGCACGGTCGCCCGGACGTACGCGACCAGGGTCGCCCAGGACGCGCGGCCGGCGTCGTCGACCCGCCAGCGGGCGGCCACCGGCAGCAGCCGGACGAGGAACCGCCAGATCTTGGCACCGTCGCGGAGGAAGAAGAACGTCGCGAACAGCACCAGCAACGTGCCGGTGAGCAGCTCGGCGACGGTGGCCGCGGTGGCGACGGCGCCGCTGGTCAACGCCTGGGTGTTCTCGTTGATCCACCGCTCGCCCTGCTCGACGTAGGAGTCGAGCTGTCGGTCCGACAGGTGCAGCGGCCCGGTCTGCAACCACTCCTGGATCTGCCGTATGCCGCTGGTGGCGTTGCGGCTCAGGTCCGGCACGCCGCGGATGAACTCGTTCACCACGAGGGTGAGGGTGCCGACCACCGCCGCGAACCCGGCGACCAGCACCACGGCGGTCGCCAACGACCGGGGGATGCGCAACCGGAGCAGCCAACCGACCGCGGGAGCCAGCAACGCCGAGAGGAGCAGGGCGATGACCAGCGGGATGATGACTATCCTGATCGTCCCGATCACCCTCAGCAGAGCCCAGGCGACGAGACCGATGACGATCAGTCGCCAGGACCAGGCGGCGGCGATCCGCAGCGCGTGCGGTACGTCCGCGTCGTCCCGGCTCGCCGTCGACGGGTGAAACGCCGGTACGGTTCCCGCCGCGACCGCGGACGGTGGTGGGGGAGCTGTCGGGACCGGCGGCGCGGCGGGCGGTTCGCCCGACGTCGGCTGGTTCTGGTCTGGCGGACCTCCCGCCCGCCGGGACGCGTAGACGCGACGAATCCTCGCTCGTAGCTGGTCGAAGCGGCGCAAGCGCACCTCCTGGCTGAGGAACCGGCCTTCCTACCGTAGCCGCACCGACACAATCCGGCCCGGAGCGCTCGGCGGGCGGCCGACCACCGGCCAGGGGCCCGCGTGGCGGCATCGCACGGTACCGTTTTCGGACGTGACCGCCAACGAGAATTCCGACGTGACCGCCAAGGAGAACAACGAGAACGGGCTGCCCATCCGTCTCCTGCACGACCGGGTGCTGGTGCGGGCGGACGGCAGAGAGGGCGAGCGGCGTTCGGCCGCCGGCATCGTCATCCCGGCCACCGCCTCGGTGGGGCGGCGGCTGGCGTGGGCGACCGCGGTGGGCGTCGGTCCGAACGTCCGCTCCATCGTCTCCGGTGACCGGGTGCTCTTCGACCCGGACGACCGCTCCGAGGTCGAACTGCATGGCCGGGAGTACGTCCTGCTGCGCGAACGCGACGTCCACGCGGTGGCCGCCCGCCGGGTCGAGAACGACTCGACCGGGCTCTACCTCTGACCATCCGGGTGCCCGGCCGCCGACCGCGCCCTCCCACCGTCGGTTCCGTCGCCGCAGCCGATCCGGCACTGTCGTCGCAGCCGGCACCCGACCTCAGCCGTCGTCGATCCGCGTCGCCGACGGCACCGGGCGTCGCCGCCGCCGAGGTGTGGGGCGGTCGTCACCACCGGCGTGGCGGCGGACCCGGGTACCCGTACGGTCCGCCGGGGGCGTGGCCGCCCCCGGCCCAGCCGGGCGCGGGCGGCGCCGGCGTGAGGATGACGGGGATCGGCACCACCGGGTCGCTCGGGGCCGGTACGACCCGGCGCGTCCCGTCCGGGAACGTGAGGTGGTACCGCGTGCCGTCCCAGATGCCCGACGGTGCCTGTGGATCCCGCCCCACGAAGACCTGTCGGACGGCCAGCATCGCGTCGAGAAGTTGCCGCTCCTCGGCCACCGCGCGGGCCAGTTGGGCGGGCTTGGCGTCCAGGCCCCGGACCAGCCCGTCGCGCAGCAGCGCCAGCCGGGTGGCGGTGTGCTGGAAGCTCCGCATCGCGCGCAGGCCCTCGACACCCGCCACCCGCCGGGCCCACCGCCGGGCCGCGTGCCGCCGCCCGAGGCTGCTCAACGCGGCGACCTCCGGCGGGGTGAGCCAGCCCGCGCGCACGTAGTCGGGCAGACGCCGTTCCGTGAGCCGGCCCTCCCAGCCCCGCAGCCAGATCGCGAGCCCCACCATGCCGATGAAGATCGGCACCATGAGGCTGATGTAGCTGTAGAGCATGATCAGCGGCTGCCCGGTCTGCTGGACCAGGGTCGGAGCCAGGTTCCAGGTGCCGTGCAGGATCATCGCCAGCAGCAGGCCGGCCAGGGGAGCGAAGATCCGCACCGTCCGGTCGGCCGACCGGGCCGCGACGCCCAGCCCGACGCCGGTCATCGAGGTGAAGAGCGGATGGGCGAACCCGCTGATCAACACCCGGACGATGAAGATCGCGAAGACGTTCATCGCGCCGGTGGCGGGACCGTACTCGCTGACGCCCTCCGCGTACCCCAGGCCACCGAGGTACAGGATGTTCTCGACCATCGCGAAGCCGATGGCGGACATACCACAGTAGACGATCCCGTCGGTGATGCCCGACCACTCCCGCCGCCGGAAGAGCAGCAGCAGGATCGGTCCGAGTGCCTTCGTCAACTCCTCGATGAAGGGCGCGACCAGGACCGCGACCAGTGAGTCCGACAGACCCGCCGACTCGAACCAGGTCGACGCGAACGTGTTGACCCGCAACGAGGTGTACGTGGAGACCGCCGCGCCCCAGCCGAAGCAGAAGACCAGGTACTTGATCGGCTCCGGCTCGTACCGGTCGAGCCAGAGGAAGCAGGCGACCAGCACCGGCACCGGCAGGATCGCCGCGACCACCCCGACCACCAGCGCCGTGAGGCCGAGCCGTTCACCGAGGGTGACCAACATCAGCACCGCGCACCCGGCGATGAGCAGGATCGCCCCGGCCAGGGCCAGGATGCGACGCCAGCTCAGCCCGGGGCGGGGCGGCCCGGGCGGGACCACCGGACGTCCGCCCGAGGGCGCCGACGGCACCGACCAGGGCGGATGGGGCACCGGCGCGCCGGGGGGCGGGGTCTCGGGCATGCCATCAGCGTAGTCACATCCACCGGCGGCTGGCCCCACCACGCCCGGTCCCGCTATGCTCATCGACAGGTCACGAGCGCCAGCGTCAAGCCCCGGCTTGCTGGCCGGCAACCCTCGTCGAGGTTCGCGGTGGGGTGCCCCGGGTGATGACCGGGTCCAGGCGCGGACACGCGCCGGGCAAGCGCGGGCCCCGATCCATCCCACTCCGGGGTCCCTGGACTGCCGGAGGTCGATGATGCGTTCCACCACCCTCGCCACCTGCCGTACGCTCAGCGGTGCCACGTCCGCGGGCAGCACCGACCTGACCGCCGGCGGGGTCGACACGGCCGCCACGTGCGGGGGCACCCTCACCGGCCGACCCGACGACGTCGCCGACGGGGCCGGTGTCCCCGCCGACGGCGAGGGCGACGGCGACCCGCTCGACGTGCTCGGCGTACCGGGGCAGATCAACCTCGACTACGCGGCCACCGCGCCCTGCGCCAGGGCCGCGGCCGACGCGGTGGCCAGGCTGCTGCCCTGGTACGGCAGTGTGCACCGCGGCGCCGGCGCGCTGTCCCGACGGAGCACCCTCGCCTACGAGCGGGCCCGGCAGGACGTCGGTGACTTCCTCGGCGTCCGCGCGGACGACCACGTCGTCTTCACCCGCAACACCACCGACTCGCTGAACCTGCTCGCGCGGGCCCTGCCCCCGGGAACCCGGGTGGTGACCTTCGACGGCGAGCACCACGCCAACCTGCTGCCGTGGGCGGCGGGAGCGGTCCGGCTGCCGGTGCCGGACTCTCCCGGCGGGGCGGTCCGGGCGCTCGACACCGCGCTGCGACAGCTGCGCCGCGACGCCGGCGGCACGACGCCGATCCTGGTCGCGGTGACCGGGGCCAGCAACGTCACCGGCGAGATCTGGCCGGTCGCGGAGCTGGCGACGGTGGCGCACCACCACGGCGCGCGGCTCGCGCTGGACGCCGCGCAGCTCGCCCCGCACGCCGAGGTCGACCTCGGCGCGCTCGACGTCGACTACGTGGCGATCTCCGGGCACAAGCTGTACGCCCCGTTCGGGATCGGCGTACTGGCCGGACGGGCGGACTGGCTGGACGCGGCACCGCCGTACCTGGCCGGCGGCGGCGCCACCCTGGCGGTCGGGGACGGTCCCCACCACGACGTCCGCTGGGCGGACGGCCCGGCCCGACACGAGGCCGGCACACCGAACCTGTTCGGCGCGGTGGCCCTGGGGGCGGTCTGCGCGGCGCTGGCCCGCGCCGACCGGGCCGCGCTGCACGCGCGTGAGCAGACGCTCCTGGCCCGGCTCCGGGACGGGCTCGCCGACCTCGCGGACGTGGTCGAGCTGCGTACCTTCGCCGCCGACGCGCCCCGGGTCGGGATCGTCTCGTTCGTGGTCGCCGGGCGGGACTCGACGGAGGTGGCCACCGCCCTCGCCGAGGGGTGGCAGATCGGGGTACGGGACGGGCTGTTCTGCGCCCACCCGCTGGCCCGCCGCCTGCTCGGCGAGGCGGCTGCCCGGGCGGGCCGGGACGACCTGCCGCCGACCGCGGTCCGGGCGAGCATCGGCCTGGGCACCACACCCCAGCACGTCGACCGACTGCTGACCGCGCTGGCCACGCTCACCGGTGCCCGCTGAGACCCGCCGCGGCGGGCTGGACCGGCACCGCCACGGGCCGGGCACGGGCGCACGACCGGGTCACCGGCGCCGGCTGGAGCGGGAGGCCGTGCGGCGCTCGCGGGCGGCCGCGGCGGCGGCCCGGGTGGCGTCCTGGGGGTGACCGCCGGCCGCCAACCGCACCAGCCGGTTCGCCTCGGTCCGCTCGATCCCGGTCGCCCGGAGCACGTCGCTGCCGGTCGTCCGCACCTGCGCGATCACCACACTGCCGGAGAACCCGACCCCGGTGTCGTACGCCCGGCCGGCCTGGTGGATCGCGTACAGCGCCTGCTCCCGGGCGGCCTCCGGCTCGACGCCGAGCCCCAGGTCCCTGCGGAGCAGCCGGACCGACTCGGCCAGGCACGCCACCGCGTTCGGCATGGTCTCCGGCACCGGCTCGTCGTCCTCCAGCACGGTCACCGCGCGCCGGATCAGGGTCCCGCTGTTGTGCACGGCGTGCTCGATGAACTCGTAGCTCTCCATGTACTGGCTGAGCGCTCCCCGGCGGTGCCAGCGCACCGGCGACAGGATGGTGGTCTCGCGGCCGCCCTCCAACGCCTCCGTGAAGCCCTGCATGTGCTCCTCGACCTCACGCAGCCGGTCGAGTGCCGCCTGGGCCCGGTCGGCGTCCCGGCCCCGGAGCGCCTCGGCCGTCTCGGCCAGCTCCTTGGTCAGTCGGTCGAGCGCCGGTCGGGCGGCCCGGTCCACCACGCGCAGCGGGTTCAGCGGAAGGACCAGGGCGATGACCAGCAGCCCGGCGAACCCTCCGATCAACGCGTCGACCACCCGGGGGAACTCGATGTCCTCCATGGGGTTGGTCACGGTCACGATCAGCACCGCGGTCGCCGCCGCCTGGGTCACCACGGCCGGGCCGCCGCCGAGGAAGATGGAGACCACGATCGAGAGGAAGACGATCAGGCCGAGCTGCCACGGGCCGTTGCCGGCGAGAAAGACCAGGAAGTCGCCGACGCCGATGCCGACCGCCACGCCGAAGATCAGCTCGACGGTGCGGCGGAACCGCTGCCCCACCGAGGAGGCCACGGTACCGATCGCGGAGATCGGCGCGAAGACCGGCGACGGGTTGCCGATCAGCTCGTGCGAGCCGACCCAGGCCAGCGCCGCCGCCACCGCCGCCTGGAGGGCGAGCAGCAGGTTGAACCGCACCGCGTGCCAGCGGTCCTTCACCGTGACCCGGGACCGCTGCCGTAGCTCTCGTGTCAGCTCCGTGATGCGCTCACGGTCCAGCTCAAGCTCAACCGGCACCTTGCCGATGGTGTCCCGAACCGAGCGCATGCCCGGGACTACCCACTTCCGAACCGGATGAACGCTTCCCGGCCCCGCGACGGCGGGTCGGTCGGCGACGGCCCCGACCGGTGACGGACCGGGGACGACAGCGGTCGGCGACGGGACCAGCGGCGACGAGGCCGGCACCGAAGGCGAAGGCGGCCGACGGTGATCGGTACCCCGCCCGGCGGCTAGCCTGCCAACCATGCCGGATCTCCTCCACGAACTGCGGGCCGCACTCGGCGAATCAGCCGTCCTGACCGATCCCGACCTCCTCCGTGGCTACCAGCGCGACGAGGCCGACCTGTGCGCGGCCGGGACGCCGGTGGCGGTGGTCCGACCCCGGAGCACCGCGGACGTGGTCGCGGTGGTGCGGGCCGCCGCGGCACACGGCGTACCGGTGGTGCCGCAGGGAGCCCGGACCGGCCTGGCCGGGGCCGCCAACGCCGTCGACGGCGCCATCGTGCTCTCGATGACCGGAATGGCCGAGATACTGAAGATCGACCCGGTGAACCGGATCGCGGTGGTGCAGCCGGGCGTGGTCAACGCCGTGCTGGCCGACGCCGTCGCCAAGCACGGTCTGCGCTACCCGCCCGACCCGGGTTCCTGGCAGTCGTCGACGATCGGCGGCAACGTCGCCACCAACGCGGGTGGGATGTGCTGCGTCAAGTACGGGGTCACCACCGAGTACGTCCTCGGCCTGGAGGTCGTGCTGGCCAGCGGCGAGGTGCTGCGGACCGGACGGCGGACCGCCAAGGGAGTCGCCGGGTACGACCTGACCCGGCTCTTCGTCGGCTCGGAGGGGACCCTCGGTGTGATCACCGAGGTGACGGTCGCGCTGCGCCCGGCGGCCGAGGAGTCGCTGACCCTGGTCGCGGTCTTCCCGTCCACCGCCGCCGCCGGCCGGGCGGTGGCGGAGATCTTCGCCCGTGGGCTCACCCCCAGCCTGCTGGAACTGCTGGACCGGACCCACCTGACCGCGATCGAGGCGTACCGCCCGATGGGGCTGCGCACCGACGCCGAGGCGCTGCTGCTGGCCGCCGCCGACACCGGTCCCCGGGCCGCCGCCGACCTGGCCCGGTTGGAGGAGGTCTGCACGCTCAGCGGTGCCGACGAGGTGTACGCCGCGACCGACGCCGAGGAGGCGGCCGCCCTGCTCCAGGCTCGTCGTCTGGCCCATCCGGCGATGGAGCACCTCGCCGCGCGGACCTACCCGGAGGGAAACGGTGGTCTGATCATCGACGACGTCGCGGTGCCCCGCGACGCACTCGCGGCGTTGCTCGACGGGGTGGCCCGGATCGCCGACGAGTGTGGCGTACCGATCGGGGTGGTCGGGCATGCCGGAGACGGCAACATGCACCCGAACATCGTGGTCGACCGGGCCGACCCGGCCAGCCTGGAACGGGGCCGGCGCGCCTTCGACGCGATCATGGAGCTCGGGCTGTCGCTCGGCGGGACCTGCACCGGCGAGCACGGCGTCGGGTTGTTGAAGCGGGACTGGCTGGCCCGGGAGATCGGGCCGGTCGGGATGCGGGTGCACCAGGCGATCAAGAAGGCTCTCGACCCGACCGGCCTGTTCAACCCCGGCAAGGTCGTGTGAGCCACGCGACCGGGGTGGCGCGGCGCGCACCCCGGTCGCGTGGCGCCGCGGCCATCCGGGGCACCTCGGGTCTTCCGGCCCGGGTGGGATGTCGCAGCACGCGGACCCGTCGGTACGCGGGCGCCGTCAGGGTCGGGCCGGGTCCGCGCCGCGGTCGGCGGCGAACCCGCGCACGTCCGGCGCACCGAGCCGGGCCGCGTCCGCGGTGGCGTCGTCGGGCATCCGCTGCGACTGCCGCTCGGCGGCCACCCGGGCCAGGTAGTGCTCGACCTCGCGGGCCCGCACCGAGGCATCCCAGCCGAGCACCCGGCCCATCAACTCCGCCGCCTGCTCGGCCGACTCGGTGCCCCGGTGCGGCGTCTCGAAGGAGATCCGGGTGCGCCGGGTCAGCACGTCGTCCAGGTGCAGCGCCCCCTCGGCCTGGGCGGCGTAGACCACCTCGGCGGCGAGGTACTCGGGCGCCCCGGCCAGCGGTGAACCGAGCAACGGCTCGGCGTCGATCATGGCGAGCAGGTCGGTGGTGAGGTTGCCGTACCGCTCCAGCAGGTGTTCGACCACGCCCACCGACACGCCGTGCCGGCGGGCCAGGTCGGCCCGGTCCCGCCACAGTGCGGCGTACCCGTCGGCCCCGAGCAGCGGCAGCTCGGCGGTGCGGGACGGGCGTACGGCGCCGAGCCGGTGGGCCGCGCGGTCGACGACGTCGGCGGCCATCACCCGGTATGTCGTGTACTTCCCGCCGGCCACCTGCAGCAGGCCGAGCATCGGTTCGTAGACGGCGTGCTCGCGGGAGAGCTTCGAGGTCGACTCCGCCTCGCCGGACAGCAGTGGGCGCAGCCCGGCGTAGACGCCCTCGATGTCGTCGGTGGTCAGGGGCCGGTCGAGGACGGTGTTGACCTGGTCGAGCAGGTACGCGATGTCCCTGGCGGAGGCGGCGGGGTGGGCGCGGTCGAGCCGCCAGTCGGTGTCGGTGGTGCCGATGATCCAGTGTCCGCCCCAGGGCAGGACGAAGAGCACCGAGGTCGGGGTGCGCAGGATCAGCCCCGCCTCCCCGGTGATGGCCGACCGGGGCACCACCAGGTGCACGCCCTTCGAGGCCCGGACCCGCAGCCCGCGACGGACGCCGACGTCGCCGAGCAGCTCGGCCATGTCGTCGCTCCACACGCCGGTGGCGGCGATGACGGTCCGGGCGCTCACCTCGAACTCGGCCTCCGGCGAGCCCGCCGGTGCCTCCATGTCCCGGATGCGCACCCCGGTGACCTCCCGGGCCTGCCGGATCAGGCCCACGACGCGGGCGCTGGTCACCACCGCCGCGCCGAGGCTGGCCGCGGTGCGGGCCAGGGTCACCACCAGCCGGGCGTCGTCGACCTGGCCGTCGTAGTAGCGGATCGCCCCGGCGACCGCGTCCGCGCGCAGACTCGGGAAGATCCGCCGGGTGCTCTCCCGGGTGAGGTGTCGGTGCAGCGGCATGCCACGCCTGCCGCCGACGACGCCGGCGAAGGCGTCGTACACCGCGACGCCGGCGCCGTAGTAGGCGCGTCGCCACAGGCGGCCGGGCAGTGCGGTCGGGCCGCGTCCCGCCGGCAGGGGCACCAGGATCGGGACGGGGCGCACCAGGTGCGGGGCGAGCCGGGTGGCCAGCAGGCCGCGCTCGGTCAGCGCCTCGTGGACCAGGCCGAACTCCAGCTGTTCCAGGTAGCGCAGGCCGCCGTGGATCAGCTTGCTGGAGCGGCTGGAGGTACCCGCGGCGTAGTCCCTCGCCTCCACCAGGGCCACCCGCAGCCCGCGCGACGCCGCGTCGAGCGCGGCACCCGCGCCGGTCACCCCGCCGCCGACGACGAGCACGTCGAACCGCTCGCTGCGCAGCCGGCGCAGGTCGGCGGCGCGTCGGGCCGGGGACAACCGACTGGCCGAGTTTCGGGAAACGCTGGGGTCACGCACCTGTCCACCGTAGCCCCTGTCGGGGCGGCGGAACGACGCCGCCTGTCGCCCGCCCCGTCCCGCCGGCCCGGCGAGGACGTGCCGTCGCCACTCCCAAAAGCTTTGTGTTGCAAAGTATATTGCTGATGCAAAGTCAACTCCCTCCGGTCGCGCCACGGCCGCGCGGCGGCCGTCGGGGCGATGACGGGAGCCGTCGAGCGAGGAAGGGAAACGGTGATGGCCTCTCCTGACCACCGGCCGCCGGCCGACACGCTGGCCGAGCTGACGCGGCTGCGCCGCCGCACCCGGGCCAACGCCCACGGCGGGGCCTGGGTCCCGGCACTCGGCGTCGCCCTGCTGCTGCTGGCCAGCAGCCTCCTGTACGCCAGCCCGTTCGGCGGGCCCACGAGCATCGAGATCACCCACCCCTACTGGGCGGGACTGCCGGACGAGCAGCGCGACCCGGTCCTCTCGTACGTCTTCTGGTTCGTCGGGATCCCGCTGCTGTTCGCCGGGACGGCCGCCTGGTACGCCTGGCGGACCCGGCGGCTGGGCCTACGCGTCGCCTGGCCGGTCTTCGCCGTCACCGGTCTCGGGATGCTGGTGCTGCTCGCCGTGCTCGCGTCCGTACCCGAGCGGGCCGTACATCCCGACACCCTCGACGCGACCGGGTGGTCCGCGTTCTGGTGGAGGGCGCTGCTGACCCCGCTGCTGCCGGTGGCGGTGGCCGTCGTCGCGCTCGGCTGGGTCGAACGGAGCCCCGGTCTCGCCGCCGCCGGCGGCTGGATCGCGCTCCTCGCGACCTGGCTGTGCGGCTGGTACCCGGCCGGCCACCTGCCCGGCTGGGCCGCCGACCTCCTCGGCGGGACGGACGGTTCCCTCGGCGGCCAGCTCGCGCTGCGGCCAGGTCACTATCTTGGGCTGATGGGGTTGCCGCTGGTCGTCGTCGCCGTCGTCCACGCGCTCCGCGCCCGCCGGGCCGGTGCGCTGCTGCCGGCCACCGGAGTCACACGTGGCTGAGCAGCAGCCGACCGCCCCACACCCGGCCCTCGCGCTGGACGACACCGTCCACCAACGGGTACGCCTCGGCATCCTCACCGTGCTCAGCGAGGTTCGCGAGTGTCGGTTCGCCACGCTGCGCGACGAACTCGGGCTGACCGACGGCAACCTCAACCGCCACCTGCGGATCCTTGAGGAGGCCGGGCTGCTGCAGGCGATCAAGGGATACGAGGGACGGCGTCCCTGCACCTGGCTCCGGCTCACCCGGCAGGGCCGGGCGGCGCTGCGCGCGGAGGTCGCCGCGCTGGAGCAGTTGGTCCGCCGACTCCGCGACACCACCACCGACGAGCCAGACGTGCGTACCGGCCCGGACTGACGCACCCGGTCCCCGTCCGGCGACGTCCACCCGGAGGTCGCCGGACGGGGTGTCGTGCCGTGCCGGCATGCGGGACGGCGGATCCCTCCCTACCCCGGTCCGGGCCACCCACCGCGGCCGGGCCGGACGCCCTCCACCGTCCCGGTGGGGGTGGACGCGGGCCGGTCGTGGCCGCCGTCCCCGTCGGGGTCCGGGCGGTCGGTGTCACCGTCACCGCCCGGGCCCTGGGCTGGCTCGGCGTGGTGTCCTAGGGTCGGCGATCATGGAAGCCGACTTCTCGATCGTGGCGCTCTCCGACGACCGGGTGCCGGACGTGGTGGGACTGTGCCGTGTCGCGCTGGACCTGTCCGACGACGCCGCCGAGGCGGCGGAGATCGTGGCGCGGCTGCGCGACGACGCACCGCCGTCCGGCGCCACGCGGCGGCGCCACACCGTTGGTCTGGTGGCGCTGGTGGGCGACGCGGTCGTCGGCGTGGCGCTCGGTTCGTTGGCGTCCCAGGACCCGACGGTCGGGCATGTCGACCTCTTCGCGGTCCACCCGCGGCAGCGGGGCCGGGGTCTCGGCCGGGCCCTGCTGACGGCGGTGGAGGCGGCGCTCGCCACCGCCGGTGCCACCCAGGTACGGCTGGCCGGAAACCCCCCGTACTACGCCTGGCCGGGAATCGACGTCCGGTACACCCCGGCGATCTGCACCGCGCTGGCGCTGGGCTACCGCCAGGACGGCACGGCGTGGAACATGACCGTCGACCTGACCGACAGGTCCTCGCCGGCGCTGCGCCCCACCGCCGCCGCCGAGGAGCGACTGGCCGCCCGGGGCGTCACCGTACGCCGCGCCGGGCCGGCGGACGTGGCGGCGGTGGTCGCGTTCGCCCGGCAGACCTTCGGCGGAAGCTGGGACGCCGAGGTGGCGCACTCGATCGGCCGGACGGGCGCGGGATGCCACGTCGCCGTGGGCACCCCGGCCGACGGCGGTGAGCCGAAACTGCTCGGCTTCGCCGCGTACGGATCGTCCCGGCCGAGCTGGTTCGGGCCGATGGGCACCGCTCCCACCGCCCAGGGCCTGGGCATCGGCGGGGTGCTGCTGCGGCGCTGCCTGCGCGACCAGTACGAGGCCGGGCACCGGCGGGTGCAGATCGGCTGGGTCGGCCCGGTGCCGTTCTACGCGCGCGGCGCCGGGGCGAGGATCGAGCGGGTGTTCCTCCAGTATCGGAAGCAGCTCTGACCGGCCCGCCGCACCGGCGCCGGCAACCGGTCCAGCGGCGACGAGGCCTCCTTGCGGCGCCGGACCGTACCGGTCGGCGCGGCGGCGGCCACCGCCACGCGTCACGGCGACGGGTGGGATGCCGCCGGAACGACGAAGGGGCGGGCCGCCGGTGCGACCCGCCCCTGTCGGACGTGGAGTGTGGACTCAGAAGTCCATGTCCCCGCCGCCCGGCGTGTTCGCCTGGGCCGGGGCCTTCTCCGGCTTGTCCGCCACCACGGCCT
>CALGAM010000232.1 GCA_937951935.1 uncultured Micromonospora sp. | reverse complement strand
CCCCCGTCAATTCCTTTGAGTTTTAGCCTTGCGGCCGTACTCCCCAGGCGGGGCGCTTAATGCGTTAGCTACGGCACAGGAAACCGGAGAGGCCCCCCACACCTAGCGCCCAACGTTTACAGCGTGGACTACCAGGGTATCTAATCCTGTTCGCTCCCCACGCTTTCGCTCCTCAGCGTCAGTATCGGCCCAGAGACCCGCCTTCGCCACCGGTGTTCCTCCTGATATCTGCGCATTTCACCGCTACACCAGGAATTCCAGTCTCCCCTACCGAACTCTAGCCTGCCCGTATCGACTGCAAGCCCACAGTTAAGCCGCAGGTTTTCACAGTCGACGCGACAAGCCGCCTACGAGCTCTTTACGCCCAATAAATCCGGACAACGCTCGCGCCCTACGTCTTACCGCGGCTGCTGGCACGTAGTTGGCCGGCGCTTCTTCTGCAGGTACCGTCACTTGCGCTTCGTCCCTGCTGAAAGAGGTTTACAACCCGAAGGCCTTCATCCCTCACGCGGCGTCGCTGCATCAGGCTTCCGCCCATTGTGCAATATTCCCCACTGCTGCCTCCCGTAGGAGTCTGGGCCGTGTCTCAGTCCCAGTGTGGCCGGTCGCCCTCTCAGGCCGGCTACCCGTCATCGCCTTGGTAGGCCATCACCCCACCAACAAGCTGATAGGCCGCGAGCCCATCCCAGGCCGAAAAAACTTTCCACCCACCACCATGCGGCAGCAGGTCATATCCGGTATTAGCCCCCGTTTCCGAGGGTTATCCCGAAGCCTGGGGCAGGTTACTCACGTGTTACTCACCCGTTCGCCGCTCGAGTACCCCCGAAGGGGCCTTTCCGCTCGACTTGCATGTGTTAAGCACGCCGCCAGCGTTCGTCCTGAGCCAGGATCAAACTCTCCAACAAAAAACACAATCCCGGCAGAAACACTGCCAAAAGGCACTGGCAAACAAGACACCCTGTTGAGTTCTCAAAGAACAACCACACACCGAACGGCTGATCCGAGAACCAGCCCTCCGGGGCTTCGTTCCGCGCCGTACGTTTCTCCCGTCCGGCGCCGGTGGTACGTTAGCCGACCGTTTTCGCCGAGTCAAACCGGGGTGTCCGGCCCGACAGTCGACATCCATCGATCGGACTTTCCCCGTTCAGGGCACGACACAAACGGTCGGTCGATGAACGAGGATTGCGGCAGACCGGCCGCCCGCAGGTCACCCACGCGCTCGCCCGGCTCACTGCCGGCAGGCCACTTTACCCGCACGGGTCCGCGATGCCAAATCGCCCCCGGGCGGCCCGGTCACCCGGCCCACCCGGGGGCTGGCGACACCGCGCCCGGCGACGTCCCTCCCCACCGTCACGAGGCCGGAACCACCTCGACCCCGGCGAAGGTGCGCTTGCCCCGACGCAGCACCAGGAACCTCCCGTGCAGCAGCACCTCCGGGCCGAGCACCGCCTCGGGGTCGGTGACCCGCTGGTTGTTGACGTACGCACCACCCTCGGCGATCGCCCGACGCGCCTCGTTGAGGCTGTTCACCAGGCCCGCGTCCCGGAACAACGCGGCAACGGGCGGCAGCGACTCCATCCGGACCAGCCCGGCCTCGGCCAGCGCGGCGGACAGCGTCTCCGGGCCCAGGTCGTCGAGCGACCCCCGGCCGAAGAGCGCCTGGCTCGCCGCCACCGCCTGCCTCGCCTCCTCGGCGCCGTGGACCAGTGTCGTCAGCTCCTCGGCGAGGGCACGCTGCGCGGCCCGGGCGGCCGGTCGCTCCGCCGTCGCCTTCTCCAGCTCCTCGATTTCCTGGTGGCTGCGGAAGCTGAAGTACCGCAGGAGTTGACTGACGTCCCGGTCGTCACTGTTGACCCAGAACTGGTAGAACGCGTACGGGCTGGTCATCGTGGGATCCAGCCAGATCGCCCCGCCCTCGGTCTTGCCGAACTTCGTCCCGTCGGCCTTGGTGACCAGCGGGGTGACGAACGCGTGCACCGGACCCGCGCCCCGGCGCCGGACGTAGTCCACCCCCGCGGTGATGTTCCCCCACTGGTCCGAGCCGCCGAACTGCAGGGTGCAGCCGTACCGGCGGTGCAGCTCGTAGAAGTCGTTGGCCTGCAGCAGCTGGTAGCTGAACTCGGTGAAGCTGATCCCGGTCTCAAGGCGCGCCCTCACCACCTCCCGGGCCAGCATCTTGTTGACCGGGAAGTGCTTGCCCACGTCACGCAGGAACTCGACCACCGACATCTCGCCGGTCCAGTCCAGGTTGTTGACCGGCCGAGCCGCGTTGTCCCCCTCGTACGACACGAACGGCGCGAGCTGGGCGCGGATGCGCTCCACCCAGCCGGCCACCACCTCGGGGCTGTTCAGGGTCCGCTCACCCCGCTCGTTCGGGTCGCCGATCAGGCCGGTGGCACCACCCACCAGCAGCAGCGGACGGTGACCGGCGAGCTGCAGGCGTCGCGCGGTGAGGATCTGCAGCAGGTTGCCGATGTGCAGACTGGGGGCGGTGGGATCGAAGCCGACATAGAACGTCACCGGGCCCGCGGCGAGGTGCTCCCGCAGCTCGTCGAGACCGGTGGAGTCGTATATCAGGCCACGCCACCGCAGGTCGTCCAGCACGGACTCCCGAGCTGTCGGTGCGGCGGGGGGAAGGCTGCTGTCCGTCACGGTGCCGATTCTCCACCATCGCGCGCGGGCGGCCGTACCCGGTTGCGGGCCTTCGCGGGCCCCGCCCGCCGTCCGTCGTTGACGGGACGGGACGACCGGCGGCACGCTACCCGGACAGGTGCGCGACGCAGCCCGCAGCCGGAGGACGCAGCCCACAGCCGGAGGTACCCGTGACGGTTCCCCAGCAGACCCGCCGTCCGGTGGATCCCGGTCGTGGTGCCGGCGACGTCGTCCACCTGCGTCGGGCCGGGGTGAGCCTGCTGCTGGCCGTCGTCGACGACGGCCTGCCCGTGGTGCTCCACTGGGGTGGCGACCTGGGTCCGCTGTCCGGCCCCGAGCTCGCCGGTCTCGCCACGGCGCTCCGACGGCCGGTCCGGCGCGGCGCGGCGGACGGTCGGCCGGTCGGCCCGGTGCCCGAGCACACGCACGCCTGGTTCGGCCTGCCCGGGGTGAGCGGGCACCGGGCCGGACAGGACTGGTCACCCCGGTTCACCCGGACCGGCCTGCGGGTGGTGGACGAGGCCGCCACGGCACCGGCGAGCGTGACGGTGACCGGCCGGGACGAACGCGCCGCCCTGGAGCTGGAGATCACCCTTGAGCTCGACCAGGCCGGCCTCGTCCGGCTTCGGGCCGGGCTACGTAACCTCGCGTCGGCCGAGCCGTACCAGCTCGACGGGCTGCTGGTGACCCTGCCGGTGCCACCCCAGGCCGACGAACTGCTCGACCTCACCGGTCGGTGGTGTCGGGAGCGGGTGCCCCAACGCCGGCCGCTCACCGTCGGCACCTGGCTGCGCGAGGGCCGCCGCGGCAAGCCCGGCCTCGACGCCACCCTGCTGCTCGTCGCCGGCACCTCCGGCTTCGGCTTCCGCAGCGGCGAGGTGTGGGGTCTGCACGTCGGCTGGAGCGGCAACCACCGCAGCTACGTCGAGCGGACGCCGGAGGGTGAGACGGTGCTCGGCGGTGGGGAGCTGCTGCTCCCCGGCGAGATGACCCTCGCCCCCGGCGAGCGGTACCGGACGCCCTGGGTCTACGGCTCGTACGGGCGCGGGCTCGACGAGATGTCGGGGCGTTTCCACGCCCACCTGCGCCGGGCGGTGAGCCCGCAGCGGCGGGCCCGCCCGGTGGTGGTGAACACCTGGGAGGCGGTCTACTTCGACCACCGACCGGAGCGACTGTTCGCGCTCGCGGACGCGGCGGCCCGGGTCGGGGCGGAGCGGTTCGTGCTGGACGACGGGTGGTTCCGGGGCCGCCGCACCGACCGGGCCGGCCTCGGCGACTGGTACGTCGACCCGGACGTCTGGCCGGACGGCCTGCACCCGCTGGTCCGGCATGTCCGCAGGCTCGGCATGGAGTTCGGGCTCTGGGTCGAGCCGGAGATGGTCAACCCCGACTCGGACCTGGCCCGCGACCACCCGGACTGGCTCCTCGGCACCGGAGGACGGCTTCCCCGCCCGTCCCGGTGGCAGCAGGTTCTCGACCTGGCCAACCCGGAGGCGTACGCGTACGTCCTCGACCGGCTCGACGCGCTGCTGCGCGAGTACGACATCGCGTACCTGAAGTGGGACCACAACCGGGACCTGCTGGACGCGGGACGCCCGCCGGCGGGGCGGCCCGCCGTCCACGCCCAGACCCGCGCCGTCTACCGGCTGCTCGACACCCTGCGCCAGCGCCACCCGCGGTTGCAGATCGAGTCGTGTGCCTCCGGCGGCGGGCGGGTCGACCTCGGCATCCTGGCCAGGACCGACCGGATCTGGGCCAGCGACTGCCTCGACGCGCTGGAGCGACAGTCGATCCAACGCTGGACCCAGCTGCTGCTGCCCCCCGAGCTGGTCGGGTCGCACGTCGGCAAGCCCCGGTCGCACCACACCGGGCGGACCCACAGCCTGGCGTTCCGGGCCGGGACCGCCCTGTTCGCCAGTTTCGGGATCGAGTGGGACATCTCCGCGATCTCGCCGGAGGAGGAGCGGGAGCTGGCGGGCTGGGTGGCGGTCTACAAGCGGTACCGGGACCTCGTCCACGGCGGCACGGTGGTGCGGGCCGACCATCCCGATCCGTCGCTGTGGGTCCACGGGGTCGTCGCCCCGGACCGGGCCGAGGCGCTCTTCGCTCTGGTCGGTGTCGAGACGGGGACGTTCAGCAGCCCCGGGGCCGTGCGGCTGCCCGGGCTGGATCCCGAGCGCCGGTACACCGTCCGACCGGTCATGCCGGAGCAGACCACAGCCGTTCTCGCCGCCACCCCACCCTGGCTCGCCGACGGCGGGGTCCGCCTGTCCGGCCGGGTCCTCGGCACCGCCGGCCTGCAGGCACCACCCCTGCGTCCGGGTGAACTGGTCCTGCTGCACCTCGACGACCTGGACTGACGTCTCCACCGGCCGGCGGCCGTCCCGGGCCGGCGGTTTCCCGGGGCTATCGGTGACGCTCGATCATTTTCCCCCCTTCTCCGGCCTGTATTCTGGCCTTGACTACCGACATCACTTGCTTGACAATCCCTACTGATTAGATTGGAAATAGCGCAGCGAAGCGCCCCTCAGCCCGTCACCACCACCGCCCGTATCGCTACCGCCTCACCGTTCGACCGGCCGTCACCCGTCCCCGCGCCTGGCCCGCGTCGACCGGACAGGCTCCGACCCGTCGCAGGAAGGAATGCCCGTGCGGAAACTCCTACTCCTCGCCCTGGTGGGACTGGGCGCCCAGCTCGTGGACGGCAGCCTCGGCATGGCCTACGGCGTCACCTCCACCACGCTGTTGCTGGCGATCGGCACCAATCCGGCGGCCGCCTCCGCCACCGTCCACCTGGCCGAGATCGGTACGACACTGGCCTCCGGCGCCGCGCACTGGCGGTTCGGCAACGTGGACTGGAAGGTGGTGGCCAAGATCGGCGTGCCCGGCGCGCTCGGCGCGTTCGCCGGCGCGACCTTCCTCTCCAGCCTCTCCACCGAGTTCGCCGCGCCGATCATGGCGCTGCTGCTGCTCGCCCTCGGGATCTACATCCTGGTCCGGTTCACCGTCGCCGGCATCCCACGGGAGCGGCTCAACCAGCCGCTCCGCAAGCGGTTCCTCGCCCCGCTCGGCCTGGTGGCGGGGTTCGTCGACTCGACCGGCGGAGGCGGGTGGGGGCCGGTCGGTACGCCGGCCATCCTGGCCAGCGGGCGGATGTCCCCGCGCAAGGTCGTCGGATCCATCGACACCAGCGAGTTCCTGGTCGCGGTGGCCGCGAGCATCGGCTTCCTGGTCGGTCTGGGCCGGGAGAACGTCGACTTCGCCTGGGTCGGCGTGCTGCTGCTCGGCGGCGTGGTCGCCGCGCCGATCGCGGCGTGGCTGGTCCGGCACGTACCGCCGCGGATCCTCGGTTCGGCGGTCGGCGGCATCATCATCGTGACCAACGTCCGGTCCCTGCTGCGCAGCGACTGGATCGCCGCACCAGACAGCGTCCGCTACCCCGTGTACGCGACGCTCTACCTGGTCTGGGCGCTCGCGCTGGCGTACAGCGTCCGGCAGTACCTGGCGCACCGGGACCGCGAGACCGTGGACGCGATCGAGAACACCGGCCACGACGAGGAGCCCGGGACGGCGGCTCCCGCCACCCCCGTCGTCGCCTGACCCCACCGGCGACCTGTCGTGCCGCGCGGCCGGTGACCAGCCGTGAACACACGACCGCACGGGCACGGCCCGAGACCCACCGGGTCCGCGCACCGGTCGCCGCCCGTGGTCCGTGGCAGGCAGGAGGGCCGTCCGGCGCGCTGCGCGCCGGACGGCCCTCGTCTGGTCCGCCGGGCCCGCCGGTCACGGGCCGCGGGTTTCACGGCCCCGGGGTACGCGCGCCTACTGGGCGTCGAGGACGTCCACGACGAAGCGCAGCGGCCCGGCGGGAGCGCCCGGACGTGGGTTCTGGCCGTACGCGAGGTCGGTCGGGATGTCGAGCTGAACCCGGCTGCCAACCCTGACCCCAACAAGTCCGCGGTCCCAGCCGGGAATCACCTGCCCGACCCCGATCTGGAACCTCGCGGGCTGCCCGGTGTTCCAGGAGGAGTCGAACTCCTCGCCGCTGCCGTACAGGACCCCGACGTAGTGCACCACGATGGTCTGACCGCTGCGCACCCGCGGCCCGGTGCCCTCGACCAGCGTGGTGACCTCCAGGTCGCGCAGCTCACCGCGGCCGGCCTCGACGACCGGCCGCTGGGACAGCCGGGGGTCGCGGGACGCGCCGGACACCGGTGAGTCCCCGCCCGGTGACGGGGCGGTCGCGGTCGGCGCGGCGCTGGGTGCCTCCGGGCTCGCCGTCGGTGCCGCTGTCGGCGCCGCCGCCGGTGCTGTCCGGTCGTCCGCGCCGCCGCGAAACACGATGAGAGCGAACCCCAGCCCAACCAGTACGACCCCGGCAACGGCGCCGAACCGGCGCTGCCGGCGCGCCCGGATCTCCGCCGCGCGCGCGGCGGCGGCCTCCGCGGCGGCCCGCCGCTCCTGCTTGGTCGGCCGCCGCTGGCTCGTCGACGCCGGTGGGGTGGGGGCCTGGACCCGATCGCTCATCTGATCTCGGACTCCTCGGTCGATCGTGGAAAGAGGCGGGACGGTCGCCCATCGAAGGGCTTTGCACACCGTACCCGCGTCGACCCGCCCCGGTCCCGCGCGGTGGGCCGCCGCGGCGCCTACCGGACGACGGTGTCGTGCGCCGGCCACAGCACGGCGCCGGGTCGGCGGCCCGCCGCCACCGTCGGTCAGCTCGGCCGGGCCACCCGCGCCCGGCGCGGGACGTGCCGGCGGTAGGCGCTGACCGTCGGGTCCCCGGCGATCCAGAACCGCCACGGCCAGTCGTGCGCACCGGTCACCCCGACCCGGGGGCCGGCGGCGACCGCCTCCGCGGGCACCGGTGTGGCCGGCGGGCGCAGCCGTACCGGCCCGGCGCCGAGCAGGTAGCGCCCGTAGACGGAACCGTCCAGCCCGAGCGCCGCGCAGAGCCGGGCCGGGCCGCGGGCCAGGTCCACGTCCCGACGTACGGCGGTGCGGCGGGACCGGGCGACGTCGAGCCCGTCGACCACCTCGCCGGCCCGCAGCAGGACGGCCGACGCCTCTCCCTCCGGTCCGGTGACGACGTTCACACACCAGTGCATGCCGTAGGTGAAGTACGCGTAGGCGTACCCGGCCGGGCCGAACATCACCGAGTTGCGCGGGGTCCGGCCCCGATACGCGTGCGAGGCGGGGTCGCCACCGCTGCCGGCGTACGCCTCCACCTCGGTGATCCGTACGGTGACGCCGTTCGCGGTCAGCGTGCTGCCCAGCAGTCCCCGGGCCGCGGGCAGCACCGGCCCGGCCAGCAGCGCGGCGAACTCGGCGGTGGTCAGGGGCACTCGTCAAGCAGACCATGGACGGCATCGGAGTCGTCCGTCGGGGTCGCTCGATGATTCACCGCCCGTTCAGCCGCTCAATCTGAAGGATCTCGTCCTCCACCCTGCGCCCCGGCGAAGGGCGACGTGAAGGTCACGCTCAGTCGCTGCGGCGGAGGCCCCGCCGGCAGGCTGGCGATCGTCGGAAACGGCGCGTCCGCGAAAGCGGCGCGGCGCGGGGACGGGCGACGACAGCGACTTGATCCAGCGTGCCCACTCCGGGTGCGGCCGGTACCCGTACGCCCGCCACGCCGGTATGGCCAACTCGTTGTCGACCAGCACCAGCGCGTCGGCCCGGGTGCCGCCAAGCCGGCGGAACCGGTCCTCGGCCGCGCCGACCAGGATGCGGGCGATGCCTCGACCCCGGTGTTCGGGGGCCACGGCCAGCCGGTAGAGCCGGCAGCGCAGCCGTCCCAGCCGGCGATGACGGTGCCGACCAGCTCCGATCCCAACACACCGAGGATCAGCGCCTCGGGGTCCCGGGCGATGAGTGCCTCGACCGCCGCCGACGTGTCCGCGGGACGGTGCCGGTCCTCCGCGGCGATCCGCCAGAAGGCCAGCACCGCCTGGACGTCGGCGAGGGTCGCCGGCCGTACCGTCAGTCCGAGCCACCGGGAAGAGCCGCCGGTGGCCCCGGCGACACGGGATCGGTCGGCCTCGCCCGGAGCCGGAACCGGGCAGGTCGCGGCCGGTGGGAGCGATCACCGGGGCAGCACCGACTCGGTGGCCCACTCCCGCCAGCCGTCGAGCTGGTCGGTGACGGCGGCGAGCTGCTCGGCGACCGGCCCCGGGCCGGTCGAGCCCGGCGTGGTCCGCGCGGCCAGCGCGGAACGGACCGAGAGCACGTCCCGCACACCCGGGTCGAAGTGTTCGCTGACCAGCCGCAGATCCTCGTCGGAGACCTCGTCGAGTTCGCAGCCCCGGGCCACGCAGAGCGCCACCAGACGGCCGGTCACCTCGTGCGCCTCCCGGAACGGGACGCCCCTGCGAACCAGCCAGTCGGCGACCTCGGTGGCCAGCGAGAAACCGACCGGGGCGGCGGCGGCGAGCCGGTCCACCCGGACCGTCATGGTCGAGATCATCCCGGCCAGCGCGGGCAGCACCAGGTCGAGCGTGTCGACCGCGTCGAAGACCGGCTCCTTGTCCTCCTGCATGTCCCGGTCGTACGTCAGGGGCAGGCCCTTGAGCATGGTCAGCACACTGACCAGCCCACCGATCAGCCGACCGGACTTACCCCGCGCCAGCTCGGCGATGTCGGCGTTCTTCTTCTGCGGCATGATCGACGAGCCGGTGGCGAAGGAGTCGTCCAGCTCGACCCAGCCGAACTCCTGCGAGGTCCACAGCACCACCTCCTCGCCGAGCCGGGACAGGTGCACCCCGAGCAGCGCGGTGACGAAGAGGAACTCGGCGACGAAGTCCCGGTCGGCCACCGCGTCCATCGAGTTGGCGAACGAGGTCCGGAAACCCAGCTCCCTGGAGACCGCCACCGGGTCCAGCGGAAGCCCGGAGCCGGCCAGCGCGCCGGCGCCCAGCGGGCTGACCGCCGCCCGGTGGTCCCAGTCGCGCAGCCGCTCCAGGTCCCGCAGCAACGGATGGACGTGCGCCAGCAGCCAGTGACCGAAGGTGACCGGCTGCGCGTGCTGCACGTGGGTCATCCCCGGCGCCGGGGTCTGGACGTGGCGGGCCGCCTGCTCGACCAGGGCGTCGGCCAGGCCGACGATCCGCGCGGCCAGACCCCGGGCGTGATCCCGCAGGTAGAGCCGCAGGTCGGTGGCGACCTGGTCGTTGCGGGACCGGCCGGCGCGCAGCTTGCCGCCGAGGGCGCCGAGCCGCTCCAGCAGGCCGCGCTCCAGCGCGGTGTGCACGTCCTCGTCCTCGACGGTGGGCCGGAACGTGCCGGTCCGGACCGCCGCCTCCAGGTCGTCGAGGGCGGCCAGCATCCGGCCCAGCTCGTCCGGGTCGAGCAGGCCGGCGGCGGCCAGTACCCGGGCGTGTGCCCGGGAGCCGGCCAGGTCGTAGGGGGCGAGCCGCCAGTCGAACTGGACGCTGACCGAGAGTCTGGCCAGCGCCTCCGAGGGGCCGCCGGCGAACCGGCCGCCCCACAGGCTCGTACGGTTGGTTCCGGCGCTGTTCTCGGTCAGGCTCTTGTCGTCCACGCCGCCCATTGTGAAGGTCATGCCGGGCAGCCTCCCAACCGGGCGCTCCGCGCCGACCCGCCGGACTCGACGGCGGATCCCACGCGGACGTCGGCCCGCTCGAAACCGGTCACTGCCGAACACGTCGGGACGACGGGTCCCGTCGTCACGGTTGGCTCCCCTCGCCGCGCTCCTCCCGGCCGGCCCAGGCGGAGAGTCTGGCCCCCAGCGCGGCACCGCCGACGGCCTCCCGGACCACCACCAGGACGGTGTCGTCGCCGGCGATGGTGCCGACGACCTCCGGCAGGCCCGCCCGGTCCAGCGCGCTGGCCAGGTACTGGGCCGCACCGGGCGGGGTGCGCAGCACCGTGATGTTGCCGCTGGAGTCGACCCCGGTGAGGAGTTCCCGGAGCAGCCGGATCAGCCGTGCAGGGGCCTGCTCGGCGTCCCGCAGGGGCCGCTGGCCGTCCTCGGGGATGAGATAGACCGCCGGCCCGTCGCCACCGCGCACCTTGACCGCGCCCAGCTCCTCCAGGTCGCGGGAGAGGGTGGCCTGGGTGACCTGCACGCCGTCGGCGGCGAGCAGCTCGGCGAGCTCGGTCTGCGACCGGATCGGGCGCTCCCGGATCAGCTCGACGATCCGGGCGTGCCGGGCGGTGCGCGTCAGCGGGGTCGTCATCGTCGGTCCTGCTCCAACAGCCACGCCAACAGGGCCTTCTGGGCGTGCAGCCGGTTCTCCGCCTGGTCGAGGATCGCGCTGCGCGGCCCGTCGAAGACCTCGTCGGTGATTTCCTCACCGCGGTGCGCCGGCAGGCAGTGCAGCACGACCGCCTCCGGTCGGGCCGCGGCGAGCAGCGTCTTGTTCACCTGGTACGGCTGGAACGCGGTGACCCGGTCCCGACCGTCGTCCTCCTGCCCCATCGAGGTCCAGGTGTCGGTGGCGACCACGTCGGCGGAGTCCACCGCCTCCCGCGGGTCGCGCAGCACCCGCACCGAGCCGCCGGTCATGTCCGCGATCTCGGCGGCCCGCGCGACCACGCTCGGCGACGGGTCGAAGCCGGACGGGCCGGCGACCCGGACGTGCATCCCGGCGGTCGCCCCGGCGAGCAGGTACGAGTGGGCCATGTTGTTGGCCGCGTCGCCGACGTACGCCAGGGTCCGGCCGGCGGTCCCGCCGCAGTGCTCGCGGATGGTGAGCAGGTCGGCCAGGAGCTGGCAGGGATGGAAACCGTCGGTCAACGCGTTCACCACCGGTACGTTCGACCCGGCGGCGATCTCGGTGAGTCGCTCGTCGCCGAAGGTGCGCACGACGATCGCCGAGACGTACCGGGACAACACCCGGGCCGCGTCGACCAGCGACTCGCCCCGGCCGAAGTGCGTCACCTGGGTGTCGACCACGACCGGGTGCCCGCCGAGTTCGGCGATGCCGACGTCGAACGAGAACCTGGTCCGCAGGCTCGGCTTGTCGAACAGCACCGCGACGGAGCGCGGCCCGGCCAGCGGCCGGTGGGCGAACCGGTCGGCCTTCATCCGGGCGGCCAGGTCGAGCACGGCCGACTGCTCGGCGGGGGTCAGGTCGTCGTCGCGGAGGAAGTGCCGGACCATCAGTCGCCACCTCTCGGCGAACCGACGGAGGGGGCCGCGCCGGAGACCGCGGACGGCACGCCGGCGTCCCCGGGAGCGGCCCGGTCCAGCGCCGCCGGCAGCGCGGCGAGGAAGGCGTCGGCCTGCTCCACGGTCAGGATGAGCGGCGGGGCCAGCCGGACCACGGTCGGCTGCACCGGGTTGGTCAGGAAGCCGGCGTCCCGGAGCAGCCCGGCGACCGCCCCGGCGGCCGGGGCGCGCAACACGATGCCGAGCAGCAACCCGGCGCCGCGCACCTCGGCCACCAGCGGGTGGTTCAGCGCCTCGACCCCCCGCCGGATCCGCTCACCGACCCGCTTGGCGTGGTCGATCAGCCCCTCGTTGGCGATCGTCGAGACGACCGCGAGGCCGGCGGCGCAGCAGATCGGGTTGCCACCGAAGGTGGTGGCGTGCATCCCCGGGCGCAGCAGCTCGGCCGCGGGGCCGAAGGCCAGGCAGGCGCCGAGCGGCAGCCCGCCGCCGAGCCCCTTGGCCAGGGTGATCACGTCCGGCTCGATGCCCTCGGCCTGGTGGGCGAACCAGTGCCCGGTCCGGCCGATCCCGGTCTGGACCTCGTCGAGCACCAGCAGCGCGCCGTGCTCGGCGGTGATCCGCCGGGCCGCGCCGAGGTAACCGGGCGGGGGGACGACCACGCCGTTCTCCCCCTGGATCGGTTCCAGGATCACCATCGCGGTCTCGTCGTCGACCGCGGCGGCCAGCGCGTCGACGTCGCCGTAGGGAACGTGGGTGACCTCGCCGGGCAGCGGGCGGAACGGGTCGGCCTTGCTCGGCTGTCCGGTCAGGGCCAACGCCCCCATGGTCCGGCCGTGGAAACCACCCTCGGTGGCGACGACCCGGGTCCGGCCGGTGAGGCGGGAGATCTTGAACGCGGCCTCGTTGGCCTCCGCGCCGGAGTTGGCGAAGAAGACCCGGCCCGGCCGGCCGGCCAGCGCCAGCAGCAGCTCGGCGAGGGCCACCGGAGGCTCCGCGACGAAGAGGTTGGAGACATGCCCCAGGGTCGCCACCTGCGTGGAGACCGCCTCCACCACCGCCGGGTGGGCGTGCCCGAGGGCGTTGACCGCGATGCCGCCCATCAGGTCGACGTACTCCCGCCCGGCCTCGTCGACCACGACCGCCCCACTGCCGCGGACCAACGCCAGCTGCGGGGTGCCGTAGTTCTCCATCATGGTCTGCGACCAGCGGTCAACCAGCGAGCTCATGACCCGACCGCCCCGGGCTCGGGAACCACCATCGTGCCGAATCCTTCCGATGTGAAAACTTCCAGCAGGGTCGAGTGCGCCACCCGGCCGTCCACCACGTGCGCCGCCGGCACCCCGCCGCGCACCGCGCGCAGACAGGCCTCCATCTTCGGCACCATCCCCGACTCCAGCTTCGGCAGCAGCTCGGCGAGCTGGTCGGCGGTGATCTCGGAGATCAGGCTCGAGGTGTCCGGCCAGTCGGCGTAGAGCCCCGGCACGTCGGTCAGCACCACCAGCTTGCGGGCCCGGAGCGCGACCGCCAGCGCGGCGGCGGCGGTGTCGGCGTTGAGGTTGTGCAGGACGCCGTCGGCGTCCGGCGCCACGGTGGAGATCACCGGAATCCGGCCGGCCGCGATCAGGTCGGCGACCGCGGAGACGTTCACCTGGTCGACGTCGCCGACCTGGCCGACGTCGACCGGCTCGCCGTCGACGTACGCCGGGCGGCGGACCGCGGTGAAGAGCCGGGCGTCCTCGCCGGACAGTCCGACCGCGAACGGGCCGTGCTCGTTGATCAGGCCGACGAGTTCCCGCCCGACCTGGCCGACCAGGACCATCCGGACGACGTCCATCGCCTCGGGGGTTGTCACCCGCAGCCCGCCGCGGAACTCGCTGGCGATGCCGAGGCGCTTGAGCATCGCCGAGATCTGCGGGCCGCCGCCGTGCACGACGACCGGCTTGAGGCCGACGTAGCGCAGGAAGACCATGTCGGCGGCGAAGGCGCGCTGCAACTGCGGGTCGATCATCGCGTTGCCGCCGTACTTCACCACCACGGTGGCGCCGGAGAAGCGGGCCAGCCAGGGCAGCGCCTCGATCAGTGTGGCGGCCTTCCGCTGCGCCTCGCTCAGGTCACGGGTCAGGATCATGTCGAGTAGGCCGAGTTCTCGTGCACGTACGCGTGCGACAGGTCGTTGGTCAGGATGGTCGCGGCGGCGTCGCCGGCGTGCAGGTCGATCCGGATGGTCACGTTCCGGCCGGACAGGTCGACCTTGGACCG
This sequence comes from uncultured Micromonospora sp., assembly GCA_937951935.1. GTDB lineage: Bacteria > Actinomycetota > Actinomycetes > Mycobacteriales > Micromonosporaceae > Plantactinospora. Next base: position 29,087 of record CALGAM010000232.1, on the reverse strand, counting down.
GTCCTCGGCCGCGGCGCCCGCCCGACAGACCCAGACGCCGTTGATCGCGACGTCGAGGTCCGCCGGGTCGAAGGCCGCGGCGGTGGTGCCGACGGCGGCCAGGATCCGGCCCCAGTTCGGGTCGTTGCCGAACAGCGCCGTCTTCACGAGGTTGTTCCGGGCCACCGCCCGCCCCACCTCGACCGCGTCGTCCTCGTCGGCGGCGCCGGTCACCTCGATGGCGACCTCCTTGGTGGCGCCCTCGGCGTCGGCGACGAGCTGCCGGGCGAGGTCACGGCAGACCGCGGTGACCGCCTCGGTCAGCTCGGCCCGGCTCGGCGCGACCCCGGAGGCACCGCTGGCCAACAGCAGCACGGTGTCGTTGGTGGAGAGGCAGCCGTCGGAGTCGATCCGGTCGAAGGTGACGCGACAGGCGGCCCGGAGGACCTCGTCGAGCAGCTCGGGGGTGGCGACCGCGTCGGTGGTGAGGACGCAGAGCATGGTGGCGAGCGCCGGCGCCAGCATCCCGGCGCCCTTGGCCATGCCGCCGACGGTCCAGCCCGCGCCGGCGACCGTGGCCGTCTTCGGTCGGGTGTCGGTGGTCATGATCGCCTCGGCCGCCGCCGCACCGCCGTCGGCGTCCAGCGCCGCGACCGCCGCGTCGACCCCGGGCAGCAGCCGGTCCATCGGCAGTCGCTCGCCGATCAGGCCGGTCGAGCAGACCGCCACCTCGCCGGCGCCGACCGGCACCGACCCCACCCGGGTGAGCGCGGCGGCGAGATGCTCCGCGGTGCGGTGGGTGTCCTGGAAGCCGGGTGCGCCGGTGCAGGCGTTGGCGCCGCCGGAGTTGAGCACCACCGCCCGGACCTGACCGCCCCGCAGCACCTGCTGGCTCCAGAGCACCGGCGCAGCCTTGACCCGGTTGGTGGTGAAGACCCCGGCCGCCGCCGTGCTCGGCCCGTCGTTGATCACCAGGGCGACGTCGGGCGCGCCGCTGGCCTTCAGCCCGGCGGCGACTCCGGAGGCCCGGAACCCGCGGGGCGCGGTGACGCTCATGTGTGTCTCCTCTGTCCGCTGATCACGGTGCCGCCGGTCACGGTGCCACGCCGTACGCCGACAGCCCGGTCGTCTCCCGCAGGCCGAACATCAGGTTCGCGCACTGCACCGCCTGGCCGGCGGCGCCCTTGCCCAGGTTGTCGATGGCGCTGACCACGATCAGCCGACCCGAGTCGACGTCGACGGTCGCCTGGAGGTGGCAGGAGTTGCTGCCGAGGGTGGCGCCGGTGTGCGGCCAGCTCCCCTCGGGGAGGACGTGGACGAACGGCGCGTCCGCGTACGCCTCGGCGAGCACCGCGCGCGGGTCGACGCCGGACGCCGCCGGCACGGCGGTGACGGTGGCGAGGATGCCCCGCGGCATCGGCGCCAGCACCGGGGTGAACGACAGGCTCCGCGCGCCGCTGGCCTGCTTGATCTCGGGTACGTGCTGGTGGGCGCCGACCCTGTACGGCGACAGGTCGCCCATCACCTCGCTGCCGAGCAGGTGCGGCTTCGGGGCCCGGCCGGCACCGGACGTGCCGGAGGCGGCGACCACCACCACGTCCTCGGGATCGGCCACTCCGGCGGCGATCAGCGGCGCGAGCGCCAGGATGGTGGCCACCGCGTAGCAGCCGGTGTTCGCGACCCGGGTCGCGCCGGCGATCGCCGCCCGCTGGCCCGGAAGTTCCGGCAGGCCGTACGTCCAGGCGCCGGCGTGGGGGCCGCCGTAGTAGCGGTCCCAGGCGGCGGCGTCGGTCAGCCGGTGGTCGGCGCCGAGGTCCACCACCCGGACCGACTCCGGCAGACTCGCGGCGACCGCCGCCGACTCGCCGTGCGGAAGCGCCAGGAAGACGAGGTCCGCGTCGGCCAGCGCGGCCGGTTCGGTGGCGACGAGTGGCAGGTCCAGCCCGACGAGGTGCGGGTGCACGGTGGAGACCGGCTGACCGACCTGGCTGTGCGCCGTGACGGCGACGAGGTCGAACTCCGGGTGCCCGGCGATCAGCCTGAGCAGTTCGCCCCCCGCGTAGCCGCTGGCCCCGGCCACCGCGACTCGGATTCCCATGCCCACCTCCGCATGTCTATGCAGAGGACCGTATCACCATTCGCAAACCGGCCGCAACGCCGTTCGGGACCCCTAGCGACCTTTCGAGCTCCAACCGTTCAGATGTCCCGATGTGTGACCATTAATTCCGTCTTCTCCCAGTCCGTACTGCCTCCGGTACGTCCGCAGCGCCAGGTCCCACGCCTCCGTGTACTCCGACGGCCCCATCTGGAGGTCGCCGTGCCCCTTCACCGCCTCTTCGAGAAGCTTGACCAGGTCCGGGACGACCCGCCTGCGCTCCTCGACGAACTCGGCGAACACCTCGGCGAACCGCTGCTGCTCGATCAGCCGCGCCGCGTGCGCGGTGACCGGATCCTGCTCCAGGTTCGCCAGCACCTCACGCCAGCGGCGGGTCATCTGGTCGACCTGATCCGACCGGAGCTTGGCGAGCTCATGCTCCCACTCAAGCTGGATCCGCTGCTCCCAGTACGGTTGCAGCTGCCTGCGCACCTGCGGATCCGGGAGTACCCGCACCCGTGCCCGGAACCGGGGGATGCTGCCCCTCGCACCGACCGGCCAACTCCGGTTGGCGAACTCGGCGTTCAGGGCCCGTTCAAGGTCGTAGGCCCGGTGGGGGGCGAATCCCCGGGCGCGGTCGGTGGCCTGTTCGCGCACCACGCCGAGCGCCCAGTGCATGAGCCGGTCGACCCGGTACCTCAGTTCGTCGTGGGACATCTGGTTGGCCTCCCAGCTCAGCGTGGGAAAGACGTGGAAGTCGAAGGCATCGCCCTGCGCGGGGACCAGAAGCGGATCGTGGACCTCCCGGCGCAGTGTGACCACCTCCGGAACCGACATCGGCGGAGGGGTCAGAACCTGTGGCGCCGACGGGCCGAAACGGCTTCGCCACCAGTTGAGGAGCCTGCGCCACCGGCCGTCCTGAAGGGGCCGGTGGGAAACGGACGACGCCTGTCCCGGCGTCATGACGATATTCGCCATCTCATCCCTCGACGATGAGCCGGGAGACGCGAGAGAGCGTCTCGCTGTGGTGCATGATGGGCCGCCAGACGTGCCGGATCTGGTGCGCCAGGCGGCGCCGGAGCGGTAGGTTCGTCATCGTGAGCCGGAGCAGTTCGAGGCAACGGTCGGCCAGCTCCGGATCCCCGTCGGCCTGGCTCAGCCAGTAGCCGAGCGTGCGCCAGGAGCGGTAGGCGGTGGCGGGCAGTTGCAGCGCCACCGACCAGAGGATCGCCACGTCGGCAGCACGCAGGGCACCGGACCGGATCAGTTCGAGCAGTTCGGGCCAGTTCGCCCGGGGCGGTTCCGCCCGACGGTCGGCCAGAACCTGCAACGCCCGCGCGGCGTGCAGTCGGACCTCCGGGGAGTCGGAGCGGGCCCAGTCGGCCAGGGCATGCACCACGACCTCCGGGTTGCCGCCCTGGTAGATCGCCAGTAGTCCCCGGACGACGGCGTCGCCGCGCCGCTGCATCCGCTGCTCGGCCACGGACCGCAGGTGTGCGACGGCGACGCGGGGCGGCCAGAGCAGGGCCAGGCCGAGCGCGTAGGCCCGCGCAACGGTGTCACGGTGGTAGGCCGAGCTTCGTAGCCAGCCGTCCACCACGACGCGAATCCGCCGTTGCAGCGCGGGTTGGGTCGCCATCGCGACCAGGGCGATTCCGGCCGCCTGCCGCACCCGCGGGCGACGGTCCCGGGCCAGCTCACCGACAACCCTTATCGCCGCCCGCACGTCATGCCCGGCTGACCAACCGATGGCTCCGGCGGCGGCCTGGCGGACGCCAGGGCCTGTCGAACAGGCCAGGTCCGCCAGCCAGTTCAGGAGTCGGTCCGGGATCCCCCATCCCGACCAGGCCGCCTCGAGCATGTACATCGGCAGCTTCTCCGCCGATTCCGCGAAACGCATGCGCCGGCCGCCAACCGGCCCGTCCACCACGACCGCCTGACGCAACGGGTTGCCAAGCAGCACGTCCAGGTCCGGCTGCCGCAGGCCGGACGGGTGACCCATCACCTCGGCGGAGGGCCCGCCGAGCAGTCGACGGGCGGCCCGGTCGATCTCCGACACCGGAAGGCCCGCGAGTACCGCGCAGGACAGCCGGAACGCCCGCAGGTAGTCCGCCCCGCCCGGCATCGGCGGTGCCTCCGCCCCGTCCGGGTCGAGAATCTCCCGCGCCCGGCGGCGCATCTGCTCCGGCAGCAGCTGATCCAGCAGCTCCGCCAGCGCCGACCCGCGTGGCGTGCGCCGTGCGATCGATTCGGCCAGCCGCACCACCTCCCCCGGGCGCGGCTGGCCACCCAGGTAGGTCCGCAGCAGCGGCTGGGTGCTCAGCTCCCCGTCGACATAGGCCGCCACGCAGCTCCCGTCACCGCAGGCACCGGCGTCGAGACAGCGGCCGCGGAGACGAGCGCGCACGTGCGCACGGAAGACCTCCGCCGCGCTGGCCGGACGGTGCTCCACCAGCTCGTTCGCCAGTCTCGGACCGGGCTGGTCGAGATCGGTGAGCACGACGAGGTTGGCGTCCAGGTCCCGCAGCCGCGCGGCCAGCGCCACCCAGGTGAGCCCATCCACGGGCTGCTCCGGGTCGAGGCGCAGCAGGTACCCGTGACCACCACGCAGCGCCTCGGTACGGATGAGATCGGAAAGCCGTCGCACCGAGAGGACACCGACCCGGTCGGCCGAGCGGCGGCGGGCGAGGGCGAGACAGGCGCTGGTGTAACGACCCGTTCCCGGCCGCCCGCCCAGGCAGACCAGGTGCTGCCGCCGCAGCCGCGCGTCGAGCTGCTCGTCGGACGGCGCGGTCGCGTAGCTGGCCGCCATCTCTCGGACTCCGGCCGCCGGGAGAATCTGGCACCAGATGTCCTCACCGTCCCCGCCGGGAACGGTGACGTTGATGGTGCCCACCGCCACCGCGCCGTGCCCGGTGGCGTTCTGGCCATCGACCCGGACGGCGCCGGTGCTGATCCCCGCACCCAGGCCAAGCACATCGGCAAGTCGGGCCAGGATGTCGGTGGCCTCGGGCGGGCTCTCCTCCTCCCCGTCGTCATCCAGGTCCGTGATGTCCTCGACGTCGGCCGGGTCCGCCGGGACGGCGTGTCCCGGCGGCGCATCCGTCGGGCCGGTGTCGGGTGGCGCACCGACCGGCTCCGCCGCGGCGTCGGCGACCTCCGGCGCGACGTCCGGTGAGGGTGCGGTGGGCCCGTCGTCGCCGAACGCGGTCCACGCCTGCGGGGGTGTCGTCGACACGTTCACCGGTCAGCGCCCTCGCCACGGATGCGCGCGTTGTCCCCGACCGACCCGATGGCCAGCGCACCGTGCCCGATGGCGTTCGGGCCGTGCACCCGTACGTCGCCGGTTCGGATACCGGCACCGGAGGCCCACCCCGACCGATCCCTCGGGACGGACCGCCCCCGGGCACCGGGTGACGACCGCCTCGGGTCACGGCCGGGTCTCGTGCCCGGAGCCGGTTCGGTGAGATCCGTCCACTCCGGCAGTGTCGACAGATCCTCGTCGATCACGCAGATCCAGGCGGGCTGACGGAAGTCCTTACCGGGATGGCGCACCTCCACCCGGCGGAAACGCTCCGGCCGCAACTCCTCCGGATACTCCACCACCACGTCGCGGTAGATGCCGTCAGAGACGATCAGAGCGACACCGGCGTTGGGAAAGGCGGCCAGGGCGTGCTTCAGTTGGTCGGCGTCGCAGAGCCGGCAGACCTCGACCGCCGCGCTTCCCGGGAATCCGTTGGCGCCGTCCAGATGGACCATCCCCTGGTGCAGCGCCACACGCAGCCGTACCCGTGCCTCCGGCAGCCGATCGGCGTTGTATCGGCGTAGCAGACGATCGAGCTCCGGCACCAGCCGACCGATCACCCGAGGTTCCCGGGCGTCGGTCGGCAGGATGGCCAGCTCGCCGTCGCCGGCCTGCTGCGTCCTCCACGAGATCCGGTCGAGTCCCACGGCGGTCGCCGCCTCGTGCAACACCAGTTGGAACGCCCTCTGCGCCTCGTACTGTTGGAGATTCGTCCGCCGGCTGTACCGCTCCATGTCCACGGCGATCAGCAGTCGCCGCTCCGGCTGTTCCATGTCCACTCTCCTCTGCCATCGGCACCCGCCCCGCCGGCGGGCCGCGGTGACCGATCGAACCGCCGAGGCGAGGAGAAGACTCCGTATTAGTACGGCATCTCGTGCCTCCGGTCTCGTACGGTCGGCACGGCGTCACTCCCTCCGGTGGAGAGGTGTGTCCCGGCCAATGTGGCTTCGCTGGGGGCATGTCCCCACTTCGGCTCACCGACATCGCTGATCTGCTGGCCGTGCCGGAGGCGGCACCCGTCGCACTCCTCTGTTGGGCCCTGCTGTGGCTCCCCGACCTATGCCAACCTCCATCGATGTTGCGCACAGCGCACGTCCGGATACCCTTCGACGACATGAGGCCACGGAAGCCCGGACGTGCCCTGCCGAGCCCACCCCACCCACATGGCACTGCCACCTGGCCCCACGGAACGCTGTTGGCCCGACTCGACGCCGAGGCGCGGGCCGATCTGCTCGGGATCGGTGTGCCGCGTCGGATGTCACCAGGGGAGATCCTGATCCTGCAGGGCAGCGAAGAATCTCACCTCGTCCTGCTGCGCCGCGGGCTGGCGAAGGTGACCGCGAGTCTGCCCAACGGCCGGACGACGCTGCTCGCGATCAGGTTCGGCGGCGACCTGGTCGGTGAGATGTCGGCGCTGGACGGCAAGCCCCGCTCGGCCACCGTGACGGCCTGCGGCACCGCGCTGGTCAACGTCATCCCGTTGGAGCAGTTCAAACTGTTCCTCAGAAGGCACCCCGACGCGGCGCTCGAACTCGTCGCCATGGTCGCCGACCGGCTTCGGTGGTCGAACCACCGGCGGACCGAGTTCACCTACCCGGCCCGCGTCCGGGTGGCCCGGATCCTCGCCGAACTAGCCCACACCCATGGCCGGCGGACCCGGGACGGCATCGTCGTCGACGTCCACCTCACCCAGCAGGAACTCGCCACGGCCTGCGGTACGGCGGGAACCACCGTGGAGAAGATCCTGCGCGAACTGCGGGCAGACGGGCTCGTCGACACCGACTACCGCAGGATCACCGTCCGCGACCTGCCCGGGCTGTACGCGGTGAGCCGGCTGGATCCCGAGACATGACACATCCGACGCGCCGGACGATCAGCGCCGGAACCGCCACAGGCCCAACCGGTCGGAGGCGGTCCGGCAGACGAGGACGGCGGGGCCGGCCCGGCAGTCCACCACACCGGCCGGCAGGGCGCCGAGAATCTCCAGCGACCCGCCGTCGGCCACCGCGAGCAGGGTGCGCCCGTCGTACGCATCGGGCCGGATCAGGATGTCCGGAGCCCAGACGATCGAGTGCCACCCGAGCGGCCGGGCCCGGGTCCACCGCTCGACGCCGGTGTGCGGGTCGAGGGCGACCACCTGGTTCTCGCCGTCCAGGCAGGCCAGGCCGCCACAGTCGCGCACCGCGTCGCCGGCCCGGACGTCGGGACGACTCCAGCGAGGGGTCAGGTCCGGCAGGTCGTACCCGGTGACCGAGAAGCCCGTCCGGTCGGGGTGGCGCAGCACCAGGCGACCGTCGATCACCCGCGGGTTGTGCTGTGCGTAGTCGGCCGGCGGCAGCCGGCCGGTCCCGACGACGGCGCCGGTGGCCAGGTCGTACAGCTCGGCCTCCACGGTGTCGTGGACCACCAGCACCCGGGGCGGATCGCCGGGTACCGGCTGCACCACCGCGGTCGAGGACAGCGGCAGCCGCCAGCGCACCGCCCCGGTGGCCAGGTCGACCGCCTCGACGGCGTCCTCCAGCCGCCGTCCCGCCCCGGACCGGCTGCGGACCTCCCAGACGCCGAGCCCGATCGTGCTGTCCGGCGTCCGCAGCACCCGCCCCGGCCGGCTCCACCGCACGGCGCCGGACGACGCGGAGCGGGCGGTGGTGACGGTGCCGCGTCCCACCATGCTGACCTCGGCGGTCAGGAGCACGTCCCCGATCAGGTCACCGGAGTAGCGGCCGGCCGGATCGGTCGGCACGGTCCAGCGCCGGGAACCGTCCGGCAGCGCGTACGCGGTGAGGCGGCCGGTGCGCCCGCCCGCCGTGCTCTCGACGAGGGAGACCAGCAGCAGATCGCCGGCGACGAAGTACGTGCTCCCGGTCGGCACGTCGATGACGCCGGCGGCTCGCAGTCGTCCGCCCGGGGCGTCAGCGGCGCCGAGACTGAGCAGGACCAGGAGCACGACCAGGACAGCGGCCCGCCACCGCGTGGCGAGCCGCCGCGACCCGGCTGACGGCTCGGGCTCCTCCGTCAGCAGGCCGCGATCCTCACCGAGCTCGATGAGCACCGCTCCACGTCTGTCCACCCGCACTCCCGAGCCGCCGACCGCGGGCCTCGGCGTCTCCTCGATGCCGGGCCACGGCACCGGCCACAGGTACCGCTGTGTCGAGCCTAGCGGCCGGAACGCCGGACGTGACAGATCGAATCCGACAGATCATGACATCGACGGAGAAGGGTGTGCGCCGTCCGAGGACGACGGACGCCGGCCAGGGCCGGCCTGCCGGGGGACGACCCGGCAGGCCGGACGTCAGGCACCGCGCAGCACCGCGCCGCAGCGACGCGCCGCCTCGGCCACCGCCGCGTCCCGGGCCGCGACCGCCTCCTCGCCGGTCAGGGTCCGGTCCGGGGCCCGGAACACCAGCTTGTACGCCAACGACTTGCGTCCCTCGCCCAGTTGCGCCGACTCGTAGACGTCGAAGAGCCGGACTGATTCCAGCAGGTCACCGGCACCGTCGACGATCGCCCGCCGGACCTCGTCGGCGGGCACCTCGGCATCCACCACCAACGCCACGTCGATCAGCGCCGGCGGGTACGCGGAGATCCGGGGCGCCGACACGACCGGCGCGGCGGGTAGCGCGTCCAGGTCGATCTCCATCGCGCTCGTCCGGGCCGGCAGCTCCAACGCCGCCACCGCCGCCGGGTGCAGCTCACCGGCGTACCCGACCGTGACGCCGTCGACGAGGAACTCGGCGCAGCGGCCCGGGTGCCACGGGGCGTACGTGGCCTGCCGCACGACGATCCGTTCCTCCGGGATGCCGGCGGAGGCGAGCACGATCCGGCCCGCCTCGATCGCGTCGGCCCAGCCCGCCGGCCGCCCGGGACCCCACCAGCCGGCCGGCTCGATGTCGCCGCTGAGGACCGCGGCGACGTGCCAGGGCTGCTCCGGCAGGACCGCGTCGGCGGCGGCGAACTCGGCGTCGCTGGGCCGGTGCGCCACCCCCATCTTCGGCGGCTCGCCAGCCTGCGGCCGGGGTGTGAAGACGAGGCCGACCTCGTAGAGCGCGAGATCCCGCTGCCCGCGGCTGACGTTGCGGCGCAGCGCGCCGAGGAGCGTGGCCAGCAGCGTGGTCCGCAGCAGCGGGTCGGTGTCGGAGAGCGGGTTGGCGACCCGCACCGTCGTACGCCGCGGATCGTCGGCCGGCAGACCGAGCCGGTCGAAGGTCTCCGGGGCCACGAACGGGTGGGTGAGCACCTCCACGTAGCCGTTCTCGGCCAGCGCCCGGCTGACCGAACGGCGGCGCCGCTGCGTCGGGGTGAGCCCACGCCCGGGTGGGGCGGGTGGCAGGACCGACGGCACACGGTCGTAGCCGTCCAGCCGGACGACCTCCTCGACCAGGTCGGCCGGGTCGGTGAGGTCAGGCCGCCACGCCGGCGGGGTCACCACCAGGATCGGCGGGCCGCTGGCGTGCCGGCCGCCGGAGAGGCCGGCCCCGCTGGCGCTGCGCGCGTCGTCCCGGGACACCGTGCAGCCAACCCGCTCCAGCAGCTCGACCACCCGCTCCGGCGGGTACGGTACCCCGACCCGCCGGGCCGGCAGGTCCGCGTCGATGACGATCCGTGCCGGAGCCCTGGTGTGGTCGATGTCCAGCACCTCGTCCCCGGCGGTGCCACCGCCGTACGTGGTCAGCAGCGTCACCGCCCGCTCCAGCGCGACCAGTGGCAGGGTCGGGTCGACGCCCCGTTCCCAGCGCTTCGCCGCCTCGCTGAACAGCCGGTGTCGCCGGGCGGTCCGGCCGACCACCACCGGATCCCAGTGCGCCGCCTCGAACAGCACGTTGGTGGTGCTGGCGACGACCTCGGTGGTCTCGCCGCCCATCACCGCCGCGAGCGAGACCGGCACCCCGGCGTCGGGGCCGGCGAGGGGGTTGGGCAGCCCGGCGTCACAGATGACCAGGTCCTCGGGGTGCAGCTCGCGGTCGACCCCGTCCAGGGTGGTCAGCCGTTCCCCGGCCACCGCCCGGCGCACCACCAGCTCGCCGCGCAGCGCGTCCAGGTCGAACGCGTGCATGGGCTGGCCGAGCTCCAACATCAGGTAGTTGGTGATGTCGACGGCGAGCGAGATGCTCCGGATGCCGGCGATGGTGAGACGCCGCCGCATCCACTGCGGGGTCTCGGCACGTGGGTCGATGCCCCGGACCACCCGGGCCGCGAACCGGTCGCACCCGACGGTGTCGACGACCCGCACCGGGTACGCCGGCGTGGCGGTCGCCCCCGGCGCGGCCAGCTGCGCCGGGTCCCGGAACGGGACGTCGAAGGCGTGCGACAGTTCCCGGGCCAGGCCGCGGACCGACATCGCGTACCCCCGGTCGGGGGTGATCTCGACCTCGACCACCACGTCGTCGAGCCCGATGACCGGGCGCGCGTCGTCACCGGGCTTGGCGGGGACGTCCTCGGGCAGCACCAGGATGCCGGAGTGGTCGTCGCCGATGCCGAGTTCGCGGGCCGAGCAGATCATCCCGTTGGACATCCGCCCGTACGTCTTCCGGGCCGAGATGGCGAACCCGCCGGGGAGGACCCCACCGGGGAGGATCACCACCACCCGGTCGCCGGGGGCGAAGTTCCTCGCCCCGCAGATGATCTCCTGCGGCTCGCCGGTGCCGTTGGCGTCCCCGACGTCCACCCGGCAGAACCGGATCGGCTTCTTGAACCCGGTCAGCTCCTCGATGTCGAGGACCTCGCCGACCACCAGCGAGCCGGTGACCGTCTGGCGCAGGTCCACGATGGACTCGACCTCGATGCCGAGGTTGACCAGTGCCCGGTCCAGCTCCTCGGTGCTCAGCTCGGCGGGAAGCTCGACATACTCGCGCAGCCAGGAAAGGGGAATTCGCATGACTCAGACCACCGCATCCGTTCCGTCGTCCACCGCGTCCGTCACGTCGTCGCGCATCGCCGCTACACCTCGACCCCGAAGGCGCGGGTGAACCGCACGTCCCCCTCGGCCATGTCGCGCATGTCGCCGATGCCGTGCCGGAACATCAGGCTCCGGTCGATGCCCATCCCGAACGCGAACCCGGAGTAGACGTCCGGGTCGATACCGCAGGCGACCAGCACCCGCGGGTTCACCATGCCGCAGCCACCCCACTCGACCCACCGGGGACCGTCGCGGTGCTGCGGGAACCAGACGTCGAACTCCGCGGACGGCTCGGTGAACGGGAAGTAGTGCGGACGGAACCGCGTGCGCGCCTCCGGTCCGAACAGCGCCCGGGCGAAGTGGTCCAGGGTTCCGCGCAGGTGGGCCATGGTGATGCCCTCGTCCACCACCAGCCCTTCCACCTGGTGGAAGACCGGGCTGTGGGTGGCGTCCAGCTCATCGGTGCGGTAGACCCGGCCGGGACAGACGACGTAGATCGGCGGCTTGCGGGCGAGCATCGTACGGGCCTGCACCGGCGAGGTGTGGGTGCGCAGCACGATTCCCGGAACGTCCAGGTAGAAGGTGTCCATGGTGCCCCGGGCGGGGTGGTCCGGGCCGATGTTGAGGGCGTCGAAGTTGGTCCACTCCAGCTCCACCTCCGGCCCTTCGGCGATCTCGTAGCCCATGCTGACGAAGAGGTCGCCGATCCGCTCGGCGAGCGTGCTCACCGGGTGCCGCGCCCCGCGCGGCCGCCGGTCGGACGGAAGGGTCACGTCCACCCGCTCCTCGGCGAGGATCCGCTCGGCCTGGGCCGCCTGCACCACCGCGAGCCGTTCGGCGTACGCGGTCTCGATCCTCCGACGGGCCTCGTTGACCCGCCTGCCGGCGTCGGCCCTGGCCGCCGGCGGCAGCGCGCCGATCTCGCGGCGGGCCAGCGAGACGGGCGCGCGGTCGCCCAGGTGCTGCCGGCGCAACTCGGCCAGCGTGTCGGGATCGGTGGCGGCGTCGAACGCGGCCGTCGCCCCGGCGACCGCCGCCTCCAGTGCCTCCGGGGCGAGCAGGGCGACCTGTTTGGGGTCGTACGGGTCGTTGCGATAGGTCATGACGTGCAGCTACTCCCTCTGCGTCGCGGGCGGTCCCCCGCGACCTGGCGCGTCGGATGTCCCGCCGCGTCGCGGTGGATGCCCCGGCGGGCCACGTCGACCCGGGTCGCCCCGGTACGGCGACGAGGCGGTACCGCGGCGGCGCGGCAACGGCGACCCTGCGGAAACACCATGTACCCGGCGACGGTGCGGACAGGTCGGTGGGCGGCCCTCACGGGCGGCCATCAGAGTCTACGGACGGGCGGCTCGGCCGCAGCCCGCCGGTGGGAAGGTCCGCAGGGAGGTGTGGGTCAGCCCTGCCGCCCGCCGACACCGGCGGGCTGGCTAAACGAGCGGCGTCGCGTGCCCGACGCACCGCACACGGTCATCAGGTCGACATCTCCCCGGTCGTGGTTCGCGTCCCCGGGGCGGTCCGCCGTCCGGGACGCAGTGCTCTTGCGGAAGCGTACAGGCAAACCGCCGCGGCGGCAGCCAGGTTGAGGCTCTCGGCGCGCCCGTGCAGCGGCACCCGGACCCGCGCGTCGGCCGCCTCGGCCAACCCGGCCGTCAGCCCGTGCGCCTCCGAGCCGAAGAGCCAGGCGGTGGGAACGGCCAGTCCGCCCGCGTCGGCGAGGTCGTCCAGGTCGGTCTCGCCGTAGCCGGAGGCGGCCAGCACCGTGAGTCCGGCGCCGCGCAGCGCCGCGACCGCCTCGGCCGGGTCGGCGGCCCGGACCACGTCGACGTGGAACAGGCTTCCGGCGGAGGCCCGGACACACTTGCCGTTGTACGGGTCGACGGCGTCGCCGGCGAACACCACCGCCTCGGCTCCGGCCGCGTCGGCGGTCCGCAGTACCGTGCCGGCGTTGCCCGGATCCCGGATCTCGGCGAGCACGGCGACCAGTCGGGGCCGGCGGCGCACCACCTCGGCGAGCGGCACGTCGAACTGGCGGCAGAGCGCGACGATCCCCTGCGGGGTGACGGTCTCGGCCAGCGCGGCGAGCGCCTCGTCGGTCAGCGCGGAGACCGGGATCCCGGCGTCGGCGGCGGTCGCCGCCAGGCCGGCGTGCCGGTCCAGACCGGCGGGTGTGCCGAACAGTTCGACGACGACACTCGGGGTGGCCAGGGCCTCCCGGACGGCCTGCGGCCCCTCGGCGAGGAATCGGCCGGTCCGGTCCCGCTCGCGGCGGCGGTGCAACCGCCGCGCCGCGACGATCCGCGGGGTACGGGGGGTGAACAGTGGTTGCTCCCTGGTGCAGACATGGTCGAGGCGTCCCACCTGCGGGTCGACCGGCACGTGGGACGCCTCGATCGGATGTCGCGAGGTCAGGCGGCCTGCGCCGCGGCGCCGCCGGTGCCCTCGGCCGCGACGGCGGCACGGGCGACCTCGACGATGGCGGCGAAGGCCGTCGGGTCGTTGACCGCGAGGTCGGCCAGGATCTTGCGGTCGACCTCCACCCCGGCCAGCTTGAGCCCCTGGATGAGCCGGTTGTAGGTCATCCCGTTGGCGCGCGCACCCGCGTTGATCCGGGTGATCCACAGCTGCCGGAAGTCGCCCTTGCGGTCGCGCCGGTCCCGGTAGGCGTACTGCATCGAGTGCAGCACCTGCTCCTTGGCCTTGCGGTAGAGCCGGGAGCGCTGGCCCCGGTAGCCGCTGGCGGCCGCCAGCACGGTGCGACGCTTCTTCTGAGCGTTTACTGCCCGCTTGACGCGTGCCATCTCAACTACTCTCCTTCTGACGATCAGGCGCGCGCGTCAGCGGGCCAGCAGCTTCTTGATCCGCTTGTAGTCGGCCTTGGCCACCTCGACCGTGCCGGTGAGCCGGCGAGTCCGGGTGGAAGGCTTCTTCTCCAGGTTGTGGCGCATTCCGACCTGCTGGGCAACGATCCTGCCCCGGCCGGTCACCTTGACCCGCTTGCCCATCCCGGTGTGGCTCTTCATCTTCGGCATCTTGGTGCGTCTCTCCCCTGCTACTCGCCGGCTGTCCCGGCGGATCCGGCCGACCTCGGCGACGTGCCCCCGGCCGGCGGTGCCCCGGCACCGGACTCCCGCTCGCGCGACGAACCCGACCTCGCCGCCGAGGCGGCGGCCCTGGTGGCCCGATGCGGAGCCAAGACCATGATCATGTTACGACCGTCCTGTTTCGGAGCGGCCTCGACGTACCCCAGGTCCGAGATCTCGGACTCGAGCCGGCGCAGGAGCCGGTAGCCCAGCTCCGGTCGGCTCTGCTCGCGACCTCGGAACATGATCGTCACCTTGACCTTGTCGCCCGCCTTGAGGAACCGCACCACGTGACCCTTCTTGGTCTCGTAGTCATGCGGATCGATCTTCGGGCGGAGCTTCATCTCCTTGATGACGGTCTGCTGCTGGTTGCGCCTGGCTTCGCGCGCCTTGAGCGCACTCTCGTACTTGTACTTGCCGAAGTCCATGAGCTTGCACACCGGTGGGCGTGCCATGGGCGCAACCTCGACCAGGTCCAGGTCGACGTCCGCGGCCAGCTGCAGGGCGCGCTCGAGCGGGACGATGCCCACCTGCTCACCCTCAGGGCCGACCAGTCGGACCTCACGTGCCCGGATCTGCTCGTTCACGCGTGGCTCGACGCTGATGGGGCCTCCTCGTGGTGATCCTTCACCGGCCCCGCGTCAGCGACGGCCGGTCTGCGGTGTGTCGACCACAAGCAGAAGGCCCTGGCACGTGCCAGGGCCTGCTCGACCGGCCATGAGAAGATCCCGGAGGATCAACGCCCGGTTCGGCGAAGCCGAACCGGTGACCGGACCCGGCCACCACGAACGGCGACTCGGGTGGGAGCAGGCGCTCCGCTTCGCAACTGTCCGGGCGCGTTCGTCACGCTCACCGCAACGAGCACAGCCCGAGGACAGCGGTCGACACAGCAAGACTAACAGGTCGGCCCGCACAATGGCAAAACGGGCACCGGATGACGCCGGAACCTTGGACGAGGACGCCCCGGGGCCCGGCCCTCCCGGACCCGACCGACGCCTCCCACGGTCACCACCACCGGTGGCCGCCGCCTGCGACGCCTACCCCGGATCGGCCGACGTCCGGTGGTGGGCGGCGTGCAGGGTACGCAACGCCCGCACCCCGTCGACCGCCCGCTCCCGGTCCACCACCTGCAGGGCGAGGATCGGCAACAGCTCGTCGTCGTCCAGCTCCACGCTGGCCCAGGCGGAACCCCGGTCGAACCGGATCCCCCGGACGACGTCCCAGGGCAGCTCGTACCCGCCGACGACGTTGCGTACCCGAATACCCCGGGCGTCCGCCTCCACCAGCGGCCGGGTGAAGAGCAGCACCGCCGCGGCGCCGAGGACGCCCAACCCGGCCATGGCGAGCTGGTCTCCCCGCTGGAACGTCGCCTGCCCCGCACCGGTCGAGCCGTGCAACCCGACGGCGAGCAGGACGAACGTCACGACCAGCACCGGCGCCGCGATCCAGCAGACCACCCGGATGCGGTGGGGCCTGACCCGGACGACGGCGGGCTCACGGACGACGGCGGAGTCGGTCACGGTCACCAGTCTGCCATCCGCCGCGTGGCCCACCCGCGGCCGGTCAGGGACAGGGCCACGGGCGACCCTCCCACGGGACCACGGGCACGGCCCGGGCGTGTGGCAGGCCGGGGACACGGGGTGCGGTGACGCGGTCAGGTGGCGGTGGGAGCGTTGCGGGCCGCCCGCCCGGAGACCACCACGGCGAGGAGGGTGAGCAGCGCCCCGGCCAGCACCGGCAGGCTCGCGCCCGGGCCGCCCGGCCGCACGTCGAGCAGCAACGCCCCGCCGAGCTGACCGGCGACCAGGGCCAGCCCGGTACGGAGCAGCCCCACCGACCGGATCCCGAGCAGCACCACGACGGTGATCCCCACCCCGAACACGCCGCCGAGGTAGAGATACCAGCCGGAGGGCCAGTCGACGCCGCCGAGCCGGCCGAGCACCCCGGTGACGGCGGCCAGGGCCGTCATCGAACCGGCGCTGACCACGAAGTTGGTCGCGGTCGCGGCGGCCGGGTTGCCGACGGAGGAGAGTCGCCCGTTCAACGCTCCCTGGACGGCGATCACGGCGCCGCCGGCCACGCCGAGCAGCACCAGGCCCGGTGCCAGGTCGCCCAGCGGCCGCCCGACCTGCGCCAGCGCCACCGCGCCGATGCCGAGCAGTGCCCCGGCCAGCCGGGGCCCGGTCAGCCCGAGCCGGCCGGCCGGGGCGAGTCGGGTCCGGTCGACGACGAGCCCGCCGGCGCTGTTCCCGGCGACCTGGGCGATGGTGAAGACCGCGACCCCGAGCACCGGCACCGCGTAGGTGGCGACGGCGATGAAGTAGGTGCCGCAGAGCCCGCCCAGATACGTCCACCACGGCAGCCGGGCCCGCCACAGCACACGCAGCCCGGATCGCATCGACGGCAGCGCCAGCACACCGAGCAGGACGAGGAGCAGCCCACCGGCGTTGTTCACCAGCCCACCCACCACCGGGTGGCCGGCCCGTCTGCCCAACTCGGCGTTGATGAGGTTCTGCGCGGCCGAGCCCACACCGCCGGCCACCGCCAGCGCGACCGCCGCCCAGCTCGGCAGCGCCTTTCCCCGTGGTCGACCCGGCCCTCGTCCCACCGCGACACTCCGTCCGAACACCCGCCGGGGCGACCGCCGCTCGGCCGGCCCCGCGGTCCACCGTGCCACCTCCGCCCCCTGTGGCGACCGGATGTGGCCGAGGTCACGCGCGCGGCGAGGGGCACGCGAACGGAGAGGCGCCGTCCGCGCCACCCTCCACCCGTGTGGCCCGTCCCGCAGCCTCCGGCTGACCTCTACCGCCAGACCGGCGAACACCACCGGACCAGCGAGGTGGAGCCGACCACCCGGGCCCAGCCCCGACCCGACACCGCGGCACCACGCGCGGCCTCGCCGTCGACGCGCCCGACGACGCACGGTGATCCGGCGCGGGCCGCGCCGGTGACGGGGAGACCACCGGTACGCCACCTCGCCGCGTGACGCCGTTCGCCAGGCCGGACCGACGGGCAGGACCAGGTGCCAGAAGGCGAGTCGCCCGTTCCTGCCGTCTTGTCCACTGGCGACCGGTGCCGGGTGACCCGACGGTTCTTCAGATCGTCAAAGACGACTGTCTGGTCGTTCGTCGACGGCCGTCTCTCCGGATCTGGCGCCGAGATCCACATCGTGGAACCATGCGCACGACCCCAGGTCTCGAGAGGAAACCCTATGAGACAACACCTTTGGCTACGCGTGGGGCTCGCGGCAGCCCTGCTTCCGCCAATGGCACTGGTCGCCACCGCCAGTGCGGGTTCGGCGAAACCGGCGCCGTCGTTCACCGCCACCGCGCTCAGCCCAGCCGGCGTGGTGCGCGGTGCGAAGGCCCCGAGCAGTAGCCTCGCCCAGACCGACCCCGCGCTGCTCGGCCGCAAGGACGCCACCCCGATCCCGGTTCTGGTGAAGCTGGACTACGACCCGGTGGCCAGCTACGCGGGCGGCGTCAGCGGGTACGCACCGACCAGCCCGCGCAAGACCGGCCGTAAGCTGTCCGGCTCCCCGGCGGAGAAGCGCTACACCGAGTATCTGGCCAGCCGGGAGAACGCGTTCCTCAAGGACCTGAGCAAGCGGGTCCCGACGGCGAGGGTCGGGCAGCGCCTGCGCACGGTGTACGGCGGTGTCTCCGCCATCCTGCCGGCCAACCAGGTCGCGGAACTGTTGAAGATCGACGGTGTCGTCGCCGTGCAGCAGGACACCCTGCGCAAGCCGTTGACCGACTCCAGCGGCGCCTTCATCGGGGCCACCTCGCTCTACCCCCAGCTCGGCGGCACCCGCAACGCCGGTAGGGGCGTCATCGTCGGCGTCATCGACACCGGCGCGTGGCCGGAGCACCCCTCCTTCGCCGACCAGGGCAACCTCGGCGCGCCACCGCCGAAGCCGGACGGCACGCCGCGTACCTGCGACTTCGGCGACAACCCGCTCACGCCGGAGGTGGACGTCTTCCGGTGCAACAACAAGCTGATCGGCGGCGCCCGCTTCCTGGACACCTACGACCGGGTGGTCGGCGACGACGTCTACCCGTCGGCCCGGGACAGCGGCGGTCACGGCACGCACACCGCCTCGACCGCGGTCGGCAACGTCGTCTCCTCGGCGGAGGTCTTCGGGGTCGAGCGCGGCCCGGTGGCCGGTATCGCGCCCGGCGCCTGGCTGTCCGTCTACAAGGTTCTCGGCCCGCAGGGCGGCTTCACCTCCGACATCGTCAACGCCATCCAGCAGGCGGTGCGGGACGGTGTCGACGTCATCAACTACTCCATCGGCGGCGGTGGCGGCGGCGCCACCGACCCGAGCATGCTGGCGTTCCTCGACGCGTACGCGGCGGGCGTCTTCGTCGCGGCCTCGGCCGGCAACTCCGGGCCGGGTGCCGGCACCGTGGACAACTACGTCCCGTGGGTGACCACCGTCGCGGCCTCCACCCAGACCCGCGAGTTCAGCTCGACGCTGACGCTGCGCAGCGGCGGCGACACCCTGACCCTGACCGGTGCCTCGATCACCGCCGGCGTGCCGGATCCCACCCCGGTGGTGCTGGCCGAGTCGGTGCCCGGGTACGGCGGCGGCGCCTACTGCCAGGCCCCGGCCGCGGCCGGGATCTTCGCCGGCAAGATCGTGGCGTGTCAGCGCGGGGTGAACGGCCGGGTCGAGAAGGGCTACAACGTGGCCCAGGGCGGTGCGGCCGGGATGATCCTCTACAACCCGAGCCTGCAGGACGTCGAGACCGACAACCACTTCCTGCCCACCGTGCACCTGGCGGACGGCACCCAGTTCAAGAACTTCATGGCCGGACACACCGGGGTGACCGCCTCGTTCACCGCGGGCCAGAAGGGTGCCGGCAAGGGCGACGTGATGGCGGCGTTCTCGTCGCGGGGACCGGGCGGGCTGGTCCTCAAGCCGGACATCACCGCGCCGGGCGTGCAGATCCTCGCCGGTAACACGCCGACGCCGGACGACGTCTCCGGCGGCCCGGCCGGCCAGTACTACCAGGCGATCGCCGGTACCTCGATGTCCGCACCGCACATCGCCGGTGCCGCCGCGCTGCTGGCGGCCGCGCACCCGGACTGGACGCCAGGCCAGATCAAGTCGGCGATGATGACCACGGCCAAGACCGACGTGCTCAAGGAGGACGAGACCACCAGGGCCGATCCGCTGGACTACGGCGCCGGCCGTCTCGACCTCACCAAGGCCGACGAGCCCGGTCTGACCTTCGACGAGACCGCCGACCGGATGCTCGCGCTCGGCGCCGACCCGGTCCGGGCGATCGACCTGAACCTGCCCTCGGTCGACGCCAAGGTGATGCCGGGCCGGATCAGCACGGTCCGTACCGCGAAGAACGTCAGCGGCAAGACCCAGCGCTACACGGTGAAGGTGACCTCACCGGCCGGCAGCCGGATCACCGTCTCGCCGCAGTCGTTCACCGTCAAGCCGGGCAAGTCGGTCCAGCTCCGGATCGAGATCTCGTCGACCGCGCCGACCGCGCAGTACTTCGGCGAGATCCGACTGGTGCCGGCGACCGCGAAGCTGCCGACCCTGCACCTGCCGGTCGCGTTCGTGCCCCAGCAGGGCGACGTCAGCCTCACCACCGCCTGCACACCGGACTCGGTGTCCTGGCTCGGCACCAGCACCTGCACGGTGACCGCCCAGAACAACTCGTCGAGGACGACGACGGTGGACCTGGCCACCACCACGACCGCGCTGCTGCCGATCACGTCGGCCTCGGGGGCGAAGGTGACCAGCCCGCTGAAGGCGGAACGGAAGAACGTCACGCTCGCCGGTCGGAAGGCGGGTGTCCCGTCGCTCGGCGCCGGGACCGTCGCCGGTGCGTGGCTTCCGCTCGCCGGGTTCGGTATCTCGCCGCAGACCATCGGTGACGAGGACCTGCTCACGTTCACCGTGCCGGAGTTCGTCTTCAACGGCGAGAGGTACACCTCGCTGGCGGTGGACTCGAACGGCTACCTCGTCGTCGGGCCGGCCACCGCGGAGGACAACAACTGTTGCCAGCTGCCCGCCTCGCTACCGGATCCGGCACGCCCGAACAACATCCTGGCGCCGTTCTGGACCGACCTGGACGGCACCGGGGCCCCGGGCGTGTACGCCGCCATCCTCTCCGCAGGCTCTGAGCGGTGGGTGGTCGTGGAGTGGCAGGTCAACGTCTGGGGCACCACCTCGAACCGGCACTTCCAGGTCTGGATCGGGCTGAACGGCGTTCAGGACATCGTCTTCGCCTACGACCCGGCCGCGCTGCCGGCCAACCCGAACAACCAGCCGTACCTGGTCGGGGCGGAGAACGCGGACGGCAGCGGCGGCGCCTCGCTGCCGGCCGGTGCCCTGCCCACCGGCGACCTGCGGGTCACCAGCACCGACCCGGCACCGGGCGGCTCGGTGTCGTACACCGTCAAGGTGCTGGGTCTGCTTCCCGGCACGGGCACGGTCACCAGCACGATGACCAGTCCGATCGTCCCCGGCACCACCGTGGTGACGGACGACGTCACGGTACGCCTGCCGGGCCGTCGGTGACGGACGGGCGGCCCGCCGGCTGACCGCGCCGGACACGGGGGGCACCCGAGGTGTTCTCGGGTGCCCCCCTTCGCTGCCGCCGGGCGGGACACCGGAGCGGTCAGAAGAGGGTCGGTGGCTCGACCGGGAACGGCTCCGGCAGTGGTGCGAGTTCGGGCACCCGTAGACGCACGTCGGCGTGGAAGCGGCGGGCCAGTACGGGTGCCTCGGCGTTGTCCGGGGTGTGGATGAAGACGGTCGGCGAGCGGCCCTCGCGCAGCCACCCGACGATCACCTCGATCCAGTGTTGCCAACCCTCGACCGTCCGCGCGGGATCGTCGCGGCCGAGGTACCGCACGATCGGCCGGTCGGTCAGCGCGACCGCCCGCAGCGGCATCCGCGGTTTCCTGGCCCAGGCCTCCCGCTCGGCGTCGCTGGTCGGCGGGCTGCGGAAGAACGCCGTCGTGTCGAAGGGGATCCACTCCGCGGCCACCGGGGCGAGCACCCGTTCGAGCTGCCGGGTGGCACGGGGATCGGTGAAGAACGCGGGATGGCGCACCTCCACGGCGTACCGGTGGGATCCGGGCAGCCGGCGCAGGAACCGGGCAAGCGTGGGAAGGTCGCCGGGGGTGAACGATCCCGGCAGTTGGATCCAGAGCGCGTGCGCGCGCGGGCCGAGCGGCTCGACCGCGTCCAGGAAGACCCGCAGCGGTTCGTCGACGTCGGTGAGACGGCGCTCGTGCGTGACGACCCTCGGGATCTTGATCACGAACCGGAAGTCGGTGTCGGTCTGCCGCGCCCACGACGCGACGGTGTCCCGGGCCGGGGTCGCGTAGAAGGTGGTGTTGCCCTCGACCGCGTTGCACCAGCGGGCATAGTGGCGCAGACGCTCGTGCGCCGCGAGTGGGTGGGCGAGCAGGCGCCCCTGCCAGGACCGGTGCGTCCACATCGCGCACCCCACGTGCAGACGCATCCGCACCCGTATCCTTCCCGACCCGTCCGGACAAGGCAGGTTCCGCCTGCCGCTCGCGGTACGGTACCCGACCGACCGGCCGAGCACCGGAGGGTGTGGCGGGTCCCCCGGCTACCCGGACGGGATCCCGCCGGGGCGGGTCACGGGCCGTTCCACGCGGACGGGATCGCCGCGCACGAGTTCGTCGTGTACCCGCCAGTGGGCAAGCGCGGTGGCGCGGGCCCGGGCCCGGTCCTGCTGTTCCAGCCGGCGCCGCAGCAGCTCCAGGGCGAGGCGGCGGTTGTCGCCGAACCGCCGTTCCGTGTCGACCACGACGACGATGCCCGAGGGGCGGTGGGTGGCCCGGACCGCCGTGCTGACCTTGTTGCGGTGCTGTCCGCCCGGCCCGCCGGTCCGGCAGGGGACGATGTCGACGTCCGCCTCGGCGAAGACCGTGTGCGGCGTGTCGACCCGGACCGGGCGTGCGACCACGTACCAGTTCTTGCGTCCGGAGCGCACCCGCCGGTACGGGCTGGGCGCCTGCCAGCACAGGGTGCCGGTCCACGAGTCGACGAGGTCCTCGGCTCCGTCGCCGCAGATGTGCACCAGGACCGACCGGTAGGTGCCGGGCCGGTCACCGGGGACCGCCTGGATCCGGCGCGTCACGATCCCCCGCCGGGCGGAGTCGGCTTCCAGGCGGCGTACGAGCTGGGCGACCGCCCAGGCGCACTCCCGCGGACCGCGCCCGGCGGAGATGAGCAGGTGGTAGCCGCCCGCGGTCACGACCGGCCCCGGCCGCGACGGTGTCCGGGACGTCCGGGTCGGCCGGCCCGCGCGGTGTCGGCGCCCGCGCGTTCGGCCGTCTTGTAGGTGACCAGCGGGACCGTCGAGACGACCGGGGTGGCCAGGTTGTGCGTGGTGAGGTCGTCGATGACCTGCTCGATGCGCTTGTACGCCATCGGCGCCTCCTCGAACAGCAGTTGCCGGTCGCCACACACCACGATCGAGCCGAGCGGCGTCCGGCGCAGTTCCTCGACGGTGTGCCTGACCCGGCCCCGGCGCAGCGCGTCGGCCCGGGACATCTTCCGGCCGGCCCCGTGGGCCACCGAGAAGTTGGCCTCCGGCCCGGCGTGCGTGGCCACCAGGTAGGAGCGGGTGCCCCGGGTGCCGGCGACGAGGACGTCGCGGCCGTCCCCGGGAGACGCGCCCTTGCGGTGCAGGTACACCCCGTCGCGGACCTCGACCAGGTTGTGGCACTGGTCCACGATCGGCGCGGTGGGCGGGGCGCCGATCGCGTGCAGGACCCGGGCGGCGAGCAGCCGGCGGTTGAGGGCTCCCCAGCGCACGGCGGCGTCGTGCCTGGCCAGGTACGCCTCGGGATCGGCGGCCGGGCCGGCCCCGTGCGCCGCGGTGTGGTCCCGCAGGATGCGTTCACCGAGACCCCGGGAGCCACTGTGGACGATGAGGAGGACGTCCCGGGCGGAGATCCCGAGCCGGGCCGCGTGTCCCGGGTCGAGGATGCTCTGGACGCGTGCCAGCTCGACGAAGTGGTTGCCTCGGCCCACCGTTCCCAGCCCTTCAATGTGGCCGGCGGGAATGTCGCCGTCCACGACGGCCCAGGCCGGGTCGTCGGCGTCACGCTCCGGGTCCAGCGGACGGTCGAGGTCGGGAAACCGGCCGGCGAGCTGCTCGGGCACGACACGCCTGAGCCGGACGGGGAAGACGGCGATGCCACAGCCGATGTCCGAGCCCACCAGGTGCGGGTACAGCACGGTCGACGTCATGGCGGCGCCGATCGGGGCCCCCTTGCCCGGATGCAGGTCCGGCATCGCGGCGACGTGGATCATGCCGTCAAGGGCCGCCACCTGATGGCACTGCGCGAGGGCGTCGGACTCGATCCAGCTACGGGCGGAGGCGAAGACGGTGACGGTGGCCGATCCGGTGGTGGGGACGGCACGGGGCAGGGACTTCCGCAAGAAGGTGTGCTGCGACAACGAGACTCACTTCGGGGATGGGGGTGACGCTGACTTCGGGGTGGGTGCGCACACGGCGCAACGGCTCACCCGGGCGCGCGGATCCGCGCCGCCGGGGCCTCGGCTCACCTGGGCTGACCGTCAGTACGTCATGGCCCCACCCTCTCCGAACCCTCCCGGTCCGGCAAGCGGTTTTCCCGGCCGCGCCACGCCGCCGCGTCGACGTCCTGCGGGCCCGCCTGGCGAATCTGGTTTGCGGGGCGGTTTTCCGGGTACGGCCAGCGGCATGGACATTCCGAGGCTCCCGCGGGAGACGACCGCGCGGCGTCGGTGCGGCCGCGACGGCAGGGTGCGTCGGTGACCACCCCGGGCGGCACCGGCGCGGGCCTGCGGGTCGTGGTGGTCGGCGCGACCGGCAACGTCGGGACGAGCGTGGTCGAGGCGCTGAGCCGTGATCCGGCGATCGGCGCAATCGTCGGCATCGCCCGGCGACGGCCTCGCTGGCAGGTGCCGAAGACGGAGTGGGTCGAGGCGGACATCGTCCATTCCGACCTCGTCGAGATCTTCGACGGTGCCGACGTCGTGGTTCACCTCGCGTGGCTGTTCCAGCCCACCCACCGGCCGCTCACCACGTGGCGGGTGAACGTGGTCGGCGGCCGGCGGGTCTTCGCGGCGACGGCCCGCGCCGGGGTACGGGCGCTCGTCCACGCCTCCAGCGTCGGCGCGTACTCGCCGGGGCCGAAGGACCGGCCGGTGGACGAGAGCTGGCCGACGGACGGCTGGCCGACGGCCGGCTACACCCGGGAGAAGGCGTACCTGGAGCGGGTCCTCGACGCCTTCGAGCGGGAGCATCCGCGGGTACGCGTGGTCCGGCTCCGCCCCGGGTTCATCTTCAAACGGGAGTCCGCCAGCCAACAGCGGCGGCTCTTCACCGGCCCGCTGCTGCCCGGACGGCTGGTGCGGCCGGGAATCGTGCCGGTCGTACCCGACCTGCCGGGACTGCGGTTCCAGGCGCTGCACACCGCCGACGCCGCCGAGGCGTACCGGTTGGCGGTGGTGCGGGACGTCCGCGGCGCCTTCAACCTCGCCGCGGAACCGGCGGTCGACGCCCAGCTGCTCGCCGACTGTCTGGGGGCCCGACCGGTACGGCTGCCCGCCGGCCCGGTCCGCGCCGCGCTGGCCGCCGCCTGGCACCTGCACCTGGTGCCCGCCGCGCCGCACCTGCTGGACGCGGTGCTCCGGATTCCGCTCATGGACACCTCGCGGGCCGCGCGCGAGCTGGGCTGGTCGCCCCGGCGCAGTGCCCGCGAGGCGATCGAGGAGTTCCTGCACGGCCTGCGGACGAGCGGTGGGATGTCGACCCCGCCGCTGGCGCCCCGGCTCGTGGGCGGCCGGCTGGCGGAGGTCGGGACCGGCGTCGGCCAACGGCCCTGATCCCGTGTTCGGTCTGGCCCGGCGGTCAGCGAATCAGCCTGCTCGGGAACGGAACGTTCACCAGTTTCAACGGTGCCGACGTGACGGTTCGCATCGCGCCGTACAACGGGAACCGATGGGCGGGCCCGCTGGCCACGCGTTCACCCCGTGCCCGGCGGGTCCTCGCCGCCCGGTGTGGTCCCGGCACCTGTTCAGCCCGGTCCGAACCATTTCACGAATCAAGCCCGGTCCGAACTGTTTCACGAATGACACTTCTTCGATTGAGCAACATTGATTAATAGTTCGGCGTCAATGTCTCCTGGGAGAAGGTTCTCGCCCCCCAGGAGGATGACCGTGACCCGAACCCCCACCAGACGCCCACGCATCACGTCGGCGGTCGGTGCCACGTTGGCCCTGGCCGTCTCGGCCCTCGGTGCACCCCCCGCGCAGGCGGCGCCCGCGTCGTCGTCCGTCGTTGCTGTCGCCGTCGGCGCCGACGGCCGGCTCTACAGCTCGCTCATCCCGGCAGCGCCGAACCCCGTGCCGACCAACGGGGTGATCGCCCCACCCGGCGCCGGCATCAGCGCGGCCACGCAGGCCAACGGAGGCCTCGCCGTGTTCACCATCGGCACGCAGGGTGGCCTCGTCGCCGGCCGGCCCAATCCGGCCTCGGGGATCGGCCTCGTCTTCTTCGCGGACGGGCCGTCCAACCTCGCCCCTCCCGGTGGGAACGTGACGGCCCTGAGCTCGCTGAGCGACATCCACGTCTTCTTCGCCGGATACGACGGTGCCATCTACCACACGCGGTACTACCAGCTCGTGGGACCTGGATCGGGACCGCGGGCCATCACGCCGGTCGGCATCGCACGCCCGGGCGCACCCGTCGCCGCGGTTCTCCTGCCGAACAGGACACCGGCCGCCGTCTTCGCCGGCACCAACGGCGCGCTGTTCGCGCTCACCGCACCGAACGGAACCTGGACGACGAGGCAGATCAGTCCCACCGGCGTGACGACGCCCGGCTCGACTGTCGCGGCGGCCACCACCGCCACCGGTGCGGCCGTGTTCTTCACCTCGCCGGACGGAGCCCTCCTGGCCACAGCGCTATCCGCCGCTTCCGTCACCCCGCCCTGGCAGTACCAGGTCATCTCGGGGCCCGGTACCCTGCCGGCAGGCGCCCGCCCGGTCGCGGCGCGGCTTCCCAACGGCACGCTGGAGGTCGCCTTCGCCGGCCAGGACGGCGCCCTCTGGACGGCGAGCAACGCGTCCGGAAACTGGAGCGCCCCCCAGGCGGCCACCCAGCCCGGGATCATCGCAACCACCGCCCCCATCTCGCTCACGATCGCCGACGAGTTCCTGTGGGTCGCCTGGTGTGGCAACGACGAGGTGTGGATATTCGGCAAGCGTTGGCCGGTCCCGCCGCGATGGGACGTCTACAGGGTCACCGCGTTCAGCTTCAGGGTGGGCGCCGGAATCGCCCTCGTGACGCTGTAGTCCCGCCCGACGATCACCACCGCGTCGGGCGTCCGGAAGCCCGGACACCCGACGCGGCGACCTGTTCTCCCGCGCCGACCTCTCCGACTGCCCGGGCCGGGCGATGGCCGTCGTGGCGCCAGGGCCCCGGAGCTGTTCGCGGTCGGTAGGCTCCTCGACCACCACGGCCAACGGCATCGTCTACCACGGGTCGCTGAACGGCCACATGTACGCGCAGGACGCCGCCACAGGTGAACCGCTCTTCTTTCAATTGATAACTATTGATTAAATGATTAACACCGATGTCTCTTTGAGGAGAGGTTCTCGCCCCTCAGGAGGATGACCGTGATCCGAACCCCCACCAGACATCTCCGTATCACGTCGGCGGTCGGTGCCACGTTGGCCCTGGCCGCCACGGCCCTCGGTGCACCCCCCGCGCAGGCGGCGCCCGCGTCGTCCGTCGTCGGTGTCACCATCGGCGCCGACGGCCGGATCTACGGGTCGACCATCCCGTCGGCACCGAACCCCGCGCCGCTGAGCAACGTGGTGATCGCCCCACCCGGCGCCGGCATCAGCGCGGCCGCGCAGGCCGACGGAAGCCTCGCCGTGTTCACCATCGGCACGCAGGGTGGGCTCATCGTTGGCCGGCAGAACCCGACCGGAGGGTCCAGCCTCAGCTTCTTCGCGGACGGGCCGTCCAACCTCGCCCCTCCCGGCGGGAACGTGACGGCCCTGAGCTCGCCGAGCGGCATCCACGTCTTCTTCGCCGGACGCGACGGCGCCATCCACCACACGCGGTACAGCCAGCTCGTGCTACCCGGCGCGGGCCCGCGGGCCATCACGCCGGCCGGCATCGCACGCCCGGGCGCACCCGTCGGGGCGGTCCTCCTGCCGAACAACGTACCGGCCGCCGTCTTCGCCGGCACCAACGGCGCGCTGTTCGCGCTCACCGCGCCGAGCGGAACCTGGGTGACGAGGCAGATCAGTCCCACCGGCGTGACGACACCCGGCTCGACTGTCGCGGCGGCGAGCACCGACACCGGTGCGGCCGTGTTCTTCACCCCGCCGGACGGAGCCCTCCTGGCCACCTTGTTGCCGGCCACTCCCGTCACCACGCCCTGGCAGTACCTGGTCGTCTCGGGGTCCGGTACCGTACCGGCCGGCGCCCGCCCGGTCGCGGCGCGGCTGCCCAACGGCACGCTGGTGGTCGCCTTCGCCGGACGGGACGGTGCCATCCGGCTGGCGAGCAACGCGTCCGGGAACTGGAGCGCCCCCGAGGCGGCCACCCAGCCCGGGGTCGCCCCAACCGCCGCCCCGATCTCGCTCACGATCGCCGACGAGTTCCTGTGGGTCGGTTGGTGTGGCAACGAAGACAGGTGGTGGCAGTTGCTGCGCATGCGGTGGCCGCGGCCGCTACCACTGCCCGGTGACCTCTTCAGTTTTCCCGCGCCCAACCTCAGGGCGGGCGCCGGGGTCGCCCTCGTGACGTTGTAGTCCCGCCCGACGATCACCACCGCGTCGGGCGTCCGGAAGCCCGGACACCCGACGCGGCGGGATGCCCGCCCGCGCCGACCTCTCCGACTGCCCGGGCCGGGCGATGACCGCCGGCGCATCCCGCCCCCGGGGGGATCGATGGTGGGCGGTGACGACGCCGACCTCGGGCCGCCACCTTCTCGAACTCGGCGACCTTCGGGACGCCCGCGGAGGCGGTGATCCTGAAGGTGATCCTGCGCGGCGAGGTCGGGTTCGCCGGGAACCCGCGGATCACCTCCGACAGGGCGCCCACTGAGAGAAAGCGCTCTCCGACTGTCGGGATGAAAAGGCCTATGTAAACCGGGCAAGGTGTTGCCCTGGTCGCGGTGCACACCCTGCGGTGACCCCGCGGGTCCGACCGGGGGCGCCGATCAGCAGGAGGAGGGTCGGTACGCCGTACCAGACGCGGTGAGCGAGCCGCCGCCCTCGAGCTGGACGGTCACGCTCCAGGTCACCGACGGCTGGGTCAGCTCGGGATTGTTGCCCAGGTCGGGAGGCAGCTCGCCGGAGAAGTACGTGCCCCGCCGGAGAGCCGGTAGGTCCCCGTGCCGCCGACGTTGCGGTCGTAACCGTGGGTGCCGGTCGCGGACCTACCGCGTCCGTTGTGGACGGTCACGGCGACGTGGATCGTCCATCCGTGCCCCGCGTCCCAGCCGGTGCAGTGGCTGCCGCTGGTGGAGACCACCAGGTAGGGCTTGGGTGGTGCGGTGGTGCGCCGGGCCGCCGGGGCGGCCTTCGTGGTGCGGGGTGTCTGCCGTGGACGCTGCGGCGTGCCGGCGCCGGCGGGACGCGCCGGCGGGACGCGCCGGCGCGGTACGGCTCGGCGTCGCCTCGCCGGACGTGCTCGGCGTCGCCGAGGGGGTGGT
>CALGAM010000231.1 GCA_937951935.1 uncultured Micromonospora sp. | reverse complement strand
CGCGCCGCCGGGTGCCACCGCCCACCCGGTGCGTGCTCCCTCGGTGCCCCGCCGACCGCCGAGGTGGAACCCGGCGACGACGTGGGTCGGGCGACCGGCCCGGCCGAACGTGGCGGCATCCGCGACTAACTTCCGCCGGCCGACGCCGCGGCGGTGCCGAGCAGACCGTCCGCCTTCTGTCCGCCCCTGGCGGCCTTCTGGGCGCCGCCGGTCACCGCCGTGCCGTGGGCGGCCCTCTCCCCGGCGCTCGCGCCGCGGTCGACCGTCTTCTCCATCGGCGGCGACTTCGGGGCGGTCGTCTCACGCGAGCCGCCGGTGGAGTCGCCCACGATCGCGGCGGCGTCCCCGCGTACGGCGTCGAGCGTCGCCGCCGGGTCGTACTCCTCCCACGGGTGCTGGTTGCGCCGGCGCATGGCCACGGCCCCCGCCGCCCCGGCCACCGCCCCGGCGACCAGCAGCCCGGTCAGCATCGGCCAACGCCGACGCATCATCGACTTCTTCTTCCGCATCGTCTTCACTCTCTTCGACCTCGCCTTACGGGCGACCGAGCCGGCTTGGCGGGCGCCCTCCGCGGCGGCCACGGCCAACGGGGCGAGCCTGGTCACCGCCGACTCCCAGCCCGCCGACGCCGTGCGCCGGACCCTGGTCGCCGCGGGCGAGAGGTAGTCCCGGGCGGCGTACGCCCGTGGCCCGACCGCCGCTCCCACCCCCGACGCGACGTGGGTGGCCGCCCGCGCCAGGTGGTCGAGGCTCTCGCCCAGCTCGTTGCGGACGAGCTGTCTGTGCAAGGTGCGCCCCCCGAATCCAAACACCGGTCCCCACCTCCTTGGGTGTTGTTCCCCCGTCATCCTGCACCCTCGGATGCGCCCGCAGTGGC
This sequence comes from uncultured Micromonospora sp., assembly GCA_937951935.1. Lineage (GTDB taxonomy): Bacteria > Actinomycetota > Actinomycetes > Mycobacteriales > Micromonosporaceae > Plantactinospora. The sequence goes on along the minus strand of CALGAM010000231.1, from coordinate 3,411 downwards.
AGAACGGGCACATGGGAGGATCCGCAAGGAACCACCAACCCGGTGCCGGCCCGCGCCGCGGGTGCGGCGGCGACGTCCGGCCGGCCGACCGGCCGGCGGGGCGGACACGTCGAACGGATCGACCAAGGAGTATTCGTGGCCCAGGCCATCTACGCGACCCTGCACACCAACGCCGGCCCGATCCGGCTGGAACTGTTCCCGAACCACGCGCCCAAGACCGTCCGCAACTTCGTGGAGCTCGCCGAGGGCACGAAGCCGTACATCGATCCCCGGACCGGCAAGCCCGGCAGCGGGCCGTACTACGACGGCACCATCTCGCACCGCGTCATCAGCGGGTTCATGATCCAGATGGGTGACCCGACCGGGACCGGCCGGGGCGGCCCGGGGTACACCTTCGCCGACGAGTTCCACCCCGACCTGCGCTTCGACCGGCCGTACCTGCTGGCGATGGCGAACGCCGGCCCCGGCACCAACGGGTCGCAGTTCTTCATCACCGTCGCCCCGACGCCGCACCTGAACTTCCGGCACACCATCTTCGGGCAGGTCGCCGACGAGGCGTCCGCGAAGGTGGTCGAGGCGATCTCCAAGACCCCGACCGATTCGCGGGACCGGCCGCTGCAGGACGTCGTCATCGAGCGCGTCGAAATCGAGCGTACGGACGCCTGACGCCGAGCCGGGTACCTTTGCCGGCATGAACGAGCGCAGCGAGCGGATCGGCCGGCACGGGTTCCCGGCCCACGGCGGCACGAGGGCCAGCGGAGCGTCGGCATGAGCGAGTCACCGCCGACGACACCGGCCTGCTACCGCCACCCCTCCCGGGAGACCTACGTCCGGTGCACCCGGTGCGAACGGCCGATCTGCCCGGACTGCATGCGTGAGGCCGCCGTCGGCCACCAGTGCCCGGAGTGTGTGGCGGAAGGACGCCGCACGTCACGACCGGCGCGCACCGCCTTCGGCGGCGGTGCCGCCGGTCCGCGGGGCCTCGTCACCAAGACGCTGATCGGGCTCAACCTGGCGCTGATGCTGGTGTCCATCATCTCCGCCCGGAACGCCGACTCGATAGCCGGGGCCGGCCTGGGCGGGCTGCTCGGCGGGTCCACCCCCGTGACGAACTGGGGTGCGGTGCTCGGCCTCTGGGCGCCGTTCGGCCCGTTCGGGCCGCAGGAGGGCATCGCGGCCGGTGAGTACCACCGGCTCGTCACCGCGATGTTCCTCCACTACGGGGTCCTGCACCTCGCGATGAACATGTGGGTTCTCTGGGTGCTGGGCCGGAACCTGGAGGCGCTCCTCGGGCCGCTGCGGTTCCTGGCGCTCTACCTGATCGCCGGGGTGGGAGGCAACGTCGCGGCGTACCTGTTCAGCAGCCCGGTGGTCGAGACCGCCGGTGCCTCCACCGCGATCTTCGGGCTCTTCGCCGCGCTCTTCGTGATCACACGTCGGCTCGGGCGGGACGTCTCGGCGGTGATCCCGGTCCTGGTGGTCAGTCTGGTCTTCACCTTCGCCGTTCCGGGCATCTCCATCGCCGGCCACCTGGGCGGGATGGTCGTCGGTGGCGCGATGTCCCTGGTGTTGGCCTACGCCCCCCGGGACCACCGCACGCTCGTCCAGGTCGGCGGTGGCGTGCTGATCGCGCTGGTGCTGGTCGGGTTGACGGTGCTGCGGACGGCCACCCTGCTGGCCTGACCCGTTCGCCCGGCCGGACCCGCCCGGCGGAGCGCGTCCGACCGTCCCGGCGGGGCCGGCGTTCGTGGCCGGAGGCGGGTCAGCGGGCGGGACCGTCGGGCGCGTACGCCGCCTGCAGCCGCCGGAGCACGCCGGCCACCTCCGTGGGCGGGGCGCCGAGGTCGTACTGGCCGAACAGGTGCAGCGACTCTCCGGTGTCGACCTCCAGGGTCTCCGTACGCAGCCCGAGCCGGGGCCGGGTGTCGACGGCGATCCGCTCGACCGCTCCCCACGGCAGGTGCCGCCGGCCGGCGTACCCGCTGACCACCGTGATCCCGGTGGGGTCGGCGGCGAGCCGGACCGGCGCCACGACGTCCCGGACGCCCCACACCAGCAGACCCAGCGCGGCGAGGCTGGCCGTGCCGATCCGGACCCGGTCGCCGTCGGCGAGGAACAGGCCGAGCGCGACGAGCAGGAGCGCCCCGGCCACCTTGACGACCGGTAGCGCCGGCGGGACCCGCCAGTGTGCGTCGGTTCCGTGCATGTCGGCTTTCTGCTCGTTGCGCTGCCCAGGCACGGTCCCAGCATGCCAGGACCGGGTCCGGGGCAGACCGGGCGGCCGTCGACGGCGTACGATCGGAGAAAAGTTACCGGAGAGTAGGGGCACATGGCGGACGCGGTCATCGTCGGTGCGGTACGGACCCCGATCGGACGGCGCGGGGGAGCGCTGGCCGGAGTCCACCCGGTCGATCTGTCGGCGTGGGTCCTGCGGGCCCTCGCCGAACGCGGCGGACTGGACCCGGCCGACGTGGACGACGTGGTCTGGGGGTGCGTCTCCCAGGTCGGCGAGCAGTCCTGGAACGTCGCGCGCAACGCCGTCCTCGCGGCGGGCTGGCCGGAGTCGGTGCCGGGCACCACACTGGACCGGCAGTGCGGATCGAGCCAGCAGGCCCTGCACTTCGCCGCCGCGGCGGTGCTGTCCGGCCAGGCGGACCTGGTGGTCGCCGGCGGCGTGGAGTCGATGAGCCGGGTGCCGATGGGCAGCAGCAGCGGGCCCTCGGCGGCCGGGCCGGCCGCCGCCGGGCTGCCCTACGGCGACCGGGTGCGCGACCGCTACCGTGGCCGGGAGGGCTTCGCCGCCGACGCGACGGTGCCGTTCAACCAGGGCGTCGCGGCCGAGCTCATCGCACGCCGGTGGGGGCAGACCCGGCGCCAGCTCGACGAGTACGCCCTGGCCAGTCACGAGAAGGCCGCGGCCGCCCAGGACGCGGGCGCGTTCGAGCCGGAGATCGTGCCGGTCGACGTGCCGGACGGAACCACGGTCACCGCCGACGAGGGAATCCGCCGCGACACCTCGCTGGCCCGGCTCGCCGAGCTGCCGACCCCGTTCCGGCCCGACGGGATGGTCACCGCCGGCTCCGCCTCGCAGATCTCCGACGGCGCCGCCGCGCTCGCGGTGACCACGTCGGAGTGGGCGCGCCGGCGCGGCCTGCGTCCGCTCGCCCGGATCCACACCGCCGTGGTCGCCGCCGACGACCCCGTGCTGATGCTCACCGCCCCGATCCCGGCCACCGCGAAGGCCCTTCGCCGCGCCGGGCTGCGGCTCAAGGAGATCGGGGTGTACGAGGTCAACGAGGCGTTCGCCCCGGTCCCGCTCGCCTGGCTGGCCGAGACGGGGGCCGATCCGGCGCGGCTCAACCCCCGGGGCGGGGCCATCGCCCTCGGTCATCCGCTCGGCGGCTCCGGCGC
>CALGAM010000230.1 GCA_937951935.1 uncultured Micromonospora sp. | reverse complement strand
GTGGCCCGCTCGACACCCCGACCGGCGCCATGCCGGGACACGGTGGCCCGCTCGACACCCCGACCGGCGCGATGCCGGGGCCCGACGGACGCGCCGGCACCATCCACGTCGCCCGCGGCGGCGGACTGGGCCGGGCCGTCGCCACGGCCGGCGGCACCCTGATCCGCACCGTCAAGGGCTGGCCCCGGCAGGTACGGCTCGCGGCGGCGGGCGGCCTGGCCGTGGTGGTGCTGCTCGGCGTGCTGGTCGCGTCCCTCGGCGGCGGCGACCCGGAGGAGCCGGGCCCGACCGTGCAGGCCGGCGCATCGCCGGACGTGGTCGCCGCCGCGTTCCCGACCCAGACCCACAACGAGCGTGGGGTCTCGATCAACGTGCCGAAGGGCTGGAAGAAGGCCGCGCCGAAGAAGGCGGTCTACGTCGACTACACCGACCCGGAGGACGCCGGCCGCCGGGTGCGGGTGCTGGTCGAGGACTTCAAGGGCACGAGCTCCCGGCGGTGGGCGGAGATCGCGGCTGGTGGGCTGAAGACGAGCAAGTCCTGCGCCAAGCCGTTCCGGCAGCTCGGGCTGACCGACGAGGAGCTGGCCGGCCGGCCCGCCGCGCAACTGGAGTACACCTGCGGCCCCGCCGGCAACCAGCGGCACGGCATCTGGCGGGGCGTCGTCGCCGACGGGAAGGTCTACTCCTTCTACCTGACCACCCCGGCCGAGCGGTTCGCGGAGAGCCGGGCGATCTTCGACGAGATGGTCGAGTCCTTCCAGCTCACCAACGCGGGCTGAGCCACGGCGCGGCGGCCGGTACGCCGGCCGCCGCGCCCCGCCGACCTCCCGTCACGGTCGTGAACCCCGGGGCCGCGCACGGCGGCGGGCACCCCGACGTGCTATCAAGTCGGGATGGCCGCAGAACCGAGCGAACTCGACGACCTGCGCGGCCGGGCCCAGGCCTGGATCGCCGACGATCCCGACCCGGCGAGTCGGGACGAGCTCCGTGCGCTGCTCGACCGGCTCCCCGACACCACCGCCGAGCTGGCCGACCGCTTCGCCGGGCCGCTGACCTTCGGAACCGCCGGCCTGCGTGGTCCGCTGCGGGCCGGCCCCAACGGCATGAACCTGGCCGTGGTCACCCAGGCGGCGGCCGGGCTGGTCAACTGGCTCGCCACCCGTGACGCGCCCGGCCCGCTGGTGATCGGGTACGACGCCCGGCACGGCTCCCGGGACTTCGCCGAACGGACCGCGCGGGTGGCGACCGGTGCGGGGCGGCAGGCGCTGCTGCTCCCCCGGCCGCTGCCCACCCCGGTCCTCGCGTACGCGGTCCGGGCGCTCGGCGCGGTCGCGGGGGTGATGGTCACCGCCAGCCACAACCCGCCGCGGGACAACGGCTACAAGGTCTACCTCGGTGCCGACCTGGGCGGGGCCCGCGGCGGCGGTGCGCAGATCGTGCCCCCGGTCGACGCGGAGATCGAGGCGGCGATCCGGGCGGTCGGGCCCCCGGCGGCGGTACCGCTCGGCGGACCGGGTGAGATGCTCGACGACAGCGTCACCGCCGAGTACGTCCGCGCCGCCACCGGGGTGATCGCCCCGGACGGCCCCCGCAACCTGAAGATCGCGTACACGCCGCTGCACGGGGTGGGAGCCGCGGTGCTGACCGCGGTCTTCAGCCGGGCCGGGTTCGGCGTGCCCGGGGTGGTGCCGGAGCAGGCCGAGCCGCACCCTGACTTCCCGACCGTCTCCTTCCCGAATCCGGAGGAGCCGGGAGCGATCGACCGGCTGCTCGCCCTGGCCCGCACCGTCGACGCCGACCTGGCGCTGGCCAACGACCCGGACGCCGACCGGTGCGCGGTGGCGGTGCCGGACCCGGTCCACGGCTGGCGGATGCTGCACGGCGACGAGGTGGGGGTACTGCTCGCCGACCATCTGATCCGGCAGGGCCGACAGGGGCTGTACGCCACCACGATCGTCTCGTCGTCCCTGCTCCGACGGCTGTGTGCGGCACGGGGCGTGCCGTACGCCGAGACGCTCACCGGGTTCAAGTGGATCGTCCGGGCGGAGGCGGGTGACGCCGAGTTGGCGTACGGCTACGAGGAGGCGCTCGGCTACTGTGTCGCGCCCGGACAGGTCCGGGACAAGGACGGGATCACCGCCGCACTGACCGTCGCCGAGGTGGCGGCGGCGTTGAAGGCCGAGGGCCGCACGATCCTCGACCGGCTGGACGAGTTGGCGGCCGAGTTCGGGGTGCACCGGACCGACCAGCTCTCGGTCCGGGTCGACGACCTGCGTGACATCGCCGACGCGATGACCCGCATCCGGACCAGGACCCCGAGCACCCTGTTGGACGAGCCGGTCGTCTCGGTGCGGGACCTGCGCCCCGAGGCGGACGTCCTGATCCTGCGCACCGAGACCGCCCGGGTGGTGATCCGGCCGTCGGGCACGGAGCCGAAGCTGAAGGCGTACCTGGAGGTGGTGGAACCGGTCGTCGGGGGCGACGTGGCGGCCGCCCGGGAGCGGGCCTCGGCCTCGGTGCGCGCACTGCGCACCGAGACGGCGGCGGCCCTGGGGGTCTGGTAGCCGGAGCCCGGGGCGTGCCGCCGCCACCCGGCGGCGGTGCCGTCCACGGCGCGGTGCTCCGACGGCGCCCGGCGGTCAGGCCCGGGTGCCGAGCGCGGTTTCGATGGCCCGGGACAGCGCGGCGACCACCAGCGCCACCGAGGGGCGGACGCTCGACTCCTCCGGGTCGATGCCGCCGTCGGCGAAGCCGGCGCCCCGGGCGATCTCCAGCAGCCGGTTGCGGGCGTCCTCGGCGGCCGGGCCGGTCAGCCCCAGGCTCGGCTCCACCCGGGTCGCCGCCATCACCGCGGCGAGCGCGGCGGTCCGCTCGTCCGGCGCCCGTTCCCCGGTCAACGCGTCGACCAGGCGGGCCCGGACCTCCGCCTCGACCGAGGGGTCCAGCACCGGGTAGCGATGGACGTGGATGTGATCGAGCCGGGTCTCGGCGACGTCCCTGACCACGCCGCGGGCACAGAGGTCGTCGAGGATCCGGTCACGCAGCCCGTGCCGAAGTCGCTGGAGCCAGGAGGCCGGGGTGTGCGGGGTGTCGTTCGCGATCTTGGCGAGGACGTCGTCGGCGATCACGTCACCGGTCGGCGTCTGGTTGGTGACCACGATCGAACCGTCAGAGAGCGCCACCCGCCCGGCGAGCGCCAGCTCGACCAGCACGGCGGCGGCCATACCCAGGTCGAGGGCGATCCGTGACCCGAGCGCCCTGCCGGATTTGTCGTCGTAGCCGAGCAGCAGCAACTCTTCGGCCAGCCCAACACCAGTCATGGCCCGGAACGGTAGCCGGTCGGGGCCGGTCGCGCAGGCGTCCCGGCCCCGCGTATCCCGATGGTGACCGGTACCGGCCCCGGTCCCGGCGTCGGTCTCCGGGTGGTCACGCGAGACGGGGCGGTGACGGCCCGGGCCGGAACGGCCGCGGGGCGGTCGGTCCGCTCCCGGCGGTCGTGGTCGACCCCGGCGTGACGGTCCGGCCGGTCAGAACCGGGGCATGCCGCCGAACTGGCGGTCGCCGGCGTCCCCGAGCCCCGGCACGATGAACATCTGGTCGTTCAGCCGCTCGTCGATCGCCGCGGTCACCAGTCGCAGCGGCAGACCGGAACGCTCCAGCCGCTCGATCCCGGCCGGCGCGGCGAGCGCACACACCACGACGATGTCGGTGCAGCCACGTTCGGCGAGGAGCCGGCAGCAGTGCTCCAGTGAGCCGCCGGTGGCGAGCATGGGGTCCAGCACCAGCACCGGACGCCCGGTGAGGTCGGTCGGAAGCGACTCCATGTAGGCGCGCGGCTGGTACGTGTGCTCGTCGCGGGCCAGCCCGACGAAGCCCATCGAGGACTCCGGCAGCAGCGCCAGCGCCGAGTCCGCCATCCCGAGGCCGGCTCGGAGCACGGGAACCAACAGCGGCGGGTTCGCCAACCGGTACCCCTGGGTCGGCGCCACCGGGGTGGAGATGGGAAAGGTCTCGACCGGCAGCGAACGCACGGCCTCGTACACCAGCATCGTGGTGAGTTCGTGCAGCGCGGCGCGGAACGATGCCGGGTCGGTCCGGGCGTCGCGCATGACGGTCAGCCGCGTCCGGGCCACGGGGTGGTCAACGACGAGAACGTCCACGGGCCTCAACCTACTCGTAGGGCCTCCCCGAACGCTCACCGGGTTTTCGGTGCGTGCGGACCGTCGCGACGACGTCCGGCCGTGTACGGCGAAGATCACGGCTTCCCGCCGGTGCGTATGCTTGCCGGCATGACGGCGACACCGGTGTCGGCCCAGTCCGACCTGACCGAGGTGGGCCGCTCCGAGGCGACCCTGCGGAGGTTCCTGCACGGTCTACCGGGCGTGGACCAGGTCGGCGCGGAGCAGCGGGCGGCGATGCTCGCCACCCGTTCGATCAAGACCACCGCCAAGGCGTGGGCGATCGACCTGGCGATCCGGATGGTCGACCTGACCACCCTGGAGGGGGCCGACACCCCCGGCAAGGTCCGGGCCCTGACCGCGAAGGCGCGGCGGCCGGACCCCACCGACCCGTCCTGCCCGGCGGTCGCGGCCGTCTGTGTCTATCCGAGCATGGTGCCGGTGGCCGCCGAGGCACTGCGCGGCTCGGGAATCCACCTGGCCAGCGTGGCGACCGCGTTCCCGTCCGGGCAGGCCCCGCTGGAGGTCCGGCTCGCCGACACCCGGGCGGCGGTCGCCGCCGGCGCGGACGAGATCGACATGGTGCTCAACCGGGGCGCCTTCCTCGCCGGCCGCTACCTCGAGGTCTTCGAGGAGATCGTCGCGGTGCGGGCCGCCTGCGGAGACGCCCATCTCAAGGTCATCCTGGAGACCGGAGAACTGGTCACCTACGACAACGTCCGCCGGGCCTCCTGGCTGGCGATGCTGGCCGGCGCGGACTTCATCAAGACCTCGACCGGCAAGGTCCCGGTCGCCGCCACCCTGCCGGTCACCCTGGTGATGCTGGAGGCCGTGCGGGACTTCCGGGCGGCCACCGGGCGGCAGGTCGGGGTCAAGCCGGCGGGCGGGATCCGGACCGCCAAGGACGCGATCAGGTACCTGGTGGTGGTGAACGAGACCGCGGGCGAGGACTGGCTGCACCCCGACCGGTTCCGGTTCGGCGCCTCCAGCCTCCTCAACGACCTGCTGATGCAGCGCAACCGGCTGCGCACCGGCGTCTACTCCGGCCCCGACTACGTCACCCTGGACTGACGATGTTCGAATACGCCCCCGCGCCAGAGTCGCGCGACGTGGTGGACCTGAAGCCGTCGTACGGGCTGTTCATCGACGGCGAGTTCGTCGACGGCGAGGATCGCGAGGCCGACGGCGCGAAGATCAGGACGTCGGTCAACCCGGCCACCGAGGAGGTGCTCGCCGAGGTCACCTGGGCCGGACCGGCCGACGTCGACCGGGCGGTCCGGGCGGCGCGCCGGGCCTACGACGAGGTGTGGGGGCCGATGTCCGGCCGCAACCGGGCGAAGTACCTGTTCCGGATCGCCCGGATCATCCAGGAACGGTCCCGGGAGCTGGCGGTTCTGGAGTCCCTGGACAACGGCAAGCCGATCCGGGAGTCCCGTGACGTGGACCTGCCGCTGGTCGCGGCCCACTTCTTCTACTACGCCGGCTGGGCCGACAAGCTCTCCCACGCCGGCTTCGGCCCGGACCCTCGCCCGCTCGGCGTCGCCGGCCAGGTCATTCCGTGGAACTTCCCGCTGCTGATGCTGGCCTGGAAGGTCGCTCCGGCGTTGGCCGCCGGCAACACGGTGGTGCTGAAGCCCGCGGAGACCACACCGCTGACCGCGCTGCTCTTCGCGCAGATCTGCCAGCAGGCCGACCTGCCGCCGGG
>CALGAM010000229.1 GCA_937951935.1 uncultured Micromonospora sp. | reverse complement strand
ACGGGGACCCGGCCACCGGCGTACCCACACCCGTCACCGCGCCACGGACCCGGACCGGCCCGGTTCCATCGGCCGGAAGCGACGCAGCCGCAGCGAGTTGCCGACGACGAAGAGCGAGGAGAAGGCCATCGCCGCACCCGCGATCATCGGGTTGAGCAGCCCGGCGGCGGCCAGCGGTAGTGCGGCCACGTTGTAGGCGAAGGCCCAGAACAGGTTTCCCTTGATGATCCGGAGTGTGGCGCGCGAGAGTCGGATCGCATCGACGGCCGCGACCAGGTCCCCGCGTACGAGGGTCAGGTCGGACGCCTCGATCGCGGCGTCCGTGCCGGTGCCCATCGCCAACCCCAGGTCGGCCTGGGCGAGGGCGGCGGCGTCGTTGACGCCGTCACCGACCATCGCCACCACCCTCCCCTCGGCCTGGAGCCGCTTCACGACGCGGACCTTGTCGTCCGGCAACACCTCGGCGACGACCTGGTCGATGCCGACCTGGTCCGCGACCGCCCGGGCGACGGTGGCGTTGTCCCCGGTGAGCAGGACCGGGGTGAGGCCCAGCCGACGCAGTCCGGCGACGGCCTCCCGGCTGGTTGGCTTGACCGTGTCGGAGACGACGAGGACGCCGCGAACCCGGCCCTCCCAGCCGACCAGTACCGCCGTACGTCCGGCCGCCTCCGCCGCGTCGACGGCGCGGGTCAGCTCGGGTGGCACGGACAGGCCGTGCTCGGTGAGGAGGCGAGACCGACCCACCACCACCGCGCGACCCTCCACCTGACCGGTCACGCCGAGTCCCGGCAGGCTGGCGAAGTCGGTGACCACCGGTGGCGGTCCGGTCCGCTCGGCGGCGGCCGTCGCCACCGCCCGGGCGACCGGGTGCTCCGAGGCGGCCTCCAGCGCACCCGCGACCCGCAGCACCTCGGTGGCGTCGGTGTCCGTGGCCGGTACGACATCGACGAGCGACATCCGGCCGGTGGTGACGGTACCGGTCTTGTCCAGTACCACCGTCTCCACCTGCCGGGTCGATTCGAGCACCTCGGGACCCTTGATCAGGATTCCCAGCTGGGCACCCCGGCCGGTGCCGACCAGCAGTGCGGTCGGGGTCGCCAGCCCGAGCGCACACGGGCAGGCGATGATGAGGACGGCCACGGCAGCCGAGAAGGCGGCGGCGGCACCGCCTCCGGCACCGAGCCAGAACCCGATGGTGGCGACGGAGAGGGCGATCACCACGGGGACGAACACCCCGGAGATCCGGTCCGCCAGCCGCTGTACCGGCGCCTTTCCCGCCTGAGCCTGTGCCACCAGGGCAGCCATCTGGGCCAGTCGGGTGTCGGCGCCGATCCGGGTCGCCCGGACGACGAGCCGACCCCCGGCGTTGACGGTCGCCCCCACCACCTCGTCGCCCGGTCCGACCTCGACCGGGACCGACTCGCCGGTCAGCATGCTCACGTCGACGGCGGACGAGCCGTCCTCGACCACCCCGTCCGTGGCGATCTTCTCGCCGGGCCGTACGACGAAACGGTCGCCGACCACGAGGTGTTCGACGGGGATCCGTGTCTCCGCCCCGCCCCGCAGGACGGTCACCTCCTTGGCGCCGAGTTCGAGCAGCGCCCGCAGCGCGGCCCCGGCCCGGCGCTTCGCCCGTGCCTCGACGTAGCGGCCGGCGAGGATGAAGAGCGTGACCCCGGAAGCGGCCTCGAGGTAGATCGAGCCCGTCGCGTCGCCGCGTCCGACGTCGAGGCTGAACGGGTGTGTCATCCCGGGGGCGCCGGCGCTGCCCAGGAACAGCGCCCAGAGCGACCAGCCGAACGCCGCGAGGGTGCCGAGCGAGACCAGGGTGTCCATGGTGGCGGCACCGTGCCGCAGGTTGACCAGGGCGGCACGGTGAAAGGGCAGTCCGCCGTACCCGACCACCGGCGCGGCGAGGGTGAGCGACAGCCACTGCCAGTTGGTGAACTGCCAGGCCGGCACCATGGCCAGGACGATCACCGGAACCGTCAGCACCAGCGACACCCACAGCCGGGTACGCAGCGCCGCCAGCTCGTCGGCGGGGGAGTCCGGGGCCGTCGGGGCGCCGCCCGCAGGCTGCGGCGGGGGCGGCAGGGTCGCGGTGTAACCCAGCTTCTCGACGGCCGCGACGAGGTCGTCCGGGGTGTGCCCGCCGCCGTAGTCGACGACGGCCTTTCCGAGGGCGTAGTTGACCGTGGCGGTCACCCCGTCCAGGCGGTTGAGCTTCTTCTCGATCCGGGCGGCGCACGAGGCGCAGGTCATCCCGCCGATGGTGAGCTCGATCCGGTTCGGGGCCGCAGGCGGCCGCCCGGTGACCGGTGCCATCGTGTCGCCTCCTCAGTCGTGTCCGTGTCCGGGGGCCGTTCCGCCGGTCGGGGCCGGGGCGGCGGACACCGTGAACTCGGCGGTGCGGACCGCCCCGGCGTGCCGGAAGTCCAGGTACAGCCGGTATGTGCCGGCCGACGGCACCTCGACGGAGAAGGCCACCGCCGCTTTGGGGGCCGTCCTTCCGTCGCCGGGCACGTCCTCCGGATGAACGTGCAGGTACGCCAGGTCACCGTCGCGCAGCGCGACCAGATGCCCGTACGCGCCGAGGTAGGGCTCCAGTTCGGTGACCGGCTGGCCGTCCCGACTCACCGTCATGGTCACCGTGCTGGTGCGACCCGGCTCCAGGCCGCCGTCGAGGCGAACCGTGTATCCGTCGACCACGGCGGTCGACGCGGGAGGTGGCAGCGGACGGGGCCGGTAGTGGCCCGGGACGTCGACGTCGACGCCGAGCGTCAACGGTTCCCCGCCGGTCGGGGTGAAGTCGGCGAACGCCCGCCAGCTTCCGGGTTCGGTCATCGGCGTGGTGGTCCGCCAGGTGCCGTCCCCGTCCATCGCCGGGTGGACGTGCCGGTAGCCCGTCAGGTCGCGCCGGACCACGATCAGGTGCATCCGTGCGTCGTGCGTGACGTCGTATCCCAGCACGGGACGTCCGTCCGGACCAAGCACCCGGAAGGCGAACTCGCCTGCGGCGGCCGGAACCGGGTCGAGGGTGTAGCCGCGATCGGACACCAGCAGTCCACCAGCCGGTGCCGTGCCGGCCGGCTGTCCGGTCGGTTCCGGGTGCACGGTCCGGTGTGCGGGTTCCGTGGGTCCGGGTACGGCACCGACCAGCCGGCCGGTGCCGTACGCGGCACCGAACACCGTCGCGAGTCCGAGGGCGAAACCGACCAACCTGATCGCGGTGCGCACGGGCGTCCCCTCCTGCCGTCGGTGTCGCGGGTCAGGCGGTGACGAGCTCGTAGCCCGCCTCGTCGACGGCGGCCCGGACCGCTGCCGGGTCCAGGGGCTCGGTGCTGTGCACGGTGACCTGGCCGGATTCGAGGTCGACCGTGACCCCGGTGACCCCGGGGATGGCGCTGATCTCGGTGCTGACGGCGTTGACGCAGTGGCCGCAGGTCATTCCCCGGACCTCGTACCGTGCGGTG
>CALGAM010000228.1 GCA_937951935.1 uncultured Micromonospora sp. | reverse complement strand
CCCACGCCCGGCAGCCGGCCCAGCTCGTCGATCAGGTCCTGGATGGCTCCCTCGTACATCGGGCGTTGCTCAGAAGCCGGGCAGACCGAGGCTGCCGAGGCCGCCGGCGACCGGACCCATCTTCTCCTCGGTCAGCTTCCGCACCTCGTCGTGGGCACTGCGCACGGCGGCCAGCACCAGGTCCTCAAGGGTCTCGACGTCCTCGGGGTCGACCGCCTTGGGGTCGATCTTGACCGCCCTGACCTCGCCGGCCCCGGTGATGGTCACGGTGACCAGGCCGCCCCCGGCCGTGCCGGTCAGCTCCGTCTGGGCCAGCTCCGCCTGCGCGGCGGCGAGTTGCTGCTGCATCTTCTGCGCCTGCTTCATCATCTGCTGCAGGTTGGGCGGTCCACCCGGGCGCACGGCGACTCCTCGGTTGCGGGACAGGGCCACCACCAGCCTAGTACTCACGGGTACCCGCGCCGTCGCCGGTTCACCGGGCGGACGCCACCGCGTCAGTTCAGCTCGATCTCGCCGATCCGCTCCGCGCCCAGCGCCTGCTGGAGCAGCTGCATCGCCTGCTGCTCGCTGGTCTGCCGGACGGTCTGCTCGTCGACCACCTCGTCCAGCGGCTCGTCGCCGGGATCGAAGCCCTCGTAGCTGACGGTCGGGGCCGGGGCCCGGTCGGCGGCCACCCCGTCCCGCCGCCGGACCGGGCCGTCGTACTCGGGGTCGTAGGGGGGCTCACCCGTCCAGTCCTGGTCCGCCACCGGCGGTACGACGGCCGGCCGGTTCCCCCGGCCGGCGGCGGCCGCCCTGGCCGCCGCCACCCCGCCGCCGGCCGACGCACCGCCGGAAGCCGGGCTGCCGGGCGTACGGGTCGGGGCCGGGCCGCCGGCCGGCGTCCCCGCCGCGGTCGGGCCTCCCGCGCCACCCGGCACGGCCGGCTCCGGCCAGTCGTCGTCCGCCGCCGAGGCGACCGGTGCGTGGCCGCCGGGTCGTGCCGGCTCGGGCCAGTCGTCGTCCTCGCCCGCCGCGGCGCCGGTGTCGGCTCCTCCGCCGTCGGCCGGGCCCCGCCCGGCCGGAGCCGCGCCGCCGCCCGACCGGACCGGGGCGGCACCCGGGCGGGCCGGTGCGCCGCCCGGCCGGGCCGGGTTGCCCCAGGATGGTGTGCCGCTCGCCCGCGCCGTCGGGGCGGCCGCGGCCCCCGGCCGGGCGGTGGACACCGGGCCGGCCGCCGGTCGGGCCGGTCCCGTGCGCCCCGCCCCGGTCACCTCGCACCGGATGTGCCACTGGACCCCGAGTACGGACCGAAGCGCCTCCCGCACCACGCCGGCCACGTTGTCGTCGGCGAACCGGTTGGCGATCCCGGGGGACTGTGCCTGCAGTACCAGGGTGTCGCGTTCGAGCGCGTACGGGGACACGTTCTGCAACAGGGACCACACGACGCGGCGGTGTTTGGTGCCGTCCACGATCGCCGCCCAGGACCGCTGGACCACGCCGATGTCGACCGTGCCGGGGTCGGCCGGCGCCGGGCCGGGCGCGGCGGAGGCAGCCGGGCGGGCCGGACCGGACGGCGTCGCGGCCCGCGGCGCCGGTCCACCGCCGGGGGAGGTCCGGTCGGCCGGTGGACGGGCCGGTTGCTCGGCCCGGGGGCGGGCCGGCGGGGCCGGGTGGGCGGCGCCGGCGGCCGGGGCGGCGGGCTCCTCCTCGCCGGTCGTGCGCCGTGGCGCGGCCGCCGCCGGAGCCGACGGCGGCGCCACCTGCGCGGCGGCCGGAGCGGCCGGAGCCGGGTATCCGGCCGCCGCCGGCGGCGGGACGAGCCCACCGACGCCGGCGAGCTGGCGCTCCATGCGTTCGATCCGCTGCAGCAGGCTGCCGGTGGACTCCTCCGCGCCGGGCAGGAGCATCCGCGCGCAGATCAGTTCGAGCAGCAGGCGCGGGGAGGTGGTGCCGCGCATCTCGACCAGGCCGTTGTGCACGATGTCGGCACACCGGGAGAGTGTCGCGGGGCCGAGTCGCTCAGCCTGGGACGCCATCCGTTCGAGCTGGTCGGCGGGGCCGTCGACGAGGCCCTTGGCGACCGCGTCCGGCACCTGGCGCAGGATGATCAGGTCACGGAGGCGTTCGAGCAGGTCGGCGGCGAACCGGCGCGGGTCGTGCCCGGCCTCGACGACCCGGTTGACGGTGGCGTACGCGGCGGCGCCGTCCCCGGCGGCGAGCGCGTCGCACATCTCGTCGATCAGGGCGGAGTCGGTGACACCGAGCAGCGCGACCGCGCGGGCGTAGCTGACCCCCTCCGGGCCGGCCCCGGCGATCAACTGGTCGAGGACGCTGAGGGTGTCCCGGACGCTGCCGCCGCCGGCCCGGACCAGCAGCGGGAAGACCGCCGGCTCGATCGAGATGCCCTCCGCCTCGGCCAGCCGCTCCAGGTAGGGCCGGAGCACGCCCGGCGGGATCAGCCGGAACGGGTAGTGGTGGGTCCGCGACTTGATCGTGCCGAGGACCTTCTCCGGCTCGGTGGTGGCGAAGATGAACTTGACGTACTCCGGCGGCTCCTCGACGAGCTTGAGCAGGGCGTTGAAGCCCTGCGTCGAGACCATGTGCGCCTCGTCGATCACGTAGATCTTGAACCGGCTGTTCACCGGGGCGAAGAAGGCGCGTTCGCGGAGTTCACGGGCGTCGTCCACACCGCCGTGGCTGGCCGCGTCGATCTCCATGACGTCGATCGATCCGGCACCGTCGGCGGCCAGCGCCCGGCACGACTCGCAGACCCCGCAGGGATCCGGCGTCGGACCCTTCTCGCAGTTGAGCGAGCGGGCCAGGATCCGGGCGCTGGAGGTCTTGCCACAGCCCCGGGGGCCGGAGAAGAGGTACGCGTGGTGCAGCCGGCCGGTGCGCAGCGCCTGCGTCAGCGGCCCGGTGACGTGCTCCTGGCCGATCACCTCGGCGAACGTGCGTGGCCGGTACTTGCGGTAGAGCGCCAGTGCCACTCGTCCCGCCTCCTCTCGACCGAGCCATTCTCCACCCGCCGGCACGCGCCGCGTGCCAGGCTGTCACGCGCGCCCGGCCTTTTCCTCTCGATCATGCGCCGGGTGGCCGCACTGGTCGTGTGGTCTCGGCCACGCCCTCCGCGGCCCGGCGTGGCCGGCCGGCGCCTCCCGGGGCCCGCGGGGTGCCCCGCCCGGCGCGGCGGCCGGATCGTCCCTGGTCAGACCGGACGTCGGGAGACAAACGAGGCCCCCCGTGCACCCGCCAGAGCTCGCTTATCCTTGCTGCCTTCCGGCCCTGGGGAGGTTCACGAGATGAGCGCCGCACGGGGGGTACGGCCAGTGTAGCCGCCCCGGTAGTGGATCTTCATGGGCGGTGCTGTGGGCCACAGCCCGCGACCCTGTACCATGTCCGTCGGAGGATTCGCCTAGCGGCCTAGGGCGCACGCTTGGAAAGCGTGTTGGGTTAACAACCCTCACGAGTTCGAATCTCGTATCCTCCGC
>CALGAM010000227.1 GCA_937951935.1 uncultured Micromonospora sp. | reverse complement strand
GGTGGGAGGTGCGCTACCCCGGCGTGGCCGGGGCGACGGCCAACGAGATCCACATTCCGGTCGGCGAGCCGGTGCGGGTGCGGCTGCGCACCGTCGACGTGCTGCACAGCTTCTGGGTGCCGCAGCTGATGCCCAAGACCGACCTGATCGCCGGCAAGGTCCGCGAGACCTGGCTGCGGGCGGAGCGGCCCGGACGGTACCGGGGGCAGTGCGCCGAGTACTGCGGCCTGCAGCACGCCCACATGGCGTTCCAGGTGGTGGCCCAGCCGCGGGCCGAGTTCGACGCCTGGCTGGCCCGACTCGCCGCGCCCGCGCCCGCGCCGGCCAGCGACGCCGAGCGCCGCGGCCAGCAGGCGTTCCTGCAGGGGACCTGCGCCGCCTGCCACACCGTCCGGGGCACCTCCGCCACCGGCACTGTCGGGCCGGACCTGTCCACCATCGGCGCCCGGTGGAGTCTGGGCGCGGGGGCGGTGCCGAACGACGGCGGACACCTGGGCGGCTGGATCGTGAACTCCCAGACGGTCAAGCCGGGCAACGCGATGCCGCCACAGCCGGTCGACGCGGCGGCACTGCCCGACCTGATCGCATACCTGGAATCGCTGCGGTAGGGGTGGGGAGATGGCGTCCAGCACCGCCGCGTGCGACACCGGGCCCGGCCCGGAGGCGATGGCGAGCCTGAGCCGTCACTGGGCAGAGGCGCCGACGCTGCGGAACTGGTTCGCCACCGTGGACCACAAGCGCATCGGGCGACGGTACCTGGTCACCGCGGGGGTGTTCTTCGGCCTCGCCGGCGCCAGCGCCGTCGCGCTGCGCACCCAGTTGGCCGGGCCGGAGGCCGGGATCCTGTCGGCGTGGGAGTACAACCAGCTCTTCACCATGCACGGCACGGCGATGATCTTTCTGTTCTCGACGCCGATGCTGTTCGGGTTCGGCAACTTCCTGGTGCCGCTGATGATCGGTGCCCGGGACATGGCCTTCCCCCGGCTGAACGCCTTCGGCTACTGGGTCTTCCTGTTCGCCGGACTGTTCATGTGGGCCAGCGTGCCGGCCGGCGCCGCGCCCGACGGGGGATGGTTCGCGTACGTGCCGCTGACCGACGAGCGGAACAGCCCCGGCCTGCACCTCGACGTCTACACCCTGGGCCTGCTGTTCCTGGGCGTCTCGACCACGGCCGGTGCGATCAACTTCATCGTCACCGCGCTCAAGCTGCGTGCCCCCGGCATGTCGCTCAATCGTGTGCCGATCTTCGTCTGGGCCGTCGTCGCCACCTCGTTCATGGTGCTCTTCGCGCTGCCGGTGCTGAACCTCGACAATGTCCTGCTCTTCCTCGACCGCCGCTTCGACACCCGGTTCTTCGATCCGGGACGGGGTGGCAACGTCCTGCTCTGGCAGCACCTCTTCTGGATCTTCGGCCACCCGGACGTCTACATCATCGTGATGCCCGCCCTCGGCATCGTCTCCGCGGTGCTGCCGGTCTTCTGCCGGCGCGGCATCGTCGGGTACCCGCTGATCGTGTTCTCGATCGTCGCGATCGCGATCATCTCGTTCGGGGTCTGGGTGCACCACATGTTCGCCACCGGCCTGCCCCAACTGTCCTACGGGTTCTTCAGCGCGGCGAGCACCATCATCACCATCCCGTCCGGGCTGCAGATCTTCGCCTGGCTCGCCACGATGCTCACCGGCCGGATCGTCGTCCGAGTGCCGTTCCTCTTCGTCGTCGGCTTCCTCGTCACCTTCGTCGTCGGGGGCGTCACCGGTGTGATGTTCGCGTTGACCGCCTTCGACCAGCAGATCACCGACACCTACTTCGTGGTGGCGCACTTCCACTACGTCCTGTTCGGCGGCGCCGTCTTCCCGATTCTCGCCGGGCTCTACTACTGGCTGCCCAAACTGACCGGTCGGATGGCCGGCGAACGGCTCGGCCGGTGGGCTTTCGGGCTGGTCTTCGTGGGGATGAACCTCACCTTCCTCCCGATGCACGTCTCGGGGCTGCTCGGCATGCCCCGCCGGGTCTACACGTATCCCGGTGGGCTGGGCTGGGATCCGTGGAACCTGCTCGCCACCGTCGGGGCGTACGTCCTCGCCGTCGGCCTGCTGCTGGTGGTGGCCGGAGTGATCCACGCGCTGCGGCGCGGCGAGCCGGCGCCGGACGACCCGTGGGGCGGCGACAGCCTGGAGTGGGCCACCAGCTCACCCCCGAAGCCGTACAACTTCCCGGTCATCCCCCGGGTGCACAGCCTGCACCCGGTCTGGGATCCGCGTACCGCCGAGTCCACCGGCCTCGGCGCCGACGGGGACCGGATCCTGGCCGAGGGCCGCGGGACGTTGCTCACCAGCGAGCTCGACGGCCGCTACGAACGGGCGGTGCGGATGCCACAGGAGACGCTGAAGCCGCTGGTGGCCGCCCTCGGGCTGCTGATCGTCTTCCTCGGGCTGCTCCTCGCCGGGTACTGGGTCGCCGCCGCCGGCGCCGCCCTCGTCGTCGTCACCCTCGGCGCCTGGCTCTGGCCGCCGCGACAGACGCCGGAGGAGGCGGACCCGGCGGTGGGGGGCGGGGCGGTATGAGCGCGTGGTACCGGTGGTCCGGCCGGCCCGGACGGTCGCGTACCCGGTTCACGGCGCGCGGATCGGAGCCGGCGCGATGACGCCCGACGGTATCCGCACGGCGTTCGGCCCCGCCGGGCTCACCACGGAGGAACCGGTCGGCCGGTCGACCGCGTGGTGGGGGGTGACCCTGTTCGTCGCCACCGAGGGCACGGTCTTCGCCGCGCTCCTCGGCAGCTACTTCTACCTGAGGTTCCAGCACGGCGCGCCGTGGCCGCCCGACGGGATCGCGCGGCCGGAGCTCCTGCTGCCGCTGATCATGACGGCGGTACTGGTGCCGAGCAGCCTGCCGGTGGTCTGGGCCGAGTCCGGCATCCGGCGCGGCCGGCGCTGGCAGCTGCGGGCCGGCCTGCTGGCCACGCTCGCCATGGGCGGAACCTTCCTCGGCCTGCAGGGGGTGGAGTACCACGGGCTGCTGCGCGAGTTCACCGTCACCACCAACGTGTACGGCTCGCTGTTCTACGTCATCACCACCTTCCACGGCGCGCACGTCACGGTCGGGCTGCTCATGGTCTGCTGGCTGCTGGCGGCCTCCCTGCACGACGGTTCCGGCGCGCGGCGGCGCGAGCAGGTCCGCGTCGTCGCGTACTACTGGCACTTCGTCGACGCCGTCTGGGTGGCAGTCCTGTTCACCGTCTACCTCTCGCCGAGGCTGTGATGAACCAGCGGCTGCCACCCCGCACCGCGCTCTTCGGTGGGCTGCTGCTCTGGTTCGCCGTCCTCGGCGGGGTGCTCTCCTGGACCGTCCACTCGCTGGCCGCCTGGAGCATCGACGAGCTCACCTGCGAGGCCGGGCACGACAACCTCGCGGGTTTCCCGCTGACCGGTGCGGTCGCCCTCGCGGTGCTCCTGCCCGCGGCCGGTGCCGCCACCGCGCTCGTCGTCTCGGTGCTCGCCTGGCGGCGCCTGCGCCCAGGTCCGCGAGCGGACGACGACCGGTCGCTGGGCCGGGCACACCTGCTCGCCGTCGTCGGACTCTGGCTGAACGTGCTGGCGCTGGCCATGATCGTGCTCGGCGGTGTCGCCGCCCTGGTGCTGCCGCCATGCCAGCGTTGAGCGGCAGCCTCGCCGGTACCGGCCCGCTGGCGCACGGCGGCCCGGACACGCAGGCCTGGAGCAACCTGCTGCTGGTCACCGTGCTGGCGCTGCTGGGCGCCGGGTACGGGCGTGGCGTGCACGAGCTGTGGAGCCGGCGTGGCACCGGCGCCGTCGTCTCCCGGTGGCGGGTCGTCGCCTTCGCCGTCGGCGTCGCCGCGGTGCTGGTCGCCTCGACCGGCCCGGTGCACACGCGGGCGGAGCGGTCGTTCGCGGGCCACATGATCCAGCACATGATCCTGCTGGTGGTTGCCGGTCCGGCGCTGGGTGCCGCCGCGCCCGGCCTGCCGCTGGCGCTGGCCGCGCCGGCAGCCCTGCGCCGCCGTTGGTCCCGGTGGCGGACGTCCGCGGTCGCCGTGTGGACCCGCCGCCCAGGCGGTCGCGCGGTCCTGGCCGGTGCCCTGCACGCCGTCGTGCTCTGGGGCTGGCACCTGCCGGCCCCCTACCGCCTGGCGGCCGGGCACAGCCTCGTGCACGCGGCCGAACACGCCTCGTTCGTGGCCGTGGCGGCGCTGCTCTGGTCGCTGCTGCTCGGCGCGGACCGGCGCCGACTGTCCGGCCCGGCGGCGGTGCTGCTGCTGGTCGGCACGATGCTGGTCGCCTCGACCCTCGGCGCCGTGCTGACCCTCGCACCCGATCCGGTCTACCCGCCCGGCGTCCTCGCCTCCGGCGGCGGCGATCCCCGGACCGACCAGCAGCTGGCCGGACTGCTGATGTGGATTCCGATGGACGTGGCGGTCCTGGTCGCGGCCTCGGTGGTGTTCCTGCGCTGGCTCGCCGGGCTCGACCGGGCGCTGCCCCCCGGGAGGGGCCTGCCGCCCGACGCCTCGCCACCTGACCCGGACCCGCCGTCCGGCCGCCCGTCCGCCACGGCCGCGTCCCCCGCCTCGGGCCGTCCCGGGCCCACCGACCGTCCACCGGCGCGTCCGGTGCCCGTCAGGGAGGTTCGATGAACAACCGACCCCGCACTCAGGTGTCGCTCCTGGTGTCGCTGGTCGCGACCGCCGTCCTGGCCGCCTGCGCCCGGGTGTCGCCCCCGCCGCCGCCGGAGAGCCGCGACGGCTATCCGGAGCGCGGGGCGCGCCTGATCCAGCAGTACGGCTGCGGCGGCTGCCACACGATACCGGGGGTGCCGCGGGCGGACGGCCTGGTCGGGCCGCCGCTGACCCGGTTCGGCGCCCGGTCGTACATCGCGGGCAGGCTGCCGAACAACGCCGGAAACCTGAGCCGCTGGATCCAGGACCCACAGGCGGTGGAGCCGGGCACCGCCATGCCCGATCTCGGGGTCAGCGGAGCCGACGCCCGGGACATCGCCGCGTACCTGTTCACCCTGGAGTGATCCAGCCGATTGTGGTCCGACGAGTGAAGGGAGTGATGGTGACCGCGACGCGAGCCGACTCCGCCCGGCGACTCGCCGTGTTCCTCGCCGTGCTCGGCCTGGCCGCCGGGCCGGTGCCACGGCCCGGGTACGCCGCGCCGGTACCCGACCCGGGCGACGCCGCACCGGCGCCGTCGAGCGCGTCGCAGCCCAGCCCGGCCGGCCCGCCGTCACCGACCGCCCCCGGTGACGGCCCCGGCCCGCCGGCCGCGCCGGCGCCGGACCCGGTGGCGTCCCGGGGCGCCGACCTCTACCTGCGCACCTGTGCGAGCTGCCACGGCCCGGCCGGTGAGGGGAGCCAGCGCGGACCGTCCCTGGTCGGGGTCGGCCCGGCATCGGTGGACTTCCAGCTCAGCACCGGCCGGATGCCGGTCGACCAGGAGACCCGGCAGCCGCCACACCGCCGGCCCGCCTTCTCCGCGGCGGACATCCGGGCCCTCGTCGCGTACGTGGACAGCCTCGGCGGCGGCGGACCGCAGATCCCGACCGTCGGCCCGGGCGACCTGCGCGAGGGCCGGGAACTCTTCCTCGCCAACTGTGCCGCGTGCCACTCCGCCACCGGCGGCGGTGCGACGTTGACCAACGGGCTGGTCGCCCCGTCGCTGGACCGGTCCACACCGGTCCAGGTCGCCGAGGCGATCCGGGTCGGCCCCGGGCTGATGCCCGCCTTTCCGGAGAACGTCCTCGGTCCCGAACAGGTCGACGCGGTGGCCGGTTACGTCCAGCACCTGCGTGGTGGCCGGCTCGACCGGGGCGGGGCGTCCCTGGGTCGGCTGGGTCCGATCACGGAAGGGCTGGTGGCCTGGGGGATCGGCCTGGCACTGCTGGTCGGGGTCGTACGCTGGCTGGGCGGCAGGGCCGGACGATGACCGGCCGGGGCACGCCGGACCGGCGGGAACGGGTGTCGTCGGCCGTGGTCGCCGCCGCGTTCGGGGTCAGCGCGCTCGGCGCCGCCGGGTTCGCGGCCGTGTACGCCACCGGTGGACAGACCCAACTGGAGGGTCTCACGCTGGCGGTCGCCTTCGCCGGGATCGCGGTCGGACTCTCCGTCTGGGCCCGCCGCCTGCTGCCCACCGGCGGGTACGTCGAGGAGCACGAACCGTTCGACTCACCCCCCGCCGACCTGCGGCTGGCCGCCGAGGCGCTGACCGGGCCGGAGAGCCCGGTACGCCGGCGCGGCCTGCTGGCCATGCTCGGCCTGGCCCTCGGCGCGCTGGCCGGGGCCGCCCTGTTCCCGCTGCGCTCGCTGCTGCCGTTCGACCGCCAGCGGCCGGCGCGTGCCCTGCGCACCACGCCGTGGGCGGCCGGGGTACGCCTGGTCCGGGCCGACGGCACCCCGGTGCGGCCCGCCGACGTACCGGACGGCACGGTGCTGACCGTGTTTCCCCAGGGACACCGGAGCCGGGGCGACGTGCCGGCCTTCGCCGTCCGGCTGGACCCGGCCCGGTTCACCGCGCCGCCACCGGGCGGTACGGTCGCCGGCGTCGTCGTCTACTCGCTGCTCTGCACGCACGCCGGGTGCCCGGTCGCGCTGTACCTGCAGGGGACCGCCCGGGTGCTCTGCCCCTGCCACCAGTCCACCTTCGACCTGCTCGCCGGGGCCCGGCCGGTCGCCGGCCCGGCCGCACGTCCGTTGCCGGGGCTGCCGATCACCGTGGACGTCGAGGGTTACCTCGTCGCCACCGGTGACTTCACCGCCCCGCCCGGTGCCGGCTTCTGGAGCCTGAGGTGATCACCCGGTGGCTGTCGGGCCGGCTGGCCCGGAGCCTCGACGACCGGCTGCGGGTGGCGCCGGTGCTCCGGCGCGCGCTCGCCAAGGTCTTCCCGGACCACTGGTCGTTCATGTTCGGGGAGATCGCCCTCTACTCGTTCGTCGTCCTGGTGCTGACCGGGGTCTTTCTCACCCTCTTCTTCGAGCCGAGCACCGCAGACACCGTCTACTCCGGGGCGTACGCGCCCCTGGACGGGTCCCGTACCTCCGCCGCGTACGCCTCGACCGTCCGGCTCAGTTTCGACGTCCGGGCCGGGCTGCTGATGCGGCAGACCCACCACTGGTCCGCGCTGCTCTTCGTCGGCGCGATCGTGCTCCACCTGCTGCGGGTCTTCTTCACCGGTGCGTACCGCAGGCCTCGGGAGATCAACTGGCTGATCGGGGTGACCATGCTCGCCCTGGCCCTGTTCAACGGCTTCACCGGATACTCCATCCCCGACGACCTGCTGTCGGGGACCGGGCTGCGGATCCTCTACTCGGTGACGCAGTCCATCCCGCTGGTGGGTGAGTGGCTGGTCTTCCTCGCCGCCGGGGGCGAGTTTCCCACCGCGGAGCTGGTGCCCCGGATGTTCGTCAGCCACGTCCTGCTCGTTCCGGCGGTGCTGGCCGCGCTGATCGCGGCCCATCTCGGAATCCTGCTCCGGCAGAAACACAGCCAGTTCCCCGGCCCGGGACGCACCGAGAACAACGTGGTCGGCTCCCGGTTCTGGCCCAGCTACACGGTACGCACGCTGGCGCTGTTCGCGTGGGTCCTGGCGGTGGCGTTCGCCCTCGGCGGGCTGGCACAGATCAACCCGGTGTGGATCTACGGACCGTTCGACCCCGCCCAGGCGATCTCACCCGCCCAGCCCGACTGGTACGTCGCCTGGGGTGACGGGGCGCTGCGGCTCTTTCCGGCTGTCGAGTTCCGCGTCTTCGGCCGGCTCGTGCCGTCCCCGTTCCTGCCCGGGGTCGTCTTCGGCGGGCTGACCTTCGCGGGACTCTACCTCTGGCCGTTCCTGGAGCGGCGCCGGCGGCGCCGTCGCGACCGCCTCGCCCACCAACTGCTGGACCCGCCCCGAGCCCACCCGGCCCGGATCGGGTTCGGCGTCGGTGTCCTCGCACTCTTCGCCGTCCTGCTCGCCGCGGCGGCCGACGACATCCTCGCGAGGATCCTGCGGCTTCCGGTTCTGCACGTGCTGTCGATCCTCCGGGTGCTCGCGCTCGCCCTGCCGGTCTCCGCGGGTGTCGTCGCGTACCTCGTCGCCCGTGCGCTGAGGGCCGGCGGCGGTCGGGGCATCGGCGAGCTGACCCGGTCGGACGTCCGGTCGGCGATGCGGTTCGGTTCGCGGGCTGGCGGGGTGTCGACCGGCGTCGGGGACCCGTCCCCGGTCGCGACGGCGGAACCGGCCGCCGGAAGCCACGACGCGGCCCGGATCGAGCTGTGGCGGGATCCGGACGGACTCTGGCGGTGGCGGTACCGTGACGCTGTGGTCGTCCTCGCCGCCAGCCAGGCCTACCGTTCCCGGCCCGAGGCGGAACGGGCTGCCGCGACGGCGTACGGCGACCTTCCGGCGCGCGAGGTGGCACCATCCGGCGGCCGGACGGGTGAGCCGGCGGCGATGCGGGAGCGGGCCGGGAGGATCGCCGGCCGGGCCGGCGGATACCTCGCCCTGGCCGCGGTCGCCCTCTGGCGTGGCCGCCGTGCCCGGCGCCGCCCCCCGCCCTGATCGTCCTGCGGTGGGCCTCTTCGCGGGGGGGTCACGGGGTGCCCGGGATGGCCCGCACGGCGGTGCCGTACCGGGCCGAGCTCCGTCCCGGCAGACTCGAACTCCTGACGGTTGGTTGCCCGGCCAGGGCTGGCACGACGGGCGGGGCGACGGTCGTGTGCGTCGCGTCCCACCGGTTCGACGACTCCGCCGGCGCACCGCCTGCCCTACCCGACGGTAGGACAGCCGGCGTTCGCCCGCCGGTCACGCAGCGTTGCTCATGGCGACCGGATGGCGCCCTAGCCTCGCGGCATGACTGTCTCACCGTCTGGGGCACGCCCGGGACACACCGTCGTCCGACGGGACACCCCGCGTACCCGGATCGTCGCCACGCTGGCCGCGCTCGCCGTCCTGGGCGCGGCCGTCCTGGTCGCCGCCCCGACCCCGGTGGTGGCCGGCTCCGACACCGTCGTCGCCGAGGACTTCTCGTCGGGCGCCCTGCCCGCCGGGTGGCGGATCGTCGACGGCACCTGGAAGGTCGAGAACGGACGCCTCTACGGCACGTCGACCAGCTCCGGTGCGAACAGCAGGCTGACCTTCGGGCGGCACCTGACCGACTTCCGCTTCGAGGCGACCGTCCGCTTCGAGTCGGTCCGGTCGGCGAGCCGTTGGGCGGCGCTCGGCCTGGACGTCCCCGCCGACGGCTCGACCCCGTGGTGGATCGCCACCATGCGCAGCGACACCACCGCCGGCAACGGTCTGGAGTTCGCCGAGCGCACGACGGCGCACACGTGGAACGTCACCGACACCGGCTCCGCGCCGTACGCGGCCGGCACCGGCCGTGACGTCCGGGTCGCCGTCGAGGTGCACGGCAACCAGGCCCGCTGGTTCGTCGACGGCACCGAGTGGCTGCGCACCACCAGCCTGCGACGCTCCACCTCGGGGGGACAGGCGCTGTTCGTCAACGGGGCGACGGTGTCGTTCGACGACATCACGGTCACCGAGCTCGCGCCGAACGGTCTCCTGCGTCCGCCGGGTAGCCCGCTCACCGTCGTCGCCCACCGCGGAGCGTCGTCGGCCGCGCCGGAGAACACCCTCGTCGCGCAGGAGGTCGCCCGGCGGGCGGGTGCCGACTGGATCGAGACCGACGTGCAGCCGAGCAGGGACGGGGTTCCGTTCGTGCTGCACGACGCGACGGTCGACCGGACCACGGACGGGACCGGCAACATCCGCGACCTGACCGCCGCGCAGCTCAAGACGCTCGACGCCGGGTCGTGGTTCGCCCCCCAGTACGCCGGTGAGCGGCTGCCCACCCTCGCCGAGCAGCTCGCCGACCTCCGCGACCGCGGCGGCAACCTCCTGTTGGAGATCAAGGGCCGACACACCCGGGACGAGGTTGCCCGGATCGTCCAGGTCATCCGGGAGACGGGGACGACCGGACGCGTCGTCCTGCAGAGCTTCGAGGTCGACGCCCTGCGCCACGCCCGCGAGCTGGCTCCGGAGCTGCCGCTCGGGTTGCTGCGCAGCAGCCTCGACGCCGATCCGGTGGCGGTCGCGCGGGAGCTCCACCTCACCGCGTACAACCCGAGCGGCAGCGCCCTGCTCACCCGTCCCTCGGTCGTCGCCGACCTGCACCGGGCCGGCGTCGCCGTCATGGTCTGGACGGTGGACTCGGCCAGCCAGTGGCAGCAGCTGGAGGAGGCCGGCGTGGACGCCGTCATCACGAACCGTCCGGCGGAGCTGGTCGGCTGGAACGCCGCGCTGCGGCAGCGTCCGCGCCCGGCCGCGCCCACGGTCACGGTCACCTCACCCGCCGCGGACGCCCGACTGGACCGGGCACAGCAGCCCGTGGTGGCGGTCGCCACGACCGGAGCGGAGAGCGTCTCCGTCACCCTGGACGGCAGGCCGGTCACGCCCGGGCAGCGGCTCGACCTGACCACGCTCGGCCCCGGAGGGCACACCCTGGTCGCCACGGCCACCGGCCCGGCCGGCACCACCTCGGCCACCAGCCGGTTCACCGTGGTGGTGACCCGGGCCGGGCTCGGCTACCTCATCCTGACCTCCGGGGCGCGGCCGGAGGCCGTCGCCTGGATGAGCGCGAGGCTGGGCAGCGCACGGTACGCGGAGCTGGCCCGGTACGCCGACCGGCAGGCCGGAAAGCTGATCCCGGCCGCGGCCGCACGGGTGATCGCGGCCGACGCCCGCACCCTCGCCCGCCGGTGACCCGCGAACCGGGGGGCCATCCCGGGTGGGGTCCGCCGCCGGCCCGGCGGCGGACCCCACCCGCACGGGCTGCCGTCGCCGACGCCGCTACAGCACGGTGCAGCGCACGCCGTTGAGGGTGAACGCGCCCGGGGGGACGTTCGGCCCGCTGTACGCGGCGACGAAACCGGTGTTCGTGCTGCCCCCGGCGGGAATCCGCCGGTTGTCGTCGGTGCTGGTCACCCGGACCGTGGTGCCGACCTGCTCCCAGTTGCCGCTCCAGCCGCTGCTCACCTGCTGCCAGGTGGTCGGCCAGGTGTAGGTGAGCGTCCAGCCGGTGATCGGCTCGTCCCCGCGGTTGACGATGTCGATGCTGCCGACGTAGCCGTTGCCCCAGTCCGTGACCGTGGTGAAGCGGACACCGCAGGTGCTGTCCGCCGGGCTGCCGGTGGCGAAGGTCAGCGGTGGTGAGGCCCAGGAGACGCGGCCGGCGGTGTCGCGGGCCAGGACGTTGACGGTGTACCTGCTGCCGGGTACGAGGTTGCCCACCGTGAGCGAGGTGCCGCCCGTCTCACCGAGCTGCTCGCTGACCGCCCCGTGCTGACGGTACACCTCGTACTTGGCGATCGGGTCCCGACCCGGGGCCGCCGCCGGCCACGAGATGGTCGCGCTGGTGTCGGTGACGTCGGTGGCGGTGGGCTGGCCCGGCGCCCCGGGCTGACCGGTGACCGCGCCGGCCGGCCGCAGCACGAGCGTGGTGAGCGAGTACGGCGGCAGGGTCCGGCTCGTCGCGCTGCCCGTCCGGGTGCGGGTGATGGCGGTGGCCCCGTTGGTGTGGGTGTGGACCGTCGGCGCCTCGGCCGACGGGGTGTAGCCGGCGTAGTCGATGGTCACGGTGTGCTCCTGCTCGGGATCCTTGTTGACGAGCAACACCGCCAGCTCCCCGTCGCGCCGCCGCACGGCGTGCGCGCTCACCAGCGGATGGTCGGTGCCGGCCCGGATGAACTGGTCGCCGGGCCGGGCGAAGATGCTCATCATGGACAGCCCGTGGTACGGCGCGAACGGGGTGTTCAGCGGGGGTTCGCAGACCGACCCGTCGGCGGTGCAGGTGCCGCTGGACAGCAGGCCGAAGTCGCCGTAGTCGGTGTGCCCCGCCACCTCCGACACCGTCCCGATGCCGTTGTGCACGTTCCACCAGTGGACCGTGAAGACGCCCTGCGCCAGCAGTCTGCTGTAGGCGTCGGCCAGGAACAGCGCTCCCGGCTGTGTGGTCCGGCCCTGGTCGACGTTCAGTTCGGTGAGGCTGATGCCGATCCGGTCGGCGTGTGCCCCGGTGTACCGCCGGATCTGCTCGCGGAGCAGGTACACCGCGTCGTCGACGTGGCTGGTCCGGGCGAGCGACTCGGCGGAGCTGCCACCCGGGTACCAGTGCACGTCGACGAAGTCGATCTTCGCGCCGGCGATGGAGAGCACGGTGGCGTTCCACGGCCCCGGGTCGTCGCCGGCGGTCAGCCCGTCGGGCCAGTTGGCCGGCATGGTGAGCACCGCGCCGACCTTGATGGTCGGGTCGACCGCCTTCATCGCGTCGACGTACTCGACGACCAGGTTGGCGTAGTAGGTCGCGCTCTTGTCCGGATGGTGGTCGGCCTCCCACGTCGCCCCGTAGTGGCCGTTGCCGTAGTTCTCGTTGCCGATCGTCCAGTACCGGGCGCCGTAGCCCTTGGTCACGTTGGCGTACCGGACCCACTCGGCGGCCTCGGCGGGTGTGCCGGTGCCGTAGTTCGCGACGATCATCGGCTCGGCGCCGACCCGCCGGACCGCCGCCATGAAGGTGTCGAAGTCGGTGTTCGGGGCGACGTACCCGCCGGGCGCGGTGTGGTCCTGCCAGTGGTAGATGTCGGCGTACGAACCGCCCGGGTACCGCATCATCCGCACCCCGGCCGCCCGCAACAGGTCCGACGTCTCGGCGGTACCGAGGTTCGCGTCCCAGATGGCGTGGTTGACGCCGAGTGCGGTGTCGGGCACGGTGGCCAGTCCCGCCCGCGCGTTCACGGTCACGGTCACCGGGGTGGTCGCCGCGTCGGCGGCCGGCTGCGGTACGCCGGTGAGCGCCGCCGTCGCGAGCAGCGAGCTCCCGGCGAGCGCGATCCAGCGGCGTCCGCCGGGTCGGGGCGGCGTCGACGATCCGACGCGCGCCCGGTCCGCGCACCTGCTCGGGTCGTGCATGGCTGATCTCCTCCGATGGTCACGATGAGCTCCGCCCCAGCCTGCGGCGGGTGGGTCGCGACGGAAGAATCCTTCGAGGCGCGGGCGTACTCGTGGACGATGCCTTCGGGCGCGCACGGCGCACCCGGTCGTGGCGCTGCGGCGCACCGGTCGCCGTCCTCCGGGGTCGGACCGCACCCCCGGCTGCCCATGGACGGCGGTCGGTCCCGCGCGTGGCCGGTCGTCGGCGCACAAGAATCCCACAGTGTTCCCGGAGAGATCAAGGGCAGTCGATTCGGCCGCCGGCGAACGACGGACGGCGAGGCAAACGCACCGGCTAGGCTGCCCGGATGATCGAGACCTGGCGTCCGGACGATCCCGGTGTGCTGCGGCTGCCGTCGGGCCGGCTCGTTCGGGGGCGTGGCCTGCGCCGGCCGCCGTCACCCGGCCCCGCACCCACCTTCGGTCTCTACCTGCTCGGCCGGACACCCCCGCCGGTGCCGTGGGAGAGCCGCTGGCTGCGCTGGCCCGACTTCTGGCTGCCCGCCGACCGGGCGGCCGCGGCGGCGGCCCTCGTCGAGGCGTGGCGGCGCGCGGCACGGGAGCGGGTGGAGATAGCCTGCGCCGGCGGCCGGGGCCGAACCGGTACGGCGTTGGCGTGCCTGGCCGTCCTCGACGGCGTCCCGGCCGACGAGGCGGTGGCGTACGTGCGCGAGCACTACGACCGGCACGCCGTGGAGACACCGTGGCAGCGCCGCTACGTGGCGCGGTTCACGGTGCCGGGGCATCGGCGGAACCACGCGCGGTAGCCGGGTGGGCCGCCCGGCACGCCCGGTCGCGAGTCGTCGCGTGACGGGCCGGCACGCCTCGACGGTGTCGGGCGACGCCGGCTTCACGGCCACGGCGGACGGGCGCGGCGTGGCGAAAAACGCGGTGACGCGTCCCGCATCCCGCCATAGGGTCGGACCGGGCCCGGGTGGGCCCGGCGGGCGAGAGGAAGAGATGACCACGGGGGAGACACGACCGGGCTGGCTGCGCGGCCCGCTGCGACCGTTCCGCCACGGCCAGTACCGACTGCTCTGCGGCGCGCTGGTGGCGTCCCTGTCCGCCGCGGGCGTCTGGATGATCACCGTCGTGTGGCAGGTCATCGGGATGGGCGGCGGTGCGGGTGCGGTCTCCGTCGTCTCCACCTCGATGTCGGCGGGCCTGCTGGTCAGCACCCTGCTCGGCGGCGTGCTGGCGGACCGGATCCCGCAACGGCGGATCCTGCTCGCCGTCGCCGCCGCGCGTACGGTGGCGGTCGGCCTGGTGGCGCTGCTGGCGGTGGCGGACTGGTTGCGGCTGTGGCAGCTCGCGGTGGTGGCCCTGCTGATCGGTGTCGGCGACGGTTTCACCTATCCGGCGTACTCCGCCCTGCTGCCGTCGGTCCTGCCTCCCGACGACCTGCTCGCCGCCAACGGCGTCGAGGGGACGCTCCGGCCGACCATCATGCAGGCGGCCGGCCCGGCGGCCGCCAGCGCGTTGATCGCCGCCTCGTCACCCGCCGCCGCGCTGGTCGCGGTCTGCGTCCTGGAGCTGGCCGGGGTCGCGTTCCTGCTCGCGATGCGCCCCGTGCCGTTGCGGCACGACCGTACCGGCGCGCCCACCCACCCGATCCGGTCCACCCTGATCGACCTGCGGGACGGGTTCGTCTACATGGGGCGGACACCCTGGCTGCTCGCCACCCTCCTCTTCGCCTCGGTGCTGGTCCTCCTGATCATGGGGCCGATCGAGGTGCTGGTCCCGTTCGTGATCAAGGATCGCGCCGGCGGCGGTCCCTCCGACCACGCGCTGGTGATGGCGGCGTTCGGTGTCGGCGGGGCCCTCGGCTCGCTGGGCATGGCCTCGCTCCGGATGCCGCGACGGTATCTGACGATCATGAACCTCTTCTGGGGGCTCGGCTGTCTGCCGTTGGCGCTGGTCGGCATCTCCGGGTCCGTCTCGCTGATCGCGGCCGCGGTCTTCGTCGTCGGGCTGTGCTTCTCCGCCGCGACGGTCATCTGGGGCACGCTGCTCCAGCGACGGGTGCCGGCCCACATGCTGGGGCGGGTCTCCAGCCTCGACTTCTTCGTCTCCCTCGTCTTCATGCCGATCTCCATGGCCGTCGCCGCCCCGGTCAGCGCCGTGATCGGGACCGGCATGACGTTCGCGATCGCCGGTCTGCTTCCCACCGTGATCGCCGTACTCGCGATCGTGCTGGCCCGGATGCCCCACGACGAGCTGGCCCACCCACTCGACGTACCGGACGAGCACACGGAGCAGCGGCCGGGCGTCCCCGCCGGCATCGGCGCGTCCGGCGAGGCCGCCCGGCCGTGAGCCGGGATTCAGCCCGCCCAGACCCCGCTGGCCGCAGCCCGTGACGCGAACTCGCGGAAGTCGACCGGATCCCGGCCGAGGGCCCGCCGCACCCCGTCGCCCGGGTGTGCGTTGCGCCCGTCCAGCACCTTCGTGAAGAGGTACGTCAGCAGCGACACCACCTCCGGCGGCACGCCCTGCGCGGTCAGCGTGGCGACGTACCGGTCGACCGGGACCGACCGGAAGCGGATCGGCCGGCCCGTGGCGGCGGCGATCTCCCCGACCGCCTCCGCGACGGTCAGCAGCCGGGGCCCGGTCACCTCGTAGTCCCGGCCGGCGTGGCCGTCTCCGGTCAGCGCCGCGACCGCGACGTCGGCGATGTCGTCGGCGTCGACGAACGGCTCGCCGACCGCGTCGACCGGCAGCGCCACCTCGCCGGCGCGGACCGCGTCGAGCAGTTGGCCCTCGCTGAAGTTCTGGTTGAACCAGCTCGCCCGCACGATGGTCCAGTCCGCGCCGGACTCCCGGACCACCTGCTCGGCCCGCGCGGCCTCGGGCTCGCCCCGTCCGGAGAGCAGCACCAGCCGGCGTACACCGTGCGTCACGGCCAGCCGGGTGAAGTCGCCGATGGTGTCGGCGGCGCCGGGTGCCGCCAGGTCCGGGTAGAACGACAGGTACGCCGAGTCCACGCCGCGTACCGCCGGCGGCCAGGTGGTCGGGTCGGTCCAGTCGAACGGGGGGTGGCCGGAGCGCGACCCGGTCCGGACCGGTACGCCGCGCGCGGCGAGCCGCGCCACCACCCGGCGACCGGTCTTGCCCGTGCCCCCCAGGACCAACGTCAGCTTCGGTTCGTGTCCTCGCTCGGTCATGGCTGGAAGTCAAGCCGGTCGTACTGAGACTTCCCATCGCCAAGAGGCGCAGAAACATAATTGTGCGTCTACATTCGGCGGCGGTACCGTCGCGGCGTGGACGCGCTGACCGGGTTGTTGGACGGGCCACGGGCGCGCGGAGCGTTCCTGCTCCGCTCGGTCATGGAGCCGCCGTGGTCGCTGCGGGTCCAGGACCAGGCGCCGCTGACCCTCGTGGTCCTGGTCCGCGGCAGGGCGGTGCTCGTCGCCGACGACGGCACGGTGGAGTGGTTGAGCCCCGGCGAGGTGGCGGTGGTCCGCGGCCCGGAGCCGTACACGGTCGCCGACGACCCCGCGACGGCGCCGCAGGTGGTGATCGACCCGGGGCAGCGGTGCCGGACCGTCCGGGGCGAGCCGTTGGAACAGGCGATGGATCTGGGGGTACGCACCTGGGGCAACAGTCCTCACGGCACGACCGTGCTGCTCACGGGCACGTACCAACTGACCAGCGAGGTCGGCCGGCGCCTGCTCGGGGCCCTGCCGACCCGGATCGTCGTTCCCTCGGACGGGCGGCTCGCGGCCCTGGTCACGCTGATCGGCGACGAGGTCGGCCGGACGGAGCCGGGCCAGGAGGTCGTCCTCGACCGGCTGTTGGACCTGCTGCTCGTCCTCGTCCTGCGCCGTTGGTTCTCCCGGCCAGAGGCGGCGGCTCCCGCGTGGTACCGGGCCTACTCCGACCCGGTGGTCGGGCGGGCGCTGCGGATGCTGCACAACCACC
Source organism: uncultured Micromonospora sp. (assembly GCA_937951935.1). Taxonomy (GTDB): domain Bacteria; phylum Actinomycetota; class Actinomycetes; order Mycobacteriales; family Micromonosporaceae; genus Plantactinospora. Next base: position 36,939 of record CALGAM010000227.1, on the reverse strand, counting down.
CGGCCCGGCCGTGGACGGTGGCGAGCCTGGCCGCGGCGGTCGGAGTCTCCCGCGCCGGACTGGCTCGCCGCTTCACCGCCCTGGTCGGCGAGCCGCCGATGACCTACCTCGCCAACTGGCGGCTGACCCTCGCCGCCGACCTGCTGCGTGAGCCCGACACCACGGTCGCCGCCGTGGCCCGGCAGGTCGGTTACGGCAGTCCGTTCGCGCTGAGCACCGCCTTCAAACGCCGGTTCGGGGTGGCGCCCCGCCAGCACCGCGCCCGCGCCGCCCAGCCGGCCGACGGCGGTGCCGAGCCCGGACCGCTCTAGACCTGGCCGGGGAACGGGTCGCGCCCGATGAGGTCCAGGCACGCCGTCCGGAGGTCGAGCCCGATCGGCTCGCCCCGCCCGACCCTGTCCCGTACCTGATCGAACAGCGGCAGCAGCAGCCGGACCTCGTCGGCGGAGACGACACCCACCAGCGGCGCCGACGCACCCCGCTCGATCTCGATGCCGACGACCGCGGTGTTCGGGATCGTGGACAACCGCAACGGCCCCAGCCGTTCCACCACGACCGGGGGCGCCTCGTCGGTACCGGCGAAATGCGCGGCCGCCCGCAGCGCCGCGATGCATTCGAGCTGGTACTGCGCCAGCGCGCGGAGCGTCGTCGGCTTCTCCGGGTCGTCGCGGATCTCCCGGAGCCGCCGCTCGATGTCGTCGAGGCCGATCGGGTCGTCGTCCAGTGGGCCGGGCACCACCGGAGCCTATCGACGTGTGCCGGCGTCCTCGTCGCACACCGGGTGCGACTCGCCGCCGTCCGCGCCGTCGGCACCAGCGGCGCCACAGCGGCGGAACCGCTCGCCCCACTCCCGCACCTGTGCGGCCAGCTCGGCCGGCGCGACGACCTCGAACTCCGCGCCGAGGGCGCCGAGGAGCATCGTGGGCCAGTCCAGGCTGTCGGTGGTCATCCGGAGCAGGCTGCGCCGCGGGGCGAGCTCCTCGACGGTGCCCCAGCGGCCGACCTGGGACCGGACCCGGGCCGGCGGGGCGTGCACCACGACCTCGACCTGGTACGAACGCGGAACGTTCTCGATGCCGGCCCGGACGAACGCCGCGGCGTCCTCGGCGGGCAGAGGCCGGGGACGGAACCGGGCGCCGGTGCCCCGGGGGTCGACGAGCCGGTCCAGCCGGAAGCTGCGCCAGTCGTGCCGGGTGAGGTCGTAGCCGACCAGGTACCAGCGGCGGCCGAGCGGCACCAGCCGGTACGGCTCGACGTGCCGCTCGGTCCGCTCACCGTCCCTGGCGGTGTAGCCGAACCGCAGCCGCTCGGCGTCCCGGCACGCCTGCGCCACGGTGGTGAGCGTCGCCGCCTCGACCGCCGGCCCCGGGTCGCGGGACCATCCGACGGGAACGGTCGTCGCGCGCAGCGCGTCCACCCGGCGCCGCAGCCGGGCCGGCATCACCTGGACGACCTTCGCGAACGCCCGGATCGAGGCCTCCGCCACCCCGGCCACCGCCCCCTGCGCGGCGGCCAGCAGACCGACCGCGAGCGCGACCGCCTCCTCGTCGTCGACGACCAGCGGCGGCAGCACCGCGCCCGGAGCGAGTTGGTAGCCGCCGTCCACCCCCCGGTGGGCCTCGACCGGGTAGCCCAGCTCCCGCAGCCGGTCGACGTCGCGGCGCAGGGTGCGGACCGAGACGCCGAGCCGGGCGGCCAGTTCGGCGCCCGGCCAGTGACGGTGGGTCTGCAGAAGGGAGAGCAGTCGGAGGGTTCGGGAACCGGTGTCGGCCATGCCGAGATGGTGCCCGCTGTTGAGGCCAGGAACTGACCGCAGTGCTCCGTACGGTCTCCGGCGTGACAGACAGATCTCTCCGGCGGGGGGTGGACCGATGATCCACACCACCGCCCTGACCAAGGAGTTCGTCGTGGGGCGCCAGCAGACCGTGCGGGCGGTGCGCGGCATCGGACTGCACGTCGACCCGGGCGAGCTGGTCGCCGTCCTGGGCCCGAACGGCGCCGGCAAGACGACGACCATGCGGATGCTGACCACCCTCATCACCCCGACGTCCGGCACCGCCACGGTGGCCGGGCACGACGTGGTCCGCGAGCCCGACCAGGTCCGCCGACGGATCGGGTACGTCGGCCAGGGCAACGGCGCGGGCCACGCCCACCGGGTCCGCGACGAGCTCGTCACCCAGGGCGCCATCCACGGACTCAACCGGCGGGCAGCCCGGCGCCGGGCCGACGAGCTGCTCGACACCCTCGGCCTCACCGACCTGGCCACCCGGAGGGTCGCCGACCTGTCCGGCGGGCAGCGGCGGCGGCTGGATGTGGCGCTGGGGCTGGTGCACCGCCCGCCGCTGCTCTTTCTCGACGAGCCCACGACCGGCCTCGACCCTCAGCACCGGGCGAACCTGTGGGACCACGTGCGGCGGCTGCGGGCGGCGCACGACGTGACGGTCGTGCTCACCACGCACTACCTCGACGAGGCCGACGCGATGGCGGAGCGGGTCGTCATCGTCGACCACGGCGAGATCATCGCCGACGACTCGGCCGCCGCGCTGAAGGCGAAACTCGCGGGGGACCGGATCGTGCTGACCGTCGGCGTGACGGCGAGCACGGGTACCGACGGCGCCGCCGGGCTCGCCCGGCTCGCCGCACGGCTGCCGGGCGCCCGGGACGTCGTGCGGCAGGGCGACCGGGTCGAGGCGTACGTCGGCAACGGCCCCGCCGCGCTTCCCGAGCTGCTGCGGGCCGCGGCCACCGCCGGGATACGGGTCGCCACCGCGTGCCTGTACCAGCCGACCCTCGACGACGTCTTCCTGGCGCTCACCGGTCGCAGCCTGCGCGAGGAGGGCGGTGTGCCCACGGAGGCGGCGCGGACGGAGGTCGTGGCATGACCCTGACCGACACCGCCCTCCGGTCCGGGCGCGGCACCGGCCGGCGCGGCCTGGCCCGGGACGTCGGCATCGTGCTGGCCCGGGAGCTGCGCCCGCTGCGGCACGACCCGTTCTCCGTGATCTTCGGCATGGTGCAGCCGCTGGTCTTCCTGGCCCTCTTCGGTCCGCTGCTGGCCGGCACCCTCGGCGACAGGGCCGCCGGCACGCTGGGCCACGACGGCGTCTGGCAGTGGTTCGTGCCGGCGGTCCTGGTCATGACCACTCTTTTCGGTACCTCCGCGACCGGGTCCAACCTGCTGTTCGAGTTCCAGACCGGGGCGCACGAACGGATGCTGGTCACTCCGCTGTCCCGACCGTCGCTGCTTATCGGGCGCGCGCTGAAGGAGATGGTGCCGCTGGCCGGGCAGGCGCTGATCATCGTCGTGGTGATGCTCCCGTTCGGTTTCCGGCTGCATCCGCCGGGGGCGCTGCTCGGGCTGGCGCTGCTCGCGTTCTTCGGTGTCGGGCTCGGCGCACTCAGCTACGCACTGGCGATCGCGGTACGCCGGCAGGAGTGGATGTTCTGGGCGGTCCAGCAGACGGTGATCTTCCCGCTGATGCTGCTCTCCGGGATGCTGCTGCCGCTGGAGAGCGGGCCGGACTGGATGCGCGTCGTGGCACGGCTGAACCCGCTCAGCTATCTGGTCGCCGCCGAGCGGGATCTCTTCGCCGGTCGGCTTGACTCCACGGCGGTGCTCTGGGGGTGGGTCGCGGCCCTGGTCACGGTGGTGTGCGGTGTGGCCGTCGGGGTCCGGGCGATGGTACGCAGCGCCGACTGATCGGCCGGGCGCGCCCGGGACGCCCCCACCAATCAACCTGGAATCCTAGGATGCCTGAGGCGGGGTGGGCCGGCGCACAGCCAGGAAGGGCCGGCCCACCCCGATCCCGTCACGCAGCCACCCGACGCGACGCCGGCCCGTACCGGATCCGACCGTCGCCGCCGCGAGAGCGTCCCGGCGTCCGGCGTCGGTGACCGCGGTTCCGTCCGTCCCGCCGGACGTGCCGGCGCCGGCGTGAGTCGCCGTCCACACAGGACGGTGGCGGCCGCCGCTCGCGGGCGGGGAATGTCGGCCGTCCGGTCTACGGTGTCGGGCACCGGACGGAAGGACGAGATCGTGAACGCGGTCATGACCGACTGGGAACAGCGCAGCGTGGTGCGGGTACTGCCACCCGTGCAGCCGCGCAGGCTGGCGAAGGTTCCCTTCGTGGAGTTGGCGGACGGACGCCTGCAGGGCGTCGTGTCGAGCGGTTCGGACGTCGAGCGGGTGTACGTCTCCTCGATCACCGCCGGCTCGCACGGCCTCAGCTGCAGCACCAACAACAACCGGCCGTGTGGGGGTCTGCGGGGAGCCCCGTGCAAGCACCTGCACGCCCTCGTCGAGGAGGCGGTGCTGCAGTACGGCGGCGCCAGGGTGGCCCGCTACCTGCGCGTCGACGTCGAGGAGCCGGACTGCTCCGCCGCCGACCTGCTGGGTCGGCTGCATGGTCGACCCGCGTCGATCCCGGCGGCGGTGGTCTTCAGCCGGTTCCTGCGCCACCTCGCCTACCTGGAGGTGCCCGAGTCCACGGAGCCCGTCCCCGAGCTGCACTGGTTTCCCGCCACGGGGGCGGTGCGCTGATGCGGGGCGTACAACTGGCCGAGCTGCTCGCCGGCGCGGCACCGGGTGTCACCGAGGCACTCGACGCGGTCTCCGGTTTCGACGAGGCGCTGGTGCCCGGCCTGGCACGGCCCACCGAGGAGCAGCGCGACGCGCTGGCGGCCCTCGCCGGAGCGGTGGCGGTGACACCGCTGCGTGACCGGGTCCGGGAGGCGGTCGAGAAGGTGGCCGCCGGCTCGCTCGCCGACGAGCACCTGGCCATGCTGGCCGGGGCCCGGGCCGCGCTGCTGGGAGCCGTGCACGACGCGCTGCTGGAGCGGGTGGACGCGGCGCTGGGACGATCCCGGGCCGCGTGGACTCCGACGGAGACGGCCGCCGCGTCGGCGCCGGAGAACCTGTTGGCCGGCGTGCGGTCGTGGCTTCGGGAGATCGCCATCGCCGGCTGGCGCGGTGTCGACGACGAGCTGGTCTCGGCCTCCGCCCAGACCGTGGAGGCGGTGCTGGCGGTGCCGGCGCTGCGGCGGTTGGCGGTGCTGCTCGACGGTCTGGCCGCGGAGCTGCGCGGCGCGAGCCCGGTGGCGTCGATGGACCGGCTGCCGGTGCGGCGTTGGGCCGACCTGTGGTCGCGGGCGCTGCTGCTGGCCCAGACGGGCGGTGTGTCGGAGTGGGGCGCCACCCCGGTCTCGGGGCGCCTGTTGCCGTTGGGCGTGGACGTGCACGAGCACGGCACCGCGGTGCAGGTGCAGGTGTACGCCGTCCTCGAGTGCGCCGACGCCCCGTCCCGCCTGGTACGCGCGAGCGTGACCGCCGCCAAGGTGGAGACGATCGTCGGTCCCGCGGTCTGGCGGCTGCTGCGCGGCACGCCGGTGCTGCTCGGTGCGCTCGCCGAGCGTCGCGCGCTCGAGGTCGCCGAGATGCCGCTGCTGCCCGGCGGGGATCTCGTCTGGCGGGACGAGCGTGCCCGCCCGGGTGACGTGGTGGAGCCGTTCACCGTCGCCCGCCTCCAGCTCGGCGCCGCACACGCCCCGGCGGTGCCGCCGTTGGAGCGCCACCCGGTCCGCATCGCCGAGCCCGTCCTGGTCGAGGGGTACACCGTGACGGTTTCCGACGACGGGCAGGCCCGGATGGAGCTCGACGGGCACTCTCTCGCCCTCGACATGGCCCGGCTGCCGGGCTGTGGGCCGCTCACCCCGGGTCTGGTGGCGGCCTCGTCGTCCTGTCTCGGACTGCTCCGCTGGGACGGCGGGCGGTGGCTGCTGCAGCCCCTGGGCGTCCAGGTGCGGAACAGGCGGGGCACCACCGAGACGCACACCGCGGACTGGGCGCTCGGCCCCACCGACGCCAAGGTGGTCAGGGCCGCGGCGAAGGCCGGGGACGCGGTGGCGGTGTTGCGCGAGCGGGCAGGGCGGTTGCTGCGGCGATGAGCGGATCCCACCTTGACACGCAGGCTGGCCCGGCGGGCGGTGCAGGTTCGACGGCGTCCCCCGGTGGGCTGGTTGCCGCCCGGCCCACCGCCGACGAGAACCGGCGGCAGGTGCTCTACTGGCGACTGCTGGCGCGGCTGTTCGATCCCGAGGAGCAGCCGTCGCTGGAGGCGGCGAGCGTCGCCATCGTCGACGATCTCGGGTTGCCGGCGGCGCTGTTGGACCCGACCGTGTCCGTGGACACCGTCGTACAGCGTTTCCCGGAACTGGCCGCCGAGTTCCAGGGGCTGATGTCGCCGCCCGACGCCGGCGCGCCCCCGGGCGACGAGCGTGACGGCGAGCCGTCGGACGACGCGGCGGCGGCGCCGCGCGGACCGGACCAGGCGGGGCCGGGGCGCCCGGCGGCCCCCGGCACCGACCGGGTGACGCCGGTCGGGACGGCCGAGGTGCGGCGGGCCGCGCTGGTGTCGAAGCTGCTGCTGAACGTCTTCGCAACCGGATCGGGCGACGTCACCGCCACCCAACTGGCCCGGTGGCAGGCCGACGCCGGATGGTTCGAGCGGGCGCTCGGGTACGAGGCGGGACAGCTGCGCGGGCGCCCCGGGTCGGGCGAGCTGGGCGGTGTGCTCGCCAGCCTGGAGGCAGACCTCGTCCGCCGGATGCGGCTGCGCGAGGTCCTCGCCGACCCGGCGCTGGCCCGGCAGCTGACTCCGAGCATGTCGCTGGTCGAGCAGCTGCTCCGGGACAAGGCCAACCTGTCCGGGGTGGCGTTGGCCAACGCCAAGGCCCTGATCCGCCGGTTCGTCGACGAGGTCGCCGAGGTGCTGCGCACCCAGGTGGAGAAGGCGAGCGTCGGGACGATCGACCGTTCGGTACCGCCGAAGCGGGTGTTCCGCAATCTCGACCTGCAACGGACGATCTGGAAGAACCTGACCAACTGGAGCCCGGAAGACCGGCGGCTCTACGTTGACCGGCTCTACTTCCGGCAGACCGCCCGGCGCACCACGCCGGCCCGGATGATCGTCGTGGTGGACCAGTCGGGGTCGATGGTCGACGCGATGGTGAACTGCACCATCCTGGCGTCGATCTTCGCCGGTCTGCCCAGGGTGGACGTCCACCTGGTCGCGTACGACACCCGGGCCCTGGATCTGACGCCGTGGGTGCACGACCCGTTCGAGGTGCTGCTGCGGACCCAGCTCGGCGGCGGTACCGACGGGATGGCCGCGCTGCAGCTCGTCCGGCCGAAGATCGCCGAGCCGAGGAACACCGTCCTGGTGTGGATCTCCGACTACTACGAGTCGAACCAGCAGGGTGTCTTCGACGCACTGGCGGCGCTGCACCGGTCCGGAGTCCGGGTGATCCCGGTCGGCTCGGTGAACAGCGGTGGCCAGCAGAGCGTCAACCCGTGGTTCCGGCAGCGCTTCAAGGATCTTGGTACGCCGGTCATCTCCGGCCACATCCGCAAACTCGTGTCCGAACTCAAGAGCTTCCTCAGCTAGGAGACCTCTCGCATGACCGACGACCTGTTGCGTGCCCCCGCCGAGGTGAAGTACGCCGACGAGCTCGACTGGCTGGAGTCGGTCGACGACGGCCCCAAGCCGTTCTCGTGGCGGCTGAGCCCACGGATGGTGCGGATCTTCGTGCTCGGCTCGGAGCCTGCCGACGGGCTCGACCGGGAGATTCCCCAGAAGTGGTTCGGCGACCGCAGCTTCGTCGAGCGCGCCATCGTGACGCTCGCCTCCGACCGGGGTCTGCTGTTGATCGGCGACCCCGGCACCGGGAAGAGCTGGCTCGCCGAGCTGCTCGCCGCCGCCATCTGCCGTACGTCGACCCTGGTGGTCCAGGGCACCGCCGGTACCACCGAGGATCACGTCAAGTACTCGTGGAACGTCTCGATGGTGATCGCCCGCGGGCAGTCCCGGGAGTCGCTGATCCCCTCGCCGATCATGACGGCGATGGAGCGTGGGGTGATCGGCCGCTTCGAGGAGCTGACCCGGGCGACCAGCGACGTCCAGGACGCGTTGATCTCCATCCTCTCCGAGAAGTACATCTCCATCCCCGAACTCGACGACGACAACATCGTCTTCGCCAAGCCCGGCTTCTCGATCATCGCCACCGCGAACAGCCGTGACCGGGGAGTGAACGATCTCTCCTCGGCGCTGAAGCGGCGGTTCAACTTCGTCCGGATCCCGGTGGTGACCAACCGGCGCAGCGAGGCGGAGATCGTCCGGTTCCGTACCACCGAGCTGCTGCGTCGGCACCGGATCACACTCGACGTGCCGCCGACCCTGCTGGACATCCTGTTGCAGAGCTTCGCCGACCTGCGCTCGGCCGCCGCCGCGGCCGCCAGCGACGACGAGAGGCTGGAGTCGTCACTGTCGACCGCCGAGCAGATCGGGGTGCTGGAGGACGCCATCCTGCACAGCCACTTCTTCGGCGACCGGACGCTGCGGGCCGCGACGCTGGCCGGTTCGCTGGTCGGGTCGCTGGCCCGGCGCAGCCCGGAGGATCTCGCCATCCTCAACAAGTACTGGCACGGCGTGGTGGAACCCCGCAGCAAGTCCGAGGGCGGCGCCTGGTCGGAGTTCCTGGAGGGGGGTCGGCGGGCGCTCGCCACGCTGTCATGACGACGAGCATCGACGTGGTGCGGGACCCGGAGCCGGTCCCGCACCGATCGGCCCCGGACACCCGCTCACCGTTCGCCCCGTTGCGTCGCCAGTTGCGCGAGGCCGCCGCGGCCTTCGCCGACGGCCCCGACGGGCTCGCCGGCATCCTCACCGGGATGGTCGACGACGTCGACCGGGCGCTCGGCGAGGAACTGGAGATCTTCCCTGTCTGCCACCACTCGCCGGCCTCGGCGCTGGCCATGGCGCGTCGGCTGCGCGAGAAGCAGCCCCAGGTGATCTATCTCGAGCTCTGTGAGGACCTCCGACCGTTGCTGGACGAGCTGCGCAACTGCCGTCTTCCGGTGGCGCTGCAGGCGTTCGCCTCCGACCTCGACGGTTTCCCGCCGGGCTCGGGGCCGCTCAGCCTGGTCGCACCGATCTCCGAGGCCTCCGCGGAGTACCAGGCGATCGCCTACGCGCTCGACACACCGGGTGTGGAACTGGTGCTGGTCGACCGCTCGGCCGACCACGTGTTCCAGTGGCAGGCCGACGCGCCGACGCGGCCGGCGACCGCCGGGGACGGCCACCCCTCCGCCGACGGGGAGGACCCGCCGGCGGAGGAGGAGGCGGCGCTGCACGGGGACGCCGTCGGCGTCGAGATCGGCGACCTGCGGCCCCGGTTCGCCGAACTCGAGGCGTACCTGCTGCACCACGGCCGGGTGCGGCACTGGTCGGAGTGGTGGGACCAGTACGTCGAGCAGCCGCTCTCGAACGCCGACTACGAGACCTACCGGCAGGTCATGGTGATGATCGGCAGCCTGTTCCGGCGGCTGCGCCGCGGGGACGAGGCGCGTGCGGACCGGGACGAGGACCGCGAGCGGTACATGTGGACGCGGATCCGGCAGCACCTGGCCGCGAGCGGGGTCGACCGGTCCCGGTGTCTGTACGTCTGCGGCGCCTTCCACGCGGCCAGCCCGGTGCCGGAGTTCGGCACCGCACCCGGGACGCCGGACTGGGAGATCCCGGCCCGGACCGGCACCCGATGGCTGTACGGGCTGATCCCCTCCAGCCACTCGGCGATCGAGGCACAGTTCGGGCTCGCCCGCGGTTCGGTCTCGATCGCCCAGGCCACCTGGGCCAAGGCGGTGAGCCGCAGCGGCGTGCGGCCGTACCGGCTGGCCGGCCAGAGGTCCGGCCGCGAACGGCCGGCGAAGCCGGTGCGGACCCCGGTGGCGGAACCGGTCCGTGACCGGCTGTCGGACTTCCTGTCCCGACCGCCCCTGCTCGACGGCCTGGACGAGGCGGAGCTGCGCGGCTGGTGTGTCGACATCGTCCGGCTGGCCCGCCGCAACGGTTACCTGGCCAGCACCGCCGACGCGATCGCGATCTACGAGACGTCGATCCTGCTGGCGGGGATGCGCAACCGGGCCCGCCCCACCCCGTACGACTTCGCCGACGCCGCGGTGACCTGCATCGAGAAGGACGTGGTGCCGGGGCGCCGGGACGTCCGCCGGCTCTGCGAGATCCTGCTCGGCGGTGACCGGATCGGCCAGGTCGGCTACGACGCGTTGCCGCCGCTGGCCCGGGACGTCTTCGACCGGCTGGCACCGCTGGGCCTGCCCCTGGAGAAGCGGACGGTGCAACGCGCCCTGCTGGACCTGACGGCCCACCCGGAGCTGGCGCCCTGCTCCGACCTGCTGTGGGTGCTGCGGCGTCTGCTGCCGGACGTGGCGCGGCCGATCATGGGGGAGCGGCGGTTGGGCGAGCGCTCCATTCAGGAGAGCTGGGATCTGTGGCTCGGTCGCCACCAGCGCGCGATCATCGAGCTGGGCTACGAGGGCGTCACCGTCGAACAGGTACTCGAGAAGCGGCTGCGCCGCGCGGTGCGGGCCCCGGACGCGACCGCCGCGGCCGCGCTGGCCGCGGTCGAGGACGCGATCCTGTTCCTGCGCAACCGCCGGCTCGTCGACGAGCTCGGGGCGCGGGCCGTGGAGTTGCTGGCCACCGAGCGTACCGTCGACGACGCTCCCGAGGTGCTGCGTCGGATCCGTCGCCTGCTGGCCTACTACCGGACCGCCGAGCCGGAGTTGCCGGCCTGGTGCGACGAGTTCGTCACCGCCGGGTACGCCCACTACTGCACCCTGCTGCCGACCGCGTTCCTCGAGGAGGAGACCGGGGTCCGCCAGGTCGCCGCGATGCTCGGCTTCCTGTTCTCCATGGAGAGTCTCGCGCTCGCCCTCGGCTGCGACCGGACCCAGTTGGAGATCGCGGTGCGCCAGTCGCACCCGACGGCGCCAGCCAAGGTCGCCCTGCTCTGGGCGGCTCAGGTACAGCTCGGGCTGCTGCCGGCGGCCGAGCTGCGGGCGCGCTGCGACGACCTGCTGGCGAACCCGCTCGTCGTACCCGCGTTCCCGCAGTACCTGAGCGGGTTCGTCCAGGCCCTGGAGCCGGTCCCCACCCTGGCGGGGTTCGTGGTCGAGACCATGTCGAAGGCGTTCGCCCGGCTGCCCGACCCGGTGCTGCTACCGTGGCTGCCCACCCTCATCACCACGCTGCGCGGTCAGGGTGCGGAGCTGGTGCCGGTGTTGGTCCGGGAGGCCGGCCGAACCTTTCCGGCCCGCCTTTCCACCCTCGACGCCTGGGCGCCGCCCTGGACGGCAGCGGGTGGCGACGGCCCGGGTGGCGACGCCGCCCCGGAGCCGGCCGGGGACGGCACGTCCGCGGTACGGACGGGGCCACTGGTCGAGCTCCTGCTCGCCCATCCCGCCACCAGCGACGCGGTGGCGGGGCTGTTCGGCTGCGCCGCCGCCGGATGGCGGACATCCGCGATCGCCAGCGCCGGGGCGGCGGATGCCGTCTCGGCCCTGGTGGGGCGGTACGACGCGACAGCCGTCGCCGTCGCCGGGCTGCTCGGGCGGTAGTTCGGCGGACCGTGACGACAGCGGAGGTGGGCCCACCCGCCACCGGCGACGTCGGCGCCGGTGGCGGGGCCAGCGCGTTGACAGCCACGCCTGGCCGTCAGACCATGCGGGAAAGGTGTTGCGGATCGGGGCGCCACGACGGCCCCGAGCGGCAGCCGACTGTCCACGCGCCGGCGGTCGACCCCGGCCGGTCGCCGACGGTACGCCCGAAAGGAAGGCCATGCCGACCCGATCCGCGCCCCGGGGTGGTGCGTCCGCCCCGCGCCCCGACGCCTCCGACGAGGCCGCCCCCACGTCTGCCGTCCCACTCCCGCCGCTGGCCTGGCGCCCGGTGGGCGCCGTCGCCACCGTGGTCGGGGCGCTGTTGCTGGCCACCAGCAACGGTTACGGATACCACCGCGACGAGCTGTACTTCCTGATGCTCCGACCGGCCTGGGGCTACCAGGACCAGCCGCCGCTCACTCCGGCGCTGGCGCGGCTCGCCGACACGCTCTTCGGCGGTTCGCTGTGGGGCCTGCGGATCCCGGCGACCCTCTGTGTGGTCGCGACGACGCTGCTCGCCGCCCTGCTGGCCCGGGAGTTCGGCGGCACGGCCCGGGCCCAGACCCTGGCCGCGATCGGTCTGGGCACCGGCGCCACGACCCTGATCTTCGGCCACGTGCTTCTCACCGCCACCGTGGATCTGGTGGTGTGGCTCGCCCTCCTGTTCTGCGTCACCCGGGCGCTGCTGCGCGACCGGCCCCGGTGGTGGCTCGTCGCCGGGCTGGTGGTGGGCGTGGGCCTCTACAACAAGCTCCTCGTCGTGCTGCTCCTGATCGGACTCGGCCTGGGGCTGCTCGTCGCGGGGCCACGGCGGGTCCTGCTCGGTCCCTGGCTCTGGGCCGGGGTCGCGGTCGCCCTGGTCGTCGGCGCGCCCAACCTCGGCTACCAGCTCACCCACGGCCTGCCACAGGCCGACATGGCCGGGGCGATCGCCGAGGACCGGGGCGCCGAGTCCCGGAGCACCTTCGTGCCGTTCCAGCTCGTCCTGCTCGGTCCGCCACTGGCCGCCGTCTGGATCGCCGGCCTGGTCGCACTGCTGCGCCGTCCACAGTGGCGACCGGTACGGGCGGTCGCGGTCGCGTACCCGGTGATCTGCCTGCTGGTGGTGGTGGCCGGCGGCCAGCCGTACTACCCGTACGGGCTGATCGGGGCGCTCTTCGCCGCCGGGTGCGTGGTCACCGCCGACTGGCTCCGACGGGGTGCCCGCCGCCTCCGGCTCGGCCTGGTGGCGACGGCCGCCGTGCTCAACGCCGTGGTGAGCGCGGTGACGGCGCTACCGCTGCTGCCGGTCCGCACGCTCGGCGACAGTCCGATCCCGGCGATCAACATCACCGCCGCCGACTCCGTCGGCTGGCCCCGCTACGTCGACCAGGTCGTCGAGGCGTACGCCGCCCTGCCCGCCGCCGACCGGGCCCGGGCCGTGGTGCTCACCGCCAACTACGGGGAGGCGGGCGCCCTCACCCGCCTCGGCGGCCCACGGCTGCCCGCGATCTACAGTGGCCACAACGAGCTCGGCTCCTACGGGCCGCCACCGGAGTCGGCGACGGTGCTGGTCGGCGTCGGGGTCGGCGAGCCGCCCCGGCTTGCCCGGTTCTTCGGCACGTGTGTGCTCGCCGGGCGGCTCGACAACGGCGTCGGCGTCGACAACGAGGAACAGGGCACGCCGATCGTGGTGTGCCGGGACCGGCGACAGTCCTGGGCCGAGCTCTGGCCCGCGGTCCGACACCTCGACTAGGAGTCCGCGCGCCTTCCCGGGCGGTTTCCGCGCCGGCGGAACGTGCCGTCCCTCCCACGCCCGTCCGTCCCCACCGGGTCATGGCGTCCCTTTTCCCGATCCCTCCCGTGCGGCCGACGGGTCTTCGGGCGCATGCCGTGGCCCCGGCGGGGAAACGGATACCCGTACCAACCGGGCGTCACCGGCCCGGCGACGAGGGATCCGTCAGCGAAGGTGGATGCGATGAGCGCGAGCAGGCGGCCTGCGAAGCGTGGCGGCGACGAGGCCGGGCGCACGGGCGGTCCGGAGTCGGCCGAGCCGTGGGGGGTCACCGGCGGCACCGCGGACCGGGACCCGGCATGGGGAGCCGGCGAGGATTCCCCGCTGAACGAGGGAAGCGAGCCGGCCGGACTGCCGCCGGGCCGGCGCGCCGAGCGGCGGGCCGGCCCGGCCGCGGTCGGGCAGCAGACCGACGGCGAGGAGGTCGTCCCCTGGTCGCCGGCGTCTGGGCGGCACGGCTTCGGCACGGTCGAACCGAGCCGGATTCCCGAGGCGGGGCCCGGCGCCCCTCCGGATCCGGCGCCGCCCCGCCGTCCCTTCCCCGACGACGACACGGGGCTCGACGAGCTCGGCGACAACGCGTGGGAGCGGGAGACCGGGATGCGGTCCGCGGGCGTCACCCGACGCGAGTAGCGGCGGGCGGAACGCCCGGTGGTGCACCCGACGGGGTGGCCGGCACCGGGCCGTGAGTGGTTTCCGTCGACACCCGGCCCCGCCCGGCCCGCCGCCCCCGGCCGCGGGTCAGCCCTGCCCGGCGTCGGTGAGGGGCCGGTTGGTGTAGACGGTGATCCCGTACCCGGTGGCGCGCCGCGACCAGCCGGCGGTGTCGTAGAACGCGGTGGTACCGGCCACCGTCGGGACGGTGAGCAGCCACGCCGGCCGGTCGCCGACGAGTGTGGCCAGCAGCGCACGCCCGAGTCCGGCACGGCGCGCCTGCGGGCGTACGGCCAGTTCGGCGACCTCCAGCCAACCGCAGAGCGTCTCGACGGCCGGGCCGAGGAGTCGGCGTACCTGGCCGTAGGCGCGGGTGCTGGGGAAGGGCTCCGGAGTCGACAGGCCGAGCGCGAAGCCGGCGGGCGCGTCGTCGTCGCCGGCGAGGACGAGCCGGAAGCCGGGTTGGTGGACCCAGTCGACCAGCAGGTCCGCGAAACGGGCGGCCCGGTCCGGGGACTCGTTCCACGGCGGTGCGCAGAAGACCGCCGTGTACGTCTCGACCAGCGGACCGCGCAGGGCGAGGGCCCCGGCGCCGTCGACGGTCCGCAGCCGGGTCACGACGCCGCCCGGCGGGCCCGGACCAGGGTGTCGACGGCGTCCCGTGGCGCGCCGGGCACCGGTCGCCGCACCCGCTCGGCGCGTTCCACCCGTAGCGGCCCGCCCGGTCCGGGCCACCGCTCGTCGGCGGCGACCAGATCCGCCGCGAGGACATCCGGGTCGTACAGCAGGGTGGGATCCTGCGGACCACCGGTGCCGTCGACCAGGTTGCGGACGTCGTGCCCGACCACCAGCAGCACGCCTCCGGGCGCCAGCGCCCGCACCCCCCGACGCAGCACCGTGCGGAGTTGGGCCGGCGGCAGGTGCAGGTACGCCACCAGCACCAGGTCGACGCTGGCCCTGGCGGGGCGGTAGTCGAGTAGGTCGGCGACGAGCCAGTCCACGGTGACCTGCGCCGCCTCGGCGGCGGCGCGTCCCTTGTCGACCGCCACCGCCGAGAAGTCGACGGCGGTGACGTGCCACCCTCGGCCGGCGAGCCAGATCGCGTTGCGGCCCTCCCCGGCGGCGAGGTCGAGCGCCCGTCCCGGCGGCAGCTCCGCCAGCTCGGCGGCGACCCACCGGTTGGGCTCCGCACTCCAGAGCAGGTCCACGCTGGCGTAGCGCCGGTCCCACTCCGAGGCATCCACGGGGGTCAGCCTACCGCCGGGCGTCCACCCCACCGGGTCGCCGCACCCGAGCCGGGTCACCGCGGGGCGCCGCCGCGGCCGACGGCACCGCACGACAGCTCGTGGCGCTGGTCACCGGCTGACCGCGGCCGCCTCCGTACGACGACCGGGGTGTGATCCGTCGCACAATCGGCCGCCGGTGGTGAACCCCGGCGGCCCGCCGGACCACCCAGTAACGGATGGACGAGGACCGGCCGCTGCTGGACCGGGTCGCCACCGGTGACCAGCAAGCCTTCGCAGCGCTGTACGCCCGGCACGGCCGGGCGCTGCTGGCGTACGCCGAAGGGCTGCTCGCGGACCGGGGACGTGCCGAGGAGGCGGTCCAGGACACCCTCCTGGCGCTGTGGCGGGGCGCCGCCGGGTTCGAGGGGCGCTCGACCGTGCGGACCTGGTTGTTCGGCATCTGCCGGCGGCAGGCGCTGCGCCGGCTTCCCGTCTCCCGCCCGTCGCCGCTGCCGGTGGAGGCCGCGGCGGACCTCCCGGACGGCGGGCCCGGGCCGGAGGCGGTGGTGCTGGCCCGGGCCGACGCCGGGGCGGTCGCCGCCGCCCTGGCCGGGTTGGCGCCGGCACATCGGGAGGTGCTCGACCTCGCGTTCGGCGCCGGGTTGTCCCACGCCGAGATCGCCGAGGTGCTCGGTGTCCCGGTCGGCACCGTGAAGAGCCGGCTGTTCCACGCCCGGGCCAGCCTCGCCCGGGCGCTGTCGGCCGACGATGCCGGGACGCCCGACCGGTCGAGCACACCGGGCGCGCGGGGTTCTGCGCCACCGCCCGGCACGCCACGACCGTCGGCGGGTGCGCCGGCGGCGCGAACGGCGCGGCGGCGGGTCGGCGTCGAGGCAGGGGGGAGGGGAGGATGAGACACCCCAGCGATCTGTTGGCGTCCTTCGTCGCGGGAACACTGCCCGACGACGAGGCGGCCGACCGGGTCGCCCGGCACGTCGCGCGGTGCCGTGACTGCGCCGCCGAGGTCGCGTCCTGGCGCCGGGTGGCCGGTGCGGTGCGACAGCGCGCCGGTGCCGGCGCCGCGCCGCCTGCCGGGCTGTTCGACGCCGTCCTGGCCCGACTCTCGGCCGCGGGCGAGCTCGTGTCGACCGGGCGGGTCGCACGGCTGACCGTACCCCGGTACGCGGCGACCCCGGGCAGCGCCGCCGGTGCGCGGGCGGTACGGATCCTCGTCCGGCAGTGGCGGCTGGTTGACCGTCGGGTCTGGCCGGTTGCCGGGGCGGTGCTCGCCGTCGGTACCGCGTGCGCCGCCTGGGCGCGACCGGGCCACTCCGGGGCGGTGCTGGCCATGGTCGTACCGCTGGTCGCGGCGCTGTCGGTCGCCGGCGCGTGCGGCGGCGGCGC
The DNA here is from genome assembly GCA_937951935.1 of uncultured Micromonospora sp. Taxonomy (GTDB): domain Bacteria; phylum Actinomycetota; class Actinomycetes; order Mycobacteriales; family Micromonosporaceae; genus Plantactinospora. The sequence goes on along the minus strand of CALGAM010000227.1, from coordinate 20,369 downwards.
CGACCCGGCCGCCGAACTGGTGGCGGCCAGCCCCACCGGGATGCGCCGGGTACTGCTGGCCCGGCTCACCCTGGTGCTCGGGGCGATCTTCGGGGCGGCGTCGCTCGCCTCCCTCGGGCTGGCCTGGGCCGACCTCGGTGACCCACTCCGGCTCTTCGCCGCCTGGCTCGGTCCGATGGTGCTGCTCTCCGCGCTCAGCTTCACGGTGTCGGTGCTGTGGCGGCCGGCGGGTGGGGTCGGGGCCGCGTTGGCGCTGTGGGGGGTGCGGGTGCTGGCCGGCCCCGCCCTCCTCGACCACACCGTCGCCGACCTGGTCGAACCCCTGTGGCGGACCAGCGGCCCGGTGCTGGCCGGCGCCGTCGTCCTGGTGGCGGGCACGCTGGCCCTCCTGCCGTCCCTACCGGGCCGGCCGGCGCGGCCGTAGCGTCCCCCGCCGTCCCGCCCGCCTGCCCCGCGGCGGGGGGATGGCCAGCCGTCGGGTCGGGATCGGAGCCCCGGTGTGGGATCGGTCACCCCCGCCGGGGTGAACCGAAAGCCCGCCGCCGGCCACCCAGACACGTGAGATGGTTTTCTTCCCGTCGACTGCCGCTGTGGTGGTACGAGGCTCGGCGGGCCGGATGGGTGGCCGGGGCGGCCCCGGTGACCGCCCTGCTGCTCGGGGTGGTGGTGGCCCTGGTCGCGGCGGGCGGCGGCGCGCCGCGACAGCAGGTCGGCCGGCTGCTCCTGGCCGCACTGGAGGTTCTGTTGCCGCTGGCCGTGGCCATGACGGCGGTGAGCATCGTGGCCCGGGACGGCTGCCGCGAACTGCAGCTGTCGCTGCCGACCAGGTACCCGGGTACCCTCGCCCGCCGGCTCGGCGTGCTGGCGCTGGCCGGGACGCTCGGCGCACTGGTGTTCTCCGCCGCGCTCGGCCTGACCGGCTGGTGGACCGGGCCACGATCACCGGCGGCTCCGCTGGTCTGGCTGGCACCGACACTCGGGCTCGCCGGACTGGCGGTGCTGGTGGGCGTGCTCGGGCGCGGCCCGGCGTTGGCCACCACGGTGGTCGCCGGCATCTGGCTGGGGGAGCTGCTCTTCGCGGACTGGTTCGGCACCGAGACCCGGGCGCGACCGTTCTTCCTGTTCACCACCGTCTGGTTCGGCGTCGAGGACTGGTGGCCCAACCGTCTGACGTTGACCGCCCTCGGACTGGTGGCCGTCGGGGCGGTCGCGGCGCTGCTGCACCGTCCCCACCTGTTGCTGACCGAGGAGGAGAGATGAGGGGGACCTCCGCGCTGCTGGCCGTGGTCCGGTACGAGTTCCGGATGCAGATCCGCAGGTGGTCGCTCTGGCTGGCGGTGACCCTGCTGTGCGGCCTGCTCGCCGTCACGCAGGGGGACCGGGGTCCGGCCCACCTGCCGGACACGGCCTCGGCCGGCGAGGTGATGGCCGGGTGGGCGTTGCTCCTCGGCATCATGGCGCCGCTCGGCTGCGGCATGGTGCTCGCCGACCGGCTGGTCCGAGACCAGAGACTCCGTACCGCCGCGCTGCTGGAGAGCCTGCCGGTGGGGCAGGGGTGCCTGTTGGCCGGGAAGTACCTCGGCGGGCTCGCCGCCAGTGCGACGCCGGTGCTGCTGCTGATGCTCGCCGCCGGTGGGTACGAGAGCCTGCACCGGGGCGACCCGCGGCTGCTCGGCTGGGCGGTGCTGGCGTTCGTCGTGGTGATGCTGCCCGGGCTGGCCTTCGTGGCCGGTTTCGCCCTGGCGTGCCCGCTGGTGCTCTCGTCACCCCTGTTCCGGGTGCTCTTCGTCGGCTACTGGTTCTGGGGCAACATGCTCAGCCCGGAGTTCCTGCCGTCGCTGACCGGCACGCTGCTGACCCCGGTCGGCGACTACCCGGCGAGTTGGCTGCTGGGCGAGCGGGCCCTGTACGCCGGGGTGCCCGGCTGGCTGTCGTTCCTGCGGCCGGAGCCGAGCGCGGCGAGCGCCCTGACCAGCGTGCTGCTGCTCCTGCTCGGCGGGCTGCTGCCGCTGCTGCTGACCGGAGTCGTCCGCTCCCGTCGCCGTACCGCGTGACCCCGAACTCGAAAGGTTGCGACATGGACATCCAGATCACCCGGCTGAGCCGGCGGTTCGGCAGGGTCACCGCACTGCACTCGGTCGACCTCACCATTCCCGGCGGCATGTACGGGCTGCTCGGCGCCAACGGAGCCGGCAAGACCACCCTGATGCGCATCCTGGCCGGCGTCCTGCCACCGACCGCGGGCCAGGTCCGGGTCGGTGGCCACGACCTGGCCACCGGTGCCGGCCGGATCGCCGTCCAGCGGCGGCTCGGCTACCTGCCGCAGGACCTGGGGCTCTACCCCGACCTGACGCCCCGCGAGTTCCTCGACTACGTCGGCCTGCTCAAGGGGCTGGACGACACGCGGGCCCGCCGGGCCCAGGTCGACGAGTTGCTGGAACTCGTCGACCTGACCGGGGTGGCCGGTCGGCGGATGAAGGGCTTCTCCGGTGGGATGCGGCGGCGGGTCGGGATCGCCCAGGCGCTGCTCGGCGACCCCGCACTGATCATCGTCGACGAGCCGACCGCCGGCCTCGACCCGCAGGAACGGGTCCGGTTCCGGACCCTGCTGGCCGGGCTGGCCGGGCACCGTACCGTGCTGCTCAGCACGCACATCGTCGAGGACGTGGCACAGACCTGCCAGCACGCGGCGGTGATGGCCGCCGGCCGGGTCGTCTACACCGGTACGGTCGCCGACCTGGTCCGGGTCGGCGAGGGCGCCACCTGGGAGGTGCTGGCCCCGGCCGGTGCACCGCCGCCGGCCGGGGTCGTGGTCTCGGCGGTGAGCCGCGCCGACGGCACCCACTACCGGGTGGTCAGCCCGGTCCCGCCCGGCCCGGACGCCCGGCCGGCGGCGCCGTCCCTGGAGGACGGCTACGTCGCCCTGATGCAGCGGCTGCCGGCGACCCCGTGACCGGGGACGCCGACGGGTGGCCGGCTGGCTGCGGGCCCGGGTCGTCCCGGAGTCGGACCGCCGCGTGGGCCCGCATCCCGCCGACACCCCACCGGCCGGTCGCCGGCGACCGGCCGGTGGAGCCGGCCGGTGTCAGGTGGCGGCGCAGGTCGGTGTCATGCCGGCGTCGGTGCCGACGGCCTGGAAGCCGAACTCCGTCGACTGTCCGGCGGCGAGCTGGCCGTTGTAGCTCACGTTCGTGAAGCGGACGGCGCCGGAGTTTCCGCTGGGGCTGGCGTTCCAGACGTTCGTGATCGTCGCCCCGGTGGGCAGGGTCAGGTCGACGGCCCACCCGGTGGTTCCGGACGGACCGGCGGTCACCCGCACGGTGGCGACGAAGCCACCGGGCCAGGCGTTCACCGACACCGTGGCGGTGCAGCCGCCGGGCGGTTGCGTGGTCGGCGTGGTCGGTGGCGGGTCCGTGGGACCCCAGGTCGGTGGCGTGGTCGGGAGGGTACTCGTCGGGCCCGGCGAGGGTTCCTCGGTCAGGCTCCCCGGCACGGCCCGGAGGGCGTCGTACCAGGTCGCGGCCATCTTGCTGTAGCCGGTCGCGTTCGGATGGACGCCGTCGGCCAGGTCCGCGGCGGTGAGGGCGGAGTACATGTCGACCAGGTACACCTGTCGGCCGGCGGCGGCCCGGGTGCGCACGATCTGCGGTATCGCCGCGTTGAAACTCCGTACCTGGGCGTCCGCGAACGGTATCGGGATGATGGTGGCCACGAAGAGTTTGGCCTCCGGCGCCGTCGTGGTGATCCGGTCGATCAGCGCGGCCAGTCGGTTCGGGGCGTTCGGCAGGTCGCGGTTCTGGGTGATGTCGTTGGTACCGATGTGCAGCAGGATCGTCTTGGGCCGGTAGGTGTTCAGCCAGCCGACGATGTTGGCGTCGATCTGGTCGATCCGCCAGCCGGAGTGGCCCTCGTGGTCCCGGTCGCCGAGGCTGGCCGGGCCGTTGGCCTGGGAGCCGACGAAGTCGATCGTGTAGCCGTCGGCCACCACCTTCTGCCACAGGTCGATCCGGTAGCCACCGGGGACGTTGAAGCCGTCGGTGATCGAGTCGCCGAGTGGCATGACCCGGACCGCCGTGGCCGCCTCCACCCGGGTGGCGGTGTACGTGACGGCGGCCAGCGCCGCCAGCAGCGTCGCCGCCAGGAGCCCGGCGGATCGACGTAGGGTCGGCCTCATTGGTCACCCCTTCCTACAGATAGATGTGGATCTATCAATTGAATACCCGGCGACGGCGGGCGCGCACGGTGGTCACCGGTTCGCGCGGTGAACGTGCGCCGTTCCGCGCCGGGCGGGGGTGACGCGCCGCGACGGAGCGCTGCCGGGCACGCGACGGACCGCGAGGGGCGGCGTGAGGATCGGGTCGACGGCCGGCCGGTCGGTGCCGGCGGTCACCAACCCGGGTAGCGGTCCCACCGGTGTGACGCCTTCCCGGCCGCGCACCCGCAGCCCGGTGGTCCGCCGAGCCACTCGGCAGCCAGGTCCCGGGCCAGGGTGTCGGCGACCCAGGCCAGCTCCAACCGGGAGAGCAGACCGACCGGAAGGGCGTCGACGCCGTACGCGGCACCGACGAGGGCGCCGGTCACCGTGGCGGTGTGGCCGCCGTCGCCAGCCCCGGCGGCGAACAGCAGCGCCTCGGTGACCCGGTGCCGCCCCGGCATGGGGGCGATCACGTAGACGGCTCCGGCCAGCGCGGACACCGCCCGCTCGTCCGGGGCGATCCACCAGTTCGCGTGCTGACCCGGGCGGGCCCGCGCCGCCGTCAGCGCGTCCCGCGGCGCCCCGGCAACCGCCGACGCCGGCCTCGTCGGTCGCTCGGCGAGCACGTGGTCCACCGCCGTGGCGACGTCGCCGCAGCGGTCGAGACGGTGGACGGTCGCGGCGGCGATTTCGGCCGCCTCGATCGCCTCCGGTCCGTGGGTCAACGCCGCCACCTCGGCGGCGAGGCGGCCCGGCGCCGGTCCCCAGTCGGGGCAGAGCGCCGCCGGCAGGCTACGGGTCAGTCCGTGTGCCCCGACACTGCTGCCGACCGGGTCGTCGACGCTGCCCTGCCGGCCGTCCCGCAGCGCCGCCACCGTGGCCGGTGCCGGGCCGCGTCCCGCGCCGAGCACGGGAACCCGGGCGAGCCAGCCGTCCGGCCAACCGTCGTCCTGCCAGCGTCGGACGCCGGGCACGCCCCGCAGCGCCGCCCAGCGGTGGTAGGCGTGCCAGACCACGCTGGGCGGATGGCAGATGCCCTTGTGGTGGCTCCGCACGCTGGCCCGGATGAGGCCCTCGACGGTGAAGCAGGCGAGTTGGCCGGCGCTCGTCGCCGGCAGGGTTCCGCTCGCCGGAACCGTTCCGCGGGTCGCCCCCAGCGCGTCGCCGAGGACGAGCCCGAGAACACAGCCACGGATCCGGGACAGCCGCCCCACCGGGTTCCGTTGGTCCACCCCGCCGGGGATAGGAAGGGTTTCCAGTCCGTCCCGCCCGCGGCGGCCCCGTCGTCACGGCACCCTCTCCGGCTCCGGCACCCGCCCCGCCGGGCTGGGGGCGGACCGCGCCGGGACGTGTTCGGCGAGGCCGATCCGCCGGTGCAGCCGTCGCAGCGGCCCCGGTGCCCACCAGTTGGCGTGGCCCGCCAGCCGCATGAACGCCGGCACCAGCACCCCACGGATCAGGGTCGCGTCCACGACGATGGCCAGTGCCGTCCCGATGCCGAGCTGCTGGAGGAAGACCACCCGTCCGGTGGCGTAGGTGGCGAACGAGGCCGCGAGGATGACGGCGGCCGCGGTGACCAGGGGAGCGCTGCGGGCGATGCCGCGCGGCACCGATCCGGTGGGGTCGCCGGTGCGGTCGTACTCCTCCTTGATCCTGGCGAGCAGGAACACCTCGTAGTCCATCGACAACCCGTAGGCGACGCAGAACATGAGGATCGGGATGCTCGGCTCGATCGTGCCGGTGGGGGTGAAGCCGAGCAGCCCGGCGAGGTTGCCCTGCTGGAAGACGAAGACCAGGACGCCGAACATGACCGTCAGGCTCAGCATGTTCAGCACCGACGCCTTCAGCGGGGCCACCACGCTGCCGGTCATCAGGAACAGCACCACGAGGGTCACCAGCACGATGAGGCCGGCGACCAGCGGCAGCCGGGCGGTGACCCCGGCGCGGTAGTCGGCCAGTTCGGCGGGGTATCCCCCGACCAGCACGTCGAAGGGGGCCGGTACCGCCCGGACCTCCTCGACCAGTCCGATCGGGTCGTCCGCCAGCCGCTGTGCGGAGGGCACGACCGACAGCCAGGTCCCGTTCCCGCCGAGGTCGAGGCCGGTCGGCGCCGGTACGGGCCGACCGGCGACGTACGAGCCGGCCGCGGAGTCGACCCGGACCACGCCGGCGATCCGGGACAGCGCGGCGGCGTACGGAGCGACCCGGGTCGCGTCGCCGTCCGGTGCCACGATCTGGATCGCGTCGGACTCCTCGGCCGAGAACCCGGCGCGGATCTCGTCGTACATCTGGCGGACCGGGGCCGAGGAGGGCAGCACCCGGTCGTCGGGGAGCCCGAACCGTACCGCGAGGAAGGGGGAGCCGAGCAGCAGCAGGATCGCCAGCGCCGCGCCACCGAACAGGAGCGGGCGGCGCATGACCCGGGCGGTGGTGGCGTACCAGAGATTCTCGCTCGCGGGCGGGACCGACCCGGGCCGGGCGACCCGGTGGCCGAGTAGCGCCAGGGCGGCCGGCAGCAGCACGGTCGCGCCGACGACGGCGGTGAGCACCACGGCGATGCCGGCGTAGGCGAAGGAGTTCAGGAACGGGAACGGGAAGGCGAACAGGACCGCCAACCCGGCCGCGACGGTGACACCGCTGAACACCACCGTCCGGCCCGCGTGGCGGAGGGTCTGGTGAACCGCGTCCGGCACCGGCCGGCCCCGCCGCAGTTCCTCACGGAACCGGAAGATGACGAAGAGCCCGTAGTCGACGCCGAGCCCGATCCCGAGCACGAGCACGACGTTCGAGGCGAAGGTGGAGACGTCGGTGACGGCGACCACGCCGCGCAGGACGGCCAGCGAGCCGAGGACGGCGAAGACACCGACGCCCAGGGTGACCAACGCGGCGGTGAGTCGCCGGTACACCCACCAGAGCAGGAGCAGCACCAGGGGGACGACGACGAGTTCGGCCCGGACGAAGTCGCGACGGGCCTGCTCCATGACGTTCCGGAAGACCTCGTCGCTGCCGCCGACCCGGACGCTGACCACGGTGTCGGTACGGCTGAACCGGGACACCAGGTCGGGCAGGACCTCCCGGCGTACGTGGTTGGCGTCGCCCGGTACCCAGGCCAGCACCAGCGCCTGCCGACCGTCCTCGCTGCGCAGGCTGGCCGGGCCACCCCGGTCCCAGTAGGACCAGGCGTCGCCGACGCCGGGCACCGCGGCCAGTTCGCGGGTGAGCGCGGTCCCGGCCGCGGCCACCTCGGCACCGTCCACCGTGCCCCGTACCGCGGTGACCAGGAGCGCCACGTTCGGTGGTCCGGTGTGGAACTGGCGGGCCAGGATGTCGCGGGCGCGCAGCGACTCCGACCCCGGCGCCTCGAACCGGTTGAGCGAGAGCGCACCGATGGTGCCGGCACCGACGAGGCCGGCGAGCAGGGTGATCAGCAGACCGACGGTGACGACCCATCCCGGTCGGCGTGTGACGACGTGCGCGAGCATCGACCCCCCAGGCACGGTGTAGTTTACGAGCGAGGACTCGTGTTTCGACGGCGGCAAGAATACGAGCAAAAGCTCGTGTTTGCCAGGGAGGGTGGAACGTGCCCGACGAACCGGCTCAGCGGACCCGTCGGCAGGCGCGGGGCGAGCGGCGGATGGCCCAGATCCTGGACGCCGCCGCCCGGGTGTTCGCCCGGATCGGCTACGAGAAGGCCACCACGAACGCCATCGCCGCCGAGGCCGGCATCTCACCCGGATCGCTCTACCAGTTCTTTCCGAACAAGGAGGCCATCGCCCAGGGCCTCGCCGACCGGTTCGTCACCGACCTGGCGGCGGCGCACCGGGCGGCGTTCGAGTCCACCGACCTCGTCGCGGTCGACCTCGACGTCCTGATCGACCGGGTGGTCGACCCGATCGTGGCCTTCAACGTCGCCAACCCCGGCTTCAAGGCGCTCTTCGCCCGCCCGGACATGCCGGCCGGCCTGGCTCGGGCGGCCCAGCCGATCCAGGCCGCGCTGCTCGGTCGGGTCGAGGCGGTCCTCGCCGCCCGTGCGCCGGCACTGTCCGCCGCCGAGCGGACCCGCAGCGCCCGGGTGCTGATCCAGATCTTCCAGGCCATGACGCCGCTGATCACGGCCGCGCCGACCGACGTCGAGCGGGCGGCCGAGGTACGCGAGCTGAAGAAGGTGCTCCGCGGCTACCTCGCCCCGATCGTCGGCGAGGCATGACCCCCAGGCCACCCGGCGCGCCGACCGGCGGCAGGGAACACCGACCCCCGGCGAGCGCGAACGCGCCGTCGCCGGGGCATCGACCGGCGGCGACACCGACCGCGGCGAGGCGCTGGCTACCATCCACCTGTGGATCTCCAGGGAGTGCTCGCACCGGACCGGCCCCTGCTCGTCGTCGCGCTCGCCGAGGAGGCGGCCCATCTCGACGGGAGCCTGCCGATACTGATCACCGGCATGGGGAAGGTCAACGCCGCGAGCGCACTCGCGGCGACGCTGGCCCGGGGACCCCTGCCGTCGGTCGTGGTCAACCTCGGGACCGCCGGAGCCCTGCGACCGGGCCTGACCGGGACCTACGAGGTGAGCCGGGTCATCCAGCACGACCTGGACACCGACCTGCTCCGGGAGTTGACCGGCCTGACCGTCGGGGCGCCGCTGACGCTGGGCGGCGACGGTCCGGTGCTGGCCACCGGCGACCAGTTCGTCGCCGAGGCGACGGCTCGGGCCCGGCTTGCCGCCCGGGCTGAGCTGGTCGACATGGAGGGGTACGCGGTGGCGTCGACGGCACGGATGTTCGGGGTGCCGGTCCGTCTGGTCAAGCAGGTCAGTGACGACGCCGGAGACGGTGCGGCGCGGACCTGGCGGGAGTCGGTCGACGACTGCGCCCGCGCCCTCGCCGAATGGGTACGCACCCGACTCTGACCCCTCGGGACGGGGTCCACGAACGGATCCCGCGGACCGCGGCATCCGGCGGCGACGCGGCGGCGGGGCCCGCGCGGGCGCCGGTGCGGGTACCGGGCCGCCTCGGGCAGACTCGGTACGGGCGACGCCCCACCCCACCGAGGGCCGGGCGGCGGGATGCTTTTCGGGACGGAACGGGGCGAGAATCGCCGATCGGGAGGGCTCATGCTACTGCCGGCACTGGGCGGCGGGCTCCCGGACCGCGCGGACGCGGTCCGGGTCGGGGACGAGGCGGCCTCCTGGACACAGGTGCGGGACGCCGCCGAGGCGGTCGCGGCCCGGATCGCCGGTGCCCCTGCGGTCGCCGTACTCGCCACCGCGTCGCTGTCGACGGTGACCGCGGTGGTCGGCGGCCTGCTGGCCGGGGTACCGGTGGTGCCGGTGCCGGCCGACGCCGGACCGGTCGAGCTGCGCCACATCCTCACCGACTCCGGGGCGGCGCTGCTGCTGGCCGAGACCGCGCCGGCGCACCCGGTCCCGGTGCCGGTCGAGCCGATCAGGGCGGCCCCGCCCGCGCCCGACGCCCGTCTCGGCGAACCCGCCGGCACGGCGCCGGCACTGATCCTCTACACCAGCGGCACCACCGGGGCACCGAAGGGCGTCCTGCTCACCAGGGACGCGATCGCGTCCGACCTGGACGCCCTCGCGGAGGCGTGGGCCTGGAGCCCGGACGACGTCCTGGTGCACGGGCTGCCGCTGTACCACGTACACGGGCTGGTGCTCGGCGTCCTGGGCGCGCTGCGGATCGGGTGCCGGCTGGTGCACACCGGCCGACCGCATCCGGACCGGTACGCCGCGGCCGGCGGCACGCTGCTGTTCGGTGTGCCCACGGTCTGGTCCCGGATCGCGGCCGACCCCGCGGCGGCCCGCGCCCTGAGCTCCGCCCGGCTGCTGGTCTCCGGGAGCGCGCCGCTGCCGGTGCCCGTCTTCACACGGCTGTCCGAGCTGACCGGACACCGGCCGATCGAGCGGTACGGCATGACCGAGACCCTCATCACGGTCAGTACCCGGGCCGACGGGGAACGCCGTCCGGGACACGTGGGCCTGCCGCTGCGCGGCGTCGCCACCCGGCTCGTCGACGAGGCGGGCGGGCCCGTGCCCGCGGACGGCGAGAGCGTCGGTGAGCTGCAGGTACGGGGGCCGACGCTGTTCGCCGGCTACCGGGGCCAGCCGGAGGCGACCGCGGCCGCGTACACCCCGGACGGCTGGTTCCGCACGGGGGACGTGGCGACCATCGGCCCGGACGGACAACACCGCATCGTCGGCCGGGCCAGCACCGACCTGATCAAGAGCGGGGGCTTCCGCATCGGTGCCGGGGAGGTCGAGAACATGCTGCTGCGCCATCCCGGGGTCCGGGAGGCGGCGGTCGTCGGCGCCCCCCACCCCGACCTTGGCCAGGAGATCGTGGCGTACGTCGTCGGCGACGGTGTGACCCCGCAGGAGCTGATCGACTTCGTCGCCACCGGTCTCTCCTGGCACAAGCGGCCCCGCCGGGTACACCTGGTCGACGCGCTGCCGCGCAACGCCATGGGAAAGGTCCAGAAGCACCTGCTGCTGTCCTGACCAGGGCGGCGACCGGACCAGGGGCACGGTGACCGGGCGGTCCGGGGCGGGGGCGGCCCGGGACGGGACCCACCGGGTGATCCACCGACACCCGCGCGGAGGACGCGGGGTAGCGTGGTCGGCGGCACACCGGGTACCGGTGCCCGCCGGCCCACCGCGCCGTTCTGTCATGGTGACGGCGGAGCCGAGGGAGCCCCGACAGCGTCACAGCGGACCGGAGGAAGCGCGTGCAGACCCGCACTGATCTCATCGAGGACCTTATGGGGCGCTTTCCGCACATCCCTCGCGAGGCGGTCATCAAGGAGGACCTGCTCCGCGGCGGGGTGGCGTTCGACGACTCGGCACTGACCGACAACGAGGACGGCGAGGTCAAGCCGAAGTCGTACTTCATCTTCTCCTTCGACCACCGGACCCTTCCCGAGTTGGGTACGGCGGCGCTGCGCCGGCCGCCGGAGGAGATCGTCCTCACCGGCGGCCCGTACGAGCTGCGCCGTACCGTCGTCTCGGTCCGGGTCAATCCGGATTCGCCGTACCGGGTGCAGGACAGCGGCGACGGCGTCCTGCGGCTGCACCTGGAGGGCCGGCCGATCGCCGACGTCGGACTGCCGCCGATGCCGGAGTACTACCGGCACACGCTGGCCAACGGCAAGTCGGTCATGGAGGTCGCCCCGACCATCCAGTGGGGCTACCTGATCTACCTCACCGTCTTCCGGGTCTGCCAGTACTTCGGCGCCAAGGAGGAGTGCCAGTACTGCGACATCAACCACAACTGGCGCCAGCACAAGGCGGCCGGGCGGCCGTACACCGGGGTGAAGCCGGTGGCCGAGGTTCTCGAGGCGATGGAGATCATCGACCGGTACGACACCGCCGGCGCCTCGCAGGCCTACACGCTCACCGGGGGCAGCATCACCTCGAAGGTCGACGGGCTCGCCGAGGCCGACTTCTACGGCCGGTACGCCAAGGCGATCGAGGAGCGGTTCCCGGGCCGGTGGATCGGCAAGGTGGTCGCCCAGGCACTGCCCAAGGCCGACGTGCAGCGGTTCCACGACTACGGGATCCGGATCTACCACCCGAACTACGAGGTGTGGGACAAGCGGCTCTTCGCGCTCTACTGCCCGGGGAAGGAGCGGTACGTCGGGCGTGAGGAGTGGCACCGGCGGATCCTCGACTCCGCCGAGATCTTCGGTCCGCGCAACGTGATCCCGAACTTCGTCGCCGGGATCGAGATGGCCGAGCCATTCGGGTTCCGTACGGTCGACGAGGCGATCGCGTCCACCGCCGAGGGACTGCAGTTCTTCATGTCCCGGGGGATCACCCCGCGGTTCACCACCTGGTGCCCGGAGCCGACCACCCCGCTGGGCCGGACGAACCCCGAGGGCGCGCCGCTGGAGTACCACATCCGGCTGCTGGAGGTCTACCGGGCGACGATGGAGGCGAACGGGCTGACCAGCCCGCCCGGCTACGGCCCGCCCGGGGCCGGGCGGGCGGTCTTCTCGGTCAGCTCCTTCATGGACACCCTGCCGGCCGAGGAGACCGTTTCCGCACAGTGACCGCGCCCGCCGCGGTGGGTCGCCTCTCCGTCCGGGTGGCCCGGTGACGTTGCGCTCGGTCCGCGCCGGCGGGCTGGTCCGCGCCCGTCGGGCCCGCGGGCCGGTCGGGCCGCGAACCGGTCGACCGGGAACGGCGCCGCCGGACGCGTCATGATCGTCGCTGGCCCCCGGCGATATCCTGGTGCCGTGGCCACCGGTGGTGGAGAGTGGACACCGGGTGGTGACCTGCGGCCCGGCCTGCTGGTCTGCGGCAGGCCGAGGCTGCTCAGGCGGCTCGACCAGCTCGCCCGCCGCAGGCTGGTGACCGTCGTCGCACCCGGGGGCGCGGGCAAGACGACGGTGCTGCGCGAGTGGGCGACCCGGCGGCACGCCGCCTGGCACACACTGTGTCCCGCCGACCGCGACCCGCGGGTGCTCTGCGCCGCGCTCTCCGCGGCACTGGGCGCGGTCGGCCTTCCAACAGCCGGTATCGAGGTCTCCGCGGGGGCGCCCGAGGCGCTGGCCGACCGGCTTCGGGACGCGTTGGCGGCGGCCGCCGACAGACCCGTCCGGCTCGTCCTGGACGACGTGCAGGTCCTGGGCGCCGGGCCGGCGGCCGACCTGCTCGCGGCGCTCGTCTGTCGACTTCCCGCGGACACCGTCATGGTGCTCGCCAGCCGGGAGCCGGTCCCGTTTCCGCTCGGGTCGTTGCGTTCCACCGGCCGGCTCGGGGAGCTCGGGCCGCGGGAGCTGGCCTTCACTCCGGCCGAGACGCGCCGGCTGCTGGGGGCGGCCGGCCCCGCCGCGGCCGACCCTCTCGTCCAGCGGATCGTCGTCGAATGTGGCGGGTGGCCCGCCGTGGTGGTCGCCGCCGCCCGACTCGGCGCCGGACCCGACCGCGGCCCGGTGCGGGCCGCCTGCCCGGACGGCAACCGCGACCGGGTCGCGGAGCTGTTGTCGGGACTCGGAACAGCCGAACGCGCCGCGCTCACCGAACGCGAGACGACGGCGGTCGCGGCACTGGCGGCGGTCCGGCGGTGCGGGGCCGACCTCCTGGACCGACTGGCTCCGCTCGCGCGGTGGGCGCTGCGGTGCCTCGTCCCACCGGACCGACCGGTCACGCGCGAGGCCCCGCTGCGGGCCGTCCGGGTCCTGTCCGGGAAGCCGTACGGCATCGCCGAGGTCGACCTGGTCCTGGCCGGCTCCGCGCTGCGGGACAACCGGCCCGACGAGGCGCGGCGGTACCTGGCGGCCGTACCGGCACAGACCTCCCTGCCCGCGGCGCTGTGCTGGCGGCTCGGCGCGGTCCTGCACCGGCGGGGGGAGTTCGACGACGCGGAGGCGCTGTTCGCACGGGCCGCCCTGGATCCGGGGGCGGCGCTCGGTGGATGGCCCGCGCCAACCCGGGCCGACCGCGCCCAGGTGCTGGCCGGGTGGGCGGCGGCGCGGTGGGCCCGGGGCGACCGGGAGGGTAGCCGCCGACTCGCCGACGAAGCCGTCGAGAGTGCCGAGCAGTGCGGAGACGACGCCGCACTCGCGGCGGCGTACGTCGCGCGGGCACTGGTCGCGTTCAGCGAGGGTGACCGGGCCGGCAACGAACACGCGTACGCCCTGGCGCTGGCTGCCGCCGTGCGCGCCGGCGACGTCGTCCAGCAGCTGCGGATCCGGACCAACATCGGCTCCCGGCTGGTCGAGGAGGGTCGGTACCGCGCGGCCACCGAGGAACTCGGCACGGCGATCCGGCTCGCCGAACAGGCCGACGAGCGGTTGCTGCTCGCGCTCGCGCTGCACAACCGGGCCGAGGCGTGGCTGGGGCTCGGCCAGCTCGGGCCGGCCCGTTCCGACGCGGACGCGGCGCTCACCCTGTGGCAGCGCGCCGGCTCGCCGCTGGCGGCCCTCGGACTGTTGTTGACCGCGCGGGTTTACATGGTCTGCGGTTCGCCCAGCCGGGCGGCGGCGGCATACCAGGCGGCGTGGTCGACGGCCGAACCGGACGGCAACGCACAGGTCCTGGCGGAGGCCTGCGCCGGCCTGGCCCGGACCCGGTACGCCGACGCCCCGGACGCCGCGGCGGAGTATGCCCGCCAGGCACTGACCCTGCCCAGCGCCGGCGGTGCCACCACCGCCGAACTCGCCGCCGGCTGGGTCGCCCTCTGCTCCGGTGACCGGGCGGCGGCGCGGGAACACGGGCGGAGGGCCCGAGTCGAGGCGGGCCGCCGTCGGGATTCCGCCGGGCTGGCCGAGGCAATCGAGTTGCTCACGCTGGCGGAGGACGGGGAACCCGGGACGGTGGGGGCCGGACCGGGTCGGGGGCGGCGTCCCGGCCGCCCCCCGGCAGGGCTGGTCGAGGCGGCGGCGATCTGGACCGACATCGGCAACGAGGTGGGGCTGGCCACCAACGCGTTGCTCCAGGCGCGTCTCGCCGGTGACCCCCTGGCCGAGGACCTCGCCGCCGACCGGCTGTACCGGCTCGGCGTACGCGACGGGGCCTGGCACCTCGCCGGGCCGCTGGCGGCGATCGGGCCGGCACCGGTTCCCGAGGTCGCGGTGCAGACCCTCGGCCGGTTCGTGGTCCGCCTGGCCGGCGTACCGCTGCCGGCGGCCGCATGGCAGTCCCGGAAGGCCCGCGAGCTGGTCAAGGTGCTGGCCGGTCAGCTCGGGCGTCCGCTGGCCCGGGAGACGCTCGCCGCGGTGCTGTGGCCCGAGGCGCCGGCGGAGGTGGCGCTGCGCCGGCTGTCGGTCCTGATCTCGACGGTCCGCGCCGTGCTGGACCCACACCGGCGCCACCCGGCAGACCGCTACCTGAGCACCGACCCGGCGACGGTGCGGATCGACCCCACCCACGTCGCGCTGGACACCGTCCGGTTCCACGATGCCGCCCGCGCCGCCATCGCCGCGGACAGCGCCCGCCCACCCGGTCCCCGATCGGCTGAGCCGAGGCGGCGGGAGGTCCGGTCGTCCGGCGTGCCGCGGCCGGAGACCCCGGAGCCGTCGGGCGGGGACGAGATCCTCGCCCGGCTCGAGGCCGTCGTCGGGCTCTACACCGGCGACTTCTGCGACGACGGCGAGGCCACCGGGGACTGGGTCGAGCGCCCACGTACCGCGCTGGCCGAGCTGTACCGGGAGACGGTCCGCCGCCTCGCCCGGCGCTGCCTGCGGTCGGGGAGGCCGGACGACGCGGTCGGGTGGTACCTGCGGCTGCTCACCGAGGACGGCTACGACGAGTCCGCCCACCTCGGCCTCGTCTGCGCGTTGTCGGCGGCCGGCCGGCACGGCGAGGCCGCCCGCCGGTACCGCGAGTACCTCGACCGGATGCGCGAACTCGACATCGAGCCGGCGGCGTTTCCGGCGGGACTGACAGCGGTGACCGGCCACGCGAACGATTCCTGAACCGCCCCTGAACACCGCCGACCATGATGGCGCCGACGGCGGCCCGTG
The DNA here is from genome assembly GCA_937951935.1 of uncultured Micromonospora sp. Lineage (GTDB taxonomy): Bacteria > Actinomycetota > Actinomycetes > Mycobacteriales > Micromonosporaceae > Plantactinospora. Next base: position 4,699 of record CALGAM010000227.1, on the reverse strand, counting down.
GAGCAGGCCGATGACGGCCCGCGACACCGCGGGCCGGTGGTGCGACCACGGGGGAGAGGGAGCGAGGAGATGTCCACCGGGCGGCGGGGCGGGTCGTTCCTGGTGGCGGTGCTGCTCGTGATCGGCGTCGGGGGATGCGGGCTCCGGCCCGTCGGCGACCCTCGTCGTGGTGCTTCCGGGCACGGTGACACCTCGGCACGCACCTACGGATACGGCCCGGTCCGGGACGGGTCGGTGACGTACCAGCCGGACGTGGTCCTCATCGAGGGCGGGCCGAAGGTGATCCGCTCGGCCAGCGCGGACGGGCTGACCTGGACCGTCGACGGCGACGCCGACGGCGTGGACGAACTCGCACCGGGCCGGATCATGTACGCCACCAGCCGGGCGGTCGGCCGGGTGGTGCAGACCCGCCGGGTCGGCGACGACCTCGCGGTGACCCTCGCCCCGGTCACCCTGACGGAGGTCTTCCGGCACGCCCGCTTCGTCGCCGACCGCGAGCTGGACGAGGCGTCGCTGGTCTACCAGGAGGTCCCCGCGCTGCCCGGTGCGGTGAGCATCCCGACCGGCGAGCGGAAGCCGGCGGACGCCACGACCCCGGTCGGTTCGGTTCCGGGCGGTGGCGCCGTCGTCCCGGCGGTCTGGAATCCCGACGCCCCCGGCGGATCCGGGGCGGACGACCGGACCGGCGGACCGGGGCCGGCCGGGAGCGGGGAGCCGGATCCGGGCGACGACGTGCAGACGCTCGTCCTGGACCCGGTCCGACTCGCGCCGGCATCCGACGGGCGGTTGCCGGCGGCTCGGGAGCGGAACGTCACGGTCGCCGTCGGCGAGTGGGAGGCACAGCCGTACCGCACCCCGGGCAGGCTCGGCCTCAAGATCGGATACGCCGCCACGAAGGACCTCAAGGTGTTCATCGACTTCGCGTTGAACGTAACCAACCTGCGGGTCCGCAGCGACGTGTCGATCACGAACGGTGTCGTCGGCAAGGGTTCGACGTTCGTGCTGGAGGGCATCCGGAGCATCTCCGTCGACGTGTCGGCCGGCGCCGCGAACGGCGCCGACGACAACCGGAAGGTCCGCGTCGAGGTGCCCGTCGAGATGAACCTGCCGGTCGCGGGTGAGCCGCTCGTCTACAGCACCACGTGGAAGTTCATCATCACGACGGGGTTGAGCGGCCGGAACACGACGGTGACCGCGACCGGCGAGTGGGCCCTGGGCGGCGGGCGTCTCGGCCTGGTCGACGGCACGCTTCAGAAGCCGACCCTGAGCACGGTCACGAGCATCATGGACTCCATCAGCGGTGTCTCGACCGGTCCGAGCGGCCTCGCCTTCGCGGTCGAGGTGAAGGTCGGATTCGGGATCGGCGTCCCGGCCGCCTTCGCCGGCCCGTACGCCAAGCTCGTGGTCGACCTCGGGGTCGCCAACGGTTCGGCTCTCGGTGCGCCGCTGGCCCGGTGTGTCTCCGCGACCCTGAACGTGAAGGTCGGCGCCGGGTTCGGGACGACCATCTCCTCGACCGCCTGGGCGGCCCTCAGGGAACTACTGCCGAGCCCGCTCAGGTTCGAGCTGGAGAACGAGACGCTCTGGCCCGTCCACCGGGCCTCCCAGACGCTGCCGAACGTGCCGCTGTGCGTAGGGTGAAGGAAACAGGACTCATGACCATCAAATCCCGGAGCCGCGTCCGCCTGGCGCTGGCCGTCCTGGCCGCGCTCGCCGTCGCCGGCCCGCTCGGCTGTGGCCGGCTTCTCGACGCGGACTCGCCGGTGGTCGTCGGGGAGGGGCCGGCCGGCGCGCCCGGCCCGGAGCCGACCCCGGAGTCGACCACGGCGGAGTCGGCCACGGCCGTGGATCCGTGCTCGTTGATCAGCGACGAGGAGGCGGAACGGCTCGCCGGCACGTCGCTGCGGGATCCGGTGCCGGTCCGCGACACCTGCACCTGGACCGCTCCGCCGACAGGTCCGACCGCGCAGGTCGAGGTCTTCGTCGGCGACGGGGCGAAGAAGTACCTCGACATCGAGCGGGAGCTCGGGCACGAGATCTGGCCGCTGCCCGGCGTCGGCGACGAGGCCTATGCCGAGGAGGGGACGGTCTTCGTCCACAAGGGTGGGACGTGGGTGTCGATCCGGTTGACGCTGCTCAGCTATTCCGAGGAAACACGTGTCGCGCTGGCGGAACTGGCCCGGGCGGTGGCTGGTCGGCTCTGATCGGGGCACGGGAGGACAGTTGGCGGCCCGCCGCCTACTGTCGTCGGTCCGGGCGTCGCAGACCATTCACGCGTCTCACGGGCAGGCGGCGTGTCCCCGCGCGCGGGGACCGGACCGCCGCGCGGTTGCTCCGCTCAGTAGCATCGAGCTATGCCAGGCCAAACCGAAGTCGAGGCGTCCGGGGTCCCCACACAGACCGAATCCGATTCCGTGGCGGAGCCGACCGCCGGCGAAAAGCCCCGACGTCGGCGAGCCCGTCGGATCGTGCTTGTCACGTTGCTGGTGCTGGCCCTGCTCGGCGGTGGTGGCACGTTGGCCGCGGTTCTCTATGTACGATCCGTGGAGTCGAGCATCGAGCGTGTCGACGCGTTCGAGGACGTGCCGGAGGAATCACGGCCGGTCAAGGTGGCGCAGGACGCCAAGAACATCCTGATTCTCGGTAGCGACACCCGCGACCCCGCGAACACCGACGGATCGCGCAGCGACACCATCATCATCGCCCATCTGCCGAAGGACCGGGCCAGCGCCCAACTGATCTCGATTCCCCGCGACACCTGGGTCCACGTGCCGAAGAGCAAGGACGGCCAGCGTGGCGGGCGGGACGCCAAGATCAACGCGGCGTATGCCTGGGGCGGCGTCCCGATGATGGTGCAGACCGTGGAGAAGTTCACCGGGGTCCGGATCGACCACGTGGCGATCATCGACTTCTCCGGTTTCAAGGAGATCGTCGACGCGCTCGGCGGCGTGGAGATCACGGTCGAGCAGAGCTTCACCTCGACCCACTCGCTGCTGCCGGGCGGCCGCCGGGAGTTCACCAAGGGCAGGCAGGTGATGGATGGCGCCCAGGCTCTCGACTACGCCCGGGAGCGGTACGCCTTCCGCGACGGTGACTTCACCCGGATCCGGCACCAGCAGCAGGTGATCCGCGCCATCTTGGACAAGGCGGTTTCCAGCGGCACCCTCACCAATCCCGCCAAGCTGAACGCCTTCGTCCGGGCATCCGCGGACGCCGTCTCGGTGGACAAGACACTCTCCCTGCTCGACCTGGGAATGGAGTTGCGTCACCTGCGCAGCCACGACCTCACCTTCCTCACCAGCCCGTCGAAGGGGACCGGCCGCATCGGTTCGGAAAGCGTGGTGTTGGCGGACACGGAGAAGGCCAAGGAACTGTACGACGCGGTCCGCCGGGACGCGGTGGACGACATTCTCCGCGTGGCGAAGTAGTTCATTCATCATCCTGGTCCGGCCGCGATCCGGTTCTCGGAGGTCGGACCACGACACCCGTCGGCCGGGGACACCGACCGTACGCGGGTGGCGACCGCTGGGTAGCCTCGACTCGTACGGCGCCGCATCGGCGGTGCTCGCGGTGGCTGTCCGTGGTGTCCTGATGCGGGTGCTGCCTCGTCGGCGCGAACCGGATGGCTGCCTGCCTCGCCCATATGCTGCTGGCAGCCTGCGACGCTCGTGTCGACCGAGGCCATCGGGGAGGTCAGGGAATGTCCAGCGGGACGACGGCACACCAGGACACGCCGGGCAGCCCGGTCGGCGGGCCGGCCGGCCTGCTGACGTCTGACGTCGGGGGCGCGCCCGTCGGGACCGGCGATGTGGTCGCGCCGCCGGAGATCCCCCGACCCCGGACGGGGTACGGCACACCCGGCCCGGTACGCCCCACCCGACCGTCCGGTCTCGACACCACGGCCGTGCTGCCGTACGCGGGATCCGCCGCCTCAGCCCGGACCCGACGGCTTCGCGCCTGGATGGTGACGGCCCCGGTGGACCTGGCGGCGTTGCTGGCACCACTCGCCCTCAGCGACCGCCACTGGCGGGGCGTCCTCTTCACCGCCGGGCTCACCATGGTGATCTTCGCCGCGGGCGGGTTGTATCGGGCACGCCGGCACATGAGCATCCTGGACGAGCTGCCGAACCTGTGCGGGCGGTTGCTCTCCTCGGCGGCGATCGTGGCGATCATCGCGGCGCTGCGGCACAACTCCGTGGAGTACATGGCCGGCTTCATGCGGGGCGTCGCGCTCTCCGCCGGACTGGTGATCGCGGGGCGCGCCCTCACCCGGACCCTGGTGGTGCAGGCACGGCAGCGGCGCTGGGTGGAGCACAACGCCATCATCATCGGCGGGGGCGCGGTCGCCGCCGAACTGGCCCGGCTCCTCCGTCGCTACCCGCGCTACGGCCTGCGCTTCGTCGGGTGCGTCGACGCGTCCCACCGGTCGGGTACCGGTGTACTTCCGCTGATCGGCACGCTTGAGGAGTTGGAGGACCGGATCGTCTCGACCGAGACGGACGTCCTGATCATCGCCGATCCGGACTGCGCCGAGTACGAACTGATGGAGCTGCTGCGTCGCCCGGCCAGTGCCAGGTGCGACCTGTGGGCCGTGCAGCGGCTGTGGGGCTCGCACGCGCCGGGCGGGCTGCCGGACCACATCGGCGCGATCCCGGTCGTGCAGATCCGTCACACCACGATCTCCGGTCCACGCTGGATG